>NZ_JBEAJG010000028.1:0-479204 GCF_040065235.1 Klebsiella sp. GB_Kp047 | reverse complement strand
CTCGTCGGGCTCATAACCCGAAGGTCGTCGGTTCAAATCCGGCCCCCGCAACCAACATCATAAACACCCTCAAGGGTGTTTTTTTGTTTCTGCCGCCGGCAAAACCTCTGCCGAAAACGGGAACGGCCATTGCCGCCCCCATCTCCTGCTTACCCCTTAGGTAACACAATATTGCTGGCCGCCAGCATGCCCATGCGATGGTACATCGCACAGGCCGCCTCGACGATCGGCATCGCCAGCGCCGCGCCGCTGCCTTCCCCCAGCCGCATACCCATATTGAGATACGGTTCGAGTCCGAGGTGCGCCAGCGCGATACGCGCCCCCTTCTCCGCCGAATAGTGGGACGGGATCAGATACGGTTTTACCGCCGGCGCTATCCGGCACGCCGCCAGCGCCGCCGCGTAAGAGAGAAAGCCATCCAGCACCACCGGCAGCCCGCAGGACGCCGCCCCCAGCATGACGCCGGTCATCCCCAGCAGATCAAATCCACCGACTTTGCTCAGCACGTCGAGGCCATCCTTCGGGTCGGGCTGATTAAGGGCGATAGCCCGCCGCACGACCTCCACCTTGTTGCCAACCTTCGCCAGCGGCAAATTGGCGCCAATCCCGACCACCTCCTGCGCATCGCTGCCGGTCAGGACGCTGACCATCGCCGCCGCCGGCGTGGTATTGGCCATCCCCAGTTCGCCGACGCCAAACAGAGTCACGCCCTCCTGCGCCAGCGCGCGGGTGTAGCGCATCACCTCCAGCAGCAGCTCCTGCCCCTGCTCGCGGCTCATGGCCGGGCCGCGGGCAATATTGCCGCAGCCCCGCGCCACCCGCATATTCACCACGCCGGGCAGCGGTTCGCTATCGATCCCGACATCAATCACGTGCACTTGCGCCCCGGCCTGGGCGGCGAGCACGCAGACGCCGGTGGTGCCGCGGGTCATATTGGCGGCCTGGATGGCCGTGACCGCCTTCGGCGAAATCGCCACCCCTTCGTCCCACACCCCATGGTCGGCGCACATCACCAGCAGGGCCTTTTTCGCCACCTGCGGCTGGCCGCCCAGGCCGGGCATTCCCGCCAGCTGCACCGCCAGCGCCTCCAGACGCCCGAGGCTGCCGGGGGGTTTGAGTAAGCCGTCGATGTGTTGCTGTGCCCGCGCCATGGCGTCGGCGTCCGGCGCGGGGATCGCCCGCAGTACCTCGTTTACGCTTTGCATACAGAATCCCTGCCAGGGCTGGCCCGGTCGGCCAGCGATTGAGTTATTTGATTTTGACGCCGATGCCGGAGACCACCAGCCAGACCGCATCCGCCGCGGCCGCCAGGCGCTGATTGACCCGCCCGGCGATATCACGAAAATGCCGCGCCAGGCGGTTCTCCGGCACAATGCCCATCCCCACCTCGTTGGTCACCAGCACGACGTGCGCCGGGCAGCGCTGACAGGCGGCAATCAGCACGCCAATTTCGTCATCAATAGCCCGCTCCATGGCGGCGTAATCCCAGCCGTCGGGGTCGCTGTCGCCGCCGAGCGCGAACAGCAGGTTGGTGACCATGGTGGTAATGCATTCCAGCAAAATCGCCTCCTCTGGGGCGCTATCCGGGGTGATCAGTTCATCAAGCTGCTGCCAGCGCTCGGCGGTGCGCCAGTGGGCGGGCCTGCCGTCGCGATGATGCTGGATCCTTGCGGCCATCTCGTCGTCAAATATTTGCGAGGTGGCGATATATAAAACCTGCGGCGCATCGGCAATCAGCGCCTCGGCATGGCGGCTTTTGCCGCTGCGCGCGCCGCCGGTAACCAAAGTCAGCATAGGGGCTCCTGATGTTGGCGCATGATGGCGTAAATTTGATCGATGGCGATATGTTCGCGCATGGCATCGGCCAGCAGGTCAAACTGGCGGGTTTTATAGCGGGCATACTCAAGGGCGCTGTCCAGCGGCGCCAGCCCTTTGCGCTGACGCAGGCCGTTGAGCAGCGCGCGGGTAAAGGCATCGTTGTCGAACAGGCCGTGCAGATAGGTGCCAAACGCCAGGCCGTCGTCGCTGACCGCGCCGTCTGCCACTGACTGTCCCGCTTTATGCAGCTGCAGCAGCGGCGCGCAGCCTGCCTCACGGCGCGTCTCGCCCATATGAATTTCGTAGCCACTGACCCGCAGCCCCGCCGCGTCGGCTAACCAGTCCGGGAGGTTAGCCTCCAGGGTCGCCTGCACCTGAGTGGTGGTTTTGCGCTGGGCGAAGTGGGTCACGGTCTTCAGCACCCCCAGTCCGGGCTGGGTGCCAAGGCCAGACTCCACCTCATCGATAATGGTTTCGCCGAGCATCTGATAGCCGCCGCAGATCCCCAGCAGCGGCACCT
This sequence comes from Klebsiella sp. GB_Kp047, assembly GCF_040065235.1. Lineage (NCBI taxonomy): Bacteria > Pseudomonadati > Pseudomonadota > Gammaproteobacteria > Enterobacterales > Enterobacteriaceae > Klebsiella > Klebsiella sp. GB_Kp047. Next base: position 476,866 of record NZ_JBEAJG010000028.1, on the reverse strand, counting down.
TGCGCAGCCGGGCCTGCTCGACCGCGTGCGCCATGCCGCTTTCACGCAGCCAGCACAGATCGCCGAGGGTATTTTTACTGCCCGGGAGAATGACCAGGTCGGCGTCGGCCAGCGCCTGCGGGTCGCGGACATAGCGCACCCGGACGTCAGGCTGCGCCGCCAGGGCGTTAAAGTCGGTAAAATTGGCGATATGCGGCAGGTGAACGACGGCGATGTCGATATCGCGCCGGTCGGTGCGGTGGTATTTCCCGGCCTGCAGCGCGACGCCGTCCTCATCCTCAAGGTCAACTTCAAGCCACGGCATAACGCCCAGCACCGGCACGCCGGTCAACGCCTCGATCTGCTCGATCCCCGAGCGCAGGAGCGCCACATCGCCGCGGAATTTATTGATAATCACGCCTTTCACCCGCGCTCGCTCCTCGGGCTGCAGCAGCGCCAGCGTGCCGTAAATCGCGGCAAATACCCCGCCGCGGTCGATGTCGGCCACCAGGATCACCGGGCACTGCGCCATTTCGGCCATGCCCATATTGACGATATCGCGGTCGCGCAGGTTAATTTCCGCCGGGCTGCCGGCCCCTTCCAGCACCAGCGCCTCATACTCCCCGGCCAGGCTCTGGTAGACCGCGAGGATCTGCTCGCGCAGGCGTGGCTTGTACTGGTGATAGCTCACCGCGTCCATGCTGGTCGCCACCTCCCCCATCAGCACCACCTGCGCCTGACGGTCGCTGGTGGGCTTGAGCAAAATCGGATTCATGCGGACATCCGGGGCGATCCCGGCTGCTTCGGCCTGGAAAATCTGCGCCCGGCCCATCTCTTTGCCATCCGGCGTAATGCCGGAGTTCAGCGCCATATTCTGTGATTTAAACGGCGCGGTGCGCAGTCCATCCTGATAAAAAATGCGGCACAGTCCCGCCACCAGCACGCTTTTCCCGACGTCGGAAGCGGTGCCCTGTAACATAATCGCCAGCGTCATGACGCCTCCTTAATCGCGCCTATCGCATCGTTGCGCATCCGCTGAAAAAACTCCGCTTCGGTTTTACACAGCGGCAGCCCCAGTTCGCTATGAAGTTTCACCAGCCACGGCTGGGTCAATCCCGCCCGGGCCATGGTCTCCGCGCAGGCAAACACCTCGCCGGGCTCCCCTTCGGCCAGCACTTCGCCGTGCCGCAGAACGTAAACGGCGTCGCTCACCTCATAGATCAGATCGATATCGTGGCTGGAGATCACTACGCGCCGCCCCTGCCCGACAATGCGCCGGATGATGGCGATCATCTGCGCGCGCCCGCGGGGATCGAGGCCCGCGGTGGGCTCGTCAAGCAGCAGGTAGCGCGCCTGCAGCACCAGCGCCCCGGCGATCGCCACCCGTTTTTTCTGCCCATGACTGAGGCACTGGATCGGCTGCTGGCGAAACCCCTGGGCATCGACGAGGGTCAGCGCCTCATCCACCCGGCGGGCGATCTCCTCTTCCGCCACCCCGAGGTTACGCAGACTAAAAGCGATATCGCTGTCGATATCGGTATAGAAGATTTGCTGGTCCGGATCCTGAAACACCGTCGCCACCTGCTGGCGCAGCGCCAGCAGACCGCGCTTGCTGTAATCCAGCGCCTCTCCCTGCCACAGCACCGCCCCCTGCTGCGGGCGCAGCAGGCCGCTCAGGTTCATAAACAGCGTCGACTTTCCGCAGCCGTTGGCCCCCACCAGGCCGGTCACCGCATGGCGGGAAAAATCCAGCGTCAGCCCTTTAAGCACCGGCTCATCCTGATAGCGAAACCAGAGATCGGTTGTGGCAAGCATACTTATCCTTAGAGGTGAAAATCACCCTGGTACAATTTGATATCCAGCGCCGTGCTCATCTGTTGATAGCGCAGGAGGACGCGGGTGAACAGCAGTCCCACCAGCATCGCCAGCGAGCGATAGCCCTGCGGCACGCTACCATAGCCAAAACGCAGGGTTTGCGCGCGGTGAATCGCCATCGCCTCGTCCAACAGAATAAAAATGAAGCGCCAGGTCAGCAGGATCTGCTCCGTCAGCAGCCGCGGTACACGACCGCGCTTGAGTAAAATAATCAACTGCGGGAAAGGCAGATTGAGCACCAGCCAGAGCGTCGCCGCCATCGCCGCCAGGCTGCGCCAGAAAGTCTCCCCGGCCACGGCCAGCCCCTGGGCGGAAATCCCTATCGAGAAAGCGCCCAGCCGAAAGCTCGCTAACAGCATCTGCGGGTCGCGGCTGACGCTGAACAGAATGGTCAGCACGCCGACCAGCAAAAAGCCAAAGGGCAGCGCCATCCAGCGGCACCAGCGCTTGAATGAGACCCGTAGCAGCCAGCAGGTCAGCGCGGCGGTTAGCGCCAGCGTCAGCGCCTGGCCCCATGCCGGAAGCGTAAAGGCCAGCGCCATCAGCAGCAGCCAGAGCAGAAACTTCCGCTCTGGCGCCACCTGCAGCCAGCGGCTCTGGTAGCTGAGTCGGTCAAACCCGGTCATCACGGCGCTGTCTGCCCCTCGCATATCCGAGAATGTAAAAAATCACCGCCGCGCCCAGCGAGCCCTGCAGGGTAAACAGCAGGCTCTCAATCTCGCCGCTCGCCGGTTCATATAGCGGCTGGAACCAGGGTTGATAATCCGGCGCCACCGCCTGGATCTGGCTCTCCGCTTCGCCGTCCGAGCCGCCAAACTCGCCGCCGTGGTTAATAAAAAATGGCAGGATCATCAGGGCGACCACCATCGCCAACAGGATCAGGGTCTTTTTCATATTAATGTCCCTCCGCGGCGATCAGTCGCCGTTTGGTTAGCTGATCGTAGATCATCACGGTGAGCAACCCTTCCGCGATGGCGATCGGGATCTGCGTCAGGCAGAAGATGCCCATAAACTTGGCGATCGATCCACCTGCTCCGGTTGCCGGATCGGGAAAGGCCACCCCGAGCTGGACGGAGGTGACAAAGTAGGTCATCAGATCCGCCAGCATGGCGCAGAGAAAGACCCCGACATCGCGACGGATCCCCGCCCGACAGGCCAGCTTCCACACCAGATAGCCGACCATCGGACCGATCACCGCCATCGACATCCCGTTGGCGCCAAGGGTGGTCAGGCCGCCATGCGCCAGCAGCAGCGCCTGGAACAGTAGAACGATCGCCCCCAGCACCGCCACTACGCCCGGCCCGAAGAGGATCACCGCCAGACCAACGCCGGTGGGATGCGAGCAGCTGCCGGTCACCGATGGGATCTTCAGCGCCGAAAGAACAAAAATAAACGCCCCGCAGAGAGCCAGCAGCACCTTCTGATTGCTCTCTTCCTGGACGATACGCCGCAGGCGCACCAGGCCGTACCACAGGCAGGGTAAAAACAGCAGCCACCACGCCAGCGCCCACATCGGCGGCAAAAAGCCCTCCATGATATGCATGGCGAACGCCTCCTGTGGGACGATGATCAGCAGAACAGCAGCCGCCAGCCCCCCATACGAAAGCTGCTTCAGCGATTGCACCTGATTCATTACGCCTCCTCCCACTGTTTGTTAACCAGGATGGTCGAGAAATAGGGCAGCGGCTGGTCATCGCTGACCTCGCGCAGGCTGCGCCAGCACTGCTCACCCGGCAGGGTGGCCTCTGACATCATCAGCGCCGCATCCAGCAGCCCCGCCTGCGCCAGCAGCGCCTTAATGCGGGCGAAGCGGCCGTAGACTTTCATCAGAACCAAACTGTCATGCTGGCGCAGCGCCGCGGCAATGTCCGCTTCCGGTGCGGTGCAGGAGATCACCGCCAGCGACTGCTGCTCCATGGCCAGCGGGGTTTTCGCCCGCGCAGCAATGGCGGCGAAGGAGGTAACGCCAGGGACAATCTCCAGCCAGTCCGGGCAGCCAATCCGCTGCAGCAGAAAGACCCAGGTGCTGAACAGCATGGCATCGCCGAGGGTGATAAATCCGACCTGCCTGCCCGCCGCCACTTCCTGGGCCAGCGCCGCGGCGACATCGTTCCACACCGCCTCTTTTTCCGCGCTGTCGGCGCTCATCGGAAAATGGCAGCAGCGGACCTCCGTGTGTGCGCCAAGGTACTCGCGCACGATGGAGAGGGCCAGGCTGTCGCCGCCTTTGCGACCGGCTGGCGCATACAGCACATCCAGCTGGCCGAGGATCCGCGCCGCACGCACAGTGATCAGATCGGCCGCCCCCGGCCCGGTGCTCAGGGCGTACAGTTTGCCGCTCATGCTGCTTTCTCCATCGCGTTATTCAGCGCCTGCTGCAGATGGGCGACGAACATCGCCCGCACAGCCGGATTTTCCCCTAACCCGCTCAGCCACGGCGTGGCCGTGATACCGGCGGCATTGAACAGCGTTTTCCAGGAGTCCTCTTCGTCCGAGGCCATATCGTTAATGGCGTGATCGCCGGCCACCAGCATCAGCGGCATCAGGTGCACGCCGGTCACGCCCTGGCGAGCGAGTTCGTTAATCACGATGTCCACTTCGGGATAGCTTTCCACCGCCCCCACCCGCGCCGGAAAACCCTGCACAGCCATCATATGATCCAGACAGGCGTAGGCCGCGAAGGCGTGGTGGCTGGCGCCATGCCCCATAAATACCACTCGCTCCGTCGCCGCCAGCGGCGGCATCTGCTGGCGCAGGGCCTGCATTAGCTGCACGTAATCGCCATGACCGCTCAACAGCGGCGCGCCCAGCGTCAGACGCTGAAAGCGCGGGCGCATGCTCTGCACTTCGCGAACGATCTTCTCGTACTCGTCGCCGTTGATAATGTGCAGGGACTGGATCGCCACATCCTGGTACCCCTGCTCGGCCAGCTTTTGCAGGGCCTGCAGCGGGGTATCGATATGGATGCCATCGCGCTGCTGCAGTTTGCGAATAATCATCCCCGAGGTGAAGGCGCGAAACAGCGTGCGGTCCGGGCAGCTGGCGGCCAGATCGCGCTCGCAGGCAGCGATGTTCTTCTCGCGGGTGTCGTGATAGCTGGTGCCAAAGCTCACCACCAGAAGTGCTTTTTTCATATCCTGTTCCTCAAGTCGCCGACAGCCAGCGCGTCAGCCGCGCAGCGAAATCGGCCTGGCTTTGCAGTAATTCATCGCCCGTCACCAGCGGCGCCGGACGGGTAATGACGATGCAGGGGATCCCCGCATCGAGACAGGGTTGTACTTTTTCCTGATAGCCCCCTTCCGCCCCAGAGGCTTTCGTCACCACGACGTCGGCCCGGCACTGGCGATAAAAGGCGGCGTTAAATTCAGCGCTGAACGGCCCGCAGAGGGCAAAGATCTCCCCCACGCCAAATCCCAGTTCGCTGCAGTGCTGAACTACCTCCGGCACCGGCAGCACCCGGGCAAGCAGCGTTTTATCCGCCAGCCCCGCCCGCCAGGCCGCCAGATCTTTGCTGCCGGTGGTCAGCAGGATCCGCTCGCCGAGGCGATGGGCTACCGCGCAGGCCTCGTTCAGATCGCCGACGACGTGAAGAAGCGGATGGCGCAGATCGCTCAGCTGCTCCGGCCTTTGATAGCGGCTGAGCAAGACTCCGACGCTGGCGCAGGCGCGTACAATATTCTCGCTGACCACCTCGGCGTAGGGGTGAGAGGCGTCGATTACCCAGCGGGTGCGTTGCGCCTTCAGCCACTCCGCCATCTGCTGCCACTCCATGCGCCCGCAGCGCACCTGGCCGCGAATATCCCCCGCCAGCTGCTGACCGGTGAGCGTCGCCACCGACAGGGTGTAGCGCACGCCGGCGGCGTCCAGCTGCTGGCAGATCGCCCGCGCATCGCTGGTGCCTCCGATAACCAGCACGTCGCCGTGGTTCACAGCGCGTAGCCTCGCGGGGTAATCATCAGACCGTTATCGATGTATGTCGCTTTGTTGCCGACGATCACCAGGCTGGTCATATCCACCGGGGCGAAATCCATCTCCCCGAGGGTGGTCAGCCATTTCTCCTGCTTTTTACGCCCGGCGGATTTGACCACGCCAACCGGCGTATCCGCGCTTTTGCTGGCCGCCAGCAGCGCAAAGGCGCGCGCCAGATGCCCTTCGCGGCCGCGGCTGCGGGGGTTGTAAAAACAGATAACGAAGTCCGCTTCCCCGGCGGCGACAATGCGTTTTTCAATCACCGACCACGGCGTCAGCAGATCGCTGAGGCTGATATGGCAGAAATCATGCATCAGCGGCGCGCCGAGCAGCGAGGCGGCGGCGATACTGGCCGTCATCCCCGGGATCAGGCGGACCTCAATGTCCAGCTGCTGCTTATTAACCAGCTCCAGCACCAACCCCGCCATGCCGTAGATGCCGGCGTCGCCGCTGCTGATCAGCGCAACGTTGTGCCCGGCCTGCGCCAGCTCGATGGCCGCCTGGCAGCGTTCAATCTCTTTGCACATGCCGGTTTTGATCACCTGCTTGTCACCGGTAAAGGCTTTTACCAGGTGGGTGTAGGTCTTGTAGCCCACCACAATCTCCGCCGCCTGCAGGGCCTCCACGGCTTCCATGGTCATCATCGCCTGCGAGCCAGGGCCAATTCCGATTACGCTTAACATCAGTGTGAAACTCCCAAAGTAATAGTGACGCCCTGCTCGCGCAGGGTTTCGCCGGACAGGTTTCCCTGACTCAGCAGCCAGGCCACCGGGCCGGAGACGCTGCCGACGCCGACCGTCTCCCGGACAAAAGACGAGGCCGGAAAGCGGTGCTCGTGCTCGCGCAGCGCCTCGGCGCTGAAGGTTTCGAACGGCACCCGGCAGCGATGAGCCAGCTGGCGGAGCCCCGGCTCGTTTGCCTTCAGGCTCACGCTGCCGATCGCTTTCAACGCCAGTGGGTCAAGGCGCTGGGCAGCAAGCTGGCGCTCCAGCAGCGTACTGAGCAGCGCGCAGGGGGTGTCGCGCCGGCAGCCGATCCCCGCCACCACCCGCTGGGGCACCAGCTTCCAGTGAGGTATCGGCAGCGGCGGCAGCGACCGGCGCAGGGTGATGCAGATCAGCGCGTCGAGCGACGGCAAGCGCGTAAGGTTCCTCACCGGAATAAAGCCGCGCTGGTCGCAGCGGCTTAGCGCCTCGGTAAATTCAGCGTCGCACCACAGTCCCACCCGCTTACCGCTCACCAGCATCTGATTAACGGTTTTCACCGTCGCGCGAAAATCGGTCATCCGGGCGTTCAGCTCAACAGCCAGTGTGTCGAGGGCGGCCAACTCGTTGACGTCGGTTGCGGTGGTGATCACCGGGTCGGCGCCGAGCATCCCGGCGAGATAGCGGGTCAGGGCATTGGCCCCCCCGGCATGGCCGGAGATCAGGCTGATGACGTGCCGGGCGCGCTCATCAATCACCACCACCGCCGGGTCGCTGAGCTTGTCATTCACCAGCGGCGCCAGCACCCGCACGGCAATCCCGGTGGCGCCGATAAAAATCAGCGCCGAAAAGCTGCTGAACGCCTCGCGGGCAGCGCTGGCAAAGCCGCCGTTAAAGGGGATAAACCCCTCCTCCTGCAGCGCCTCGCTGGTGTAGCAGGTGAGCGGCAGCATGGCCGCCAGCCTTTTTGCCAGCCGCACGCCGCCGGGCGTCAGGCAAAACAGGGCAATGGATTCAGGCTTTACGGTATTCATGGCTAAAATCCGCTGCGTACAGTTTGGAGTAGTGATACTCATCGCCGAGGAAGGGACCGACGAGGATCAGCGCCGTTTTGCGGATCCCGGCGTCGCGTACCTTATCGCCGATGTCCGCAAGGGTTCCGCGGACGGTCTGGCTTTCCGGCCAGGTGGCCTTATAGATCACCGCGACCGGGGTGGTCGCCGGGTAGCCGCCCTCCACCAGCCGCTCCGCCACCCGGTGAATACGCTGCACTGACAGGTAAATCGCCATCGAGGTCTGGTGGCTGGCAAAGGCCTCCAGCTGTTCGCGCGCAGGAACCGGCGTGCGCCCTTCCAGACGGGTAATAATCAGACTTTGCGATACCTCGGGCACCGTATATTCCACCCCCAGCTCCGCCGCCGCCCCGAGGAAGGCGCTGACGCCCGGCACCACCTGCCAGCGGATCCCGCGGCGGGTCAGCTCTTCGCCCTGCTCGCGCACCGAGCCGTACAGCGAGACGTCCCCCGTCTGCAGGCGCACCACCGTTTTTCCCGCCTTCACGCCCGCTTCCATCAGATCGAGGATCTGCTCCAGATGCAGCGCGGCGCTGTCGTGACACTCCGCCTGTGGCGGACAGTAGGCCAGCAGCTCGGTGTTGATCAGCGACCCGGCGTAGATCACCACCTGCGCCTGCTGCAGCAGACGGTAGCCTTTGAGAGTAATCAGTTCGCGATCGCCAGGACCGGCGCCGACGAACCACACGCAATGGGGATCAAAAGTCTCAGCCATGGTTTCCTTCCTTCTGACAGGCGATGACAAAAACGGGATTATGGGGTTTGAAGTAGTGGCCGCTGCCCAGCGTGGTCAGCGATGAGACGTTCAGCTGCAGGCAATCAATCTGTGTAATCCCCCGCTGCTGCAGATAGTCGAGAGCCGCATTCAGGTTCTCCTGCAGGATAAAAGTCATCACCAGACGGCCACCGGGATAGAGCTGCTGCCACGACCAGTCAATGAGCTCGTCGAGGCGGCCGCCGCTGCCGCCCATAAAAATGGCGTCGGCGCGTTCGGTCATCACCATCGGCGCTTCGCCGGGCAGGATCTCAATATTGCCGCAGGCGAAATGCTGGCGGTTTTCGTCCAGCAGCCGGAGAGCCGCGGGGTTGCGTTCGATGGCGGTTACCTGCAAAGAGGGATACTGCAGCGCCGCCTCAATCGACACGCTGCCGGTACCGGCGCCGATATCAATCAGGTGGCTTGCCCGGTGTAGCTCAAGTTTGGCCAGCGCCAGCGCGCGAACCGCCTCTTTGGTCATCGGCACCTTCTCGCCGCGCAGAAAAAGCTCATCTTTCATCGAGGATCACCACCGCGTTCATCTCATATTCACCGTCGACCTCACTGACCGGTAGCCAGTGGATCCGCTCGTTATCCATCGCCAGATTTTCGCCAATCACCATCCAGCGATACCCTTTACCCCGCGCCGCCAGCTGGGCGGCGATTTCCCGCGGCCCGCAGCGCCCGTCGGTCACCATCGCCACCTTGCGCTGGCGCGCCAGCTCATCAAAACAGACGTCCCGTCCGTGGCTGCTGGTCAGCCAGATATCGTTCATATCGATACCGGCCTTCGCGCAGAGATACTGCACCGCGCTGATGCCGGGGATAATGCGCACGCGCTCGATGCCAAAGTGGGCGATCAGCCGCGTGCCGATGCCGTAAAAGAGCGGGTCGCCTGAGGCCAGCACCACCACCTTCTGCGCTGCGCGTTCGCCGAGCCAGACCAGCAGTTCGGCAATATTGGCGCCCAGCGCAAACCGTTCGCCGCGAAATCCGGGGAACTGCTCTAAATGCCGCTTACCGCCTACCAGCGCATCCGCGCTGGCGACCGCATCTTGCGCCGCCGGCGTCATCAGATGCAGGCCTGACGGCCCCATGCCGACCACCGTTAACATGACATCTCCCGCGCAATCTCGGCGATCGGCCGATTGCTGCCGAGGACCTTGTTATCAAAGGAGAACATGATGGCGTCGCAGACGGGCGGCGCTTTGGTAAAGCGCAGCATCTGCATCACCCGCAGACAGATGCGTTCAGCAAGATGGTTATAGATAGGCTGAAAACCGTACGCGTCGATGTGCTCCATCGCCGCTTCGGTGGTATCGCATTCGCTCACCAGCTGCAGCAGCGCCAGCGGTGCCCCCTGCAGCGCCAGATGCGCGACCAGCGTTTCCATGCGCGCATCGGCGATATGGCTGTGGGTATGGAAGATCCCGGCGGCGACTTTAATCAACTTGCCGGGATGGCCAATCAGCACAATCTGACGGAACCCGAGGCGCACGGCCTCTTCAATCATGTAGCCGACGAAGTTGCTCATGGTGACCACCACCTGCGAGTCGATGCCCATCTGCTCACGGACGAAGCGCTCGCCGTGGTTCCCCGGCACCAGCACCACGCGCTCCAGTCCGGCGGCGCGTTTGATCTCCAGCTCGAGGGAGAGCGAGCGCTTCCAGCTCTCTTCCGACATCGGGGTGACGATCCCGGTGGTGCCGATAATCGAAATCCCGCCGAGGATCCCCAGCCGCGCGTTATAGGTTTTTTGCGCCCGCACCTCGCCCTCCGGGGCGAAAATCTCTACCGTCGCCCCGCGCGACGGGCCAATCGCCTCGCGCACCGCCGACTCGATGGTGTGCCGCGGGGTGCGGTTAATCGCCGGGCTGCCGATGGGCAGGCCGATCCCTTTGCGGGTGACTGTGCCGATACCTTCGCCGCCGCGCAGGGTTATCTCGCCGGAGTCGTCGAGCGTCACGCGGGCGAAAATCAGCATCCCGTGGGTGGCGTCAACGTCGTCGCCGCCGTCTTTACGGATGGCGGCGATCGCCTGCTGCCCTTCGACGTGCGGCGACTCGACGTTAAGGCACAGGGTCACGCCGGAAGGGGTGACAATGGAGACCTGATGAATGAGGTGCTGGCGCATCACCATCAGCGCCGCCACCTTTGCCGCCGCCGTGGCGCACGAGCCGGTGGTGTAGCCCTTGCGCAGGGCTTTGCCGTGATGCCACACCGGGTCGTCAAAGGCCTGATCGCTCATTGCGCCTCCCGCAGGTGGTACAGCAGGGCGTTCACAATTGCTGCCGCCACGTTGCTTCCCCCTTTGCGGCCGAGCGCAGCGATAGCCGGCAGGCCGCTCTCGCTGAGCGCCGCTTTCGACTCCGCGGCGCCGACGAACCCGACCGGCACCCCCACCACGCCGCCGATAGCCGTTTCGCGGTGTTCCAGCAGGCGAAACAACGCAGTTGGCGCATTGCCAAAGACAAACACTTTCTCCCCGGGCTCCTGCACCGCAATATCCACCGCCGCCATCGAGCGGGTCATCCCCCGGCTTTGCGCCTCGCGCACCACCCGCGGGTCGCTGATATAGCAGCGGCATTCGCCGCCAAAGCGGGCTAACAGGGTTTTGTTGATCCCGGACAGCGCCATGGTGGTATCGGTATACAGGGTGCAGGGCCGGCTCAGCGCCTCGCTCAGAGCGATCAGGGCATCCGGAGAAAACCACAGAATATCCAGCCACTCGAAGTCAGCGGTGGTGTGGATCACCCGCTTGATAATCGCCTCGTGCAGCGGGCTGGCGAAACGGTAGTCCGGTCGCGTTTCGGCGATGATCTCGCTGATAATGTCGAAGCTTTTCGCCTCAATCGCCTGCGGTTGTTGTATGTACTGCATCAGGTTCTCCTCAGGCCGCGCCGACCAGCCAGTAGCGCAGGCCGATAAACAGCGCCAGCGCCAGGGTTGACGCCACCCACATCAATCGAATGGTTCGGGAAATATCGTCCACCGCAATGTCGCGGACGGCGTCGCCTATCCAGGGTTTTTCAACGCGCTGGCCGAAGTAGTCGTTCGGGCCGCCAAGGCGGATCCCCAGCGCGCCGGCGACGGTCGCTTCCGGCCAGGCGCAGTTAGGACTGCTGTGCTGATAGCGATCGCGCCAGCCCGTCCGCAGCGCCCGGGCGCCATCTTCCCGACATACCACGGCGGCGAGGCTAAGCAGCAGCCAGCTCAGCCGGGCGGGAAGGAAGTTGGCCACATCGTCAAGACGGGCGCTGACCATGCCGATCGCCCGGTATTTTTCGTGCTTATAGCCGACCATGGAATCGAGGGTGTTGACCGCCTTATAGGCCATGGCCAGCGGCGCGCCGCCGAGCAGCAGGAAGAAGAGCGGCGCGATAATGCCGTCGACGGTGTTTTCCGCCACGGTTTCCACCACCGCGCGGTTAATCTGCTGCGGCTGGAGCTGTGTGGTGTCGCGCCCGACAATCCACGACAGCTTGCTACGGCTTTCCGCCAGATCCCCCGCGCGCAGCGGTCGCTCGACGTCCCGCGCCGACTGCGCCAGACAGCGCCCCGCCAGCACGGTGAAGATCATCCATACCTCCACCAGCCATCCCAGCCAGGGGTGGATCCCGCGCGCCAGCGCCAGTACGCCCCAGGCCACAGCCCACGTCAGGCCGGTCACCACCAGCCACATCACCCCGCCGCCAATGCGCAGCGCCCGCTCGCTATGGCAGACCCGCCGCACCACGCACTGGCTGATGTTGATCAGACGACCTATCCAGCGCACCGGATGCGGCCAGTGCGGCGGATCGCCAATGACGACATCGAGTATCCAGGCCACACACCAGGCGAGAAGAGTCATAGCGTCCTCCTTGCCGCCTGCAGCCAGTGGTTGAGCATGGTGGGTCGCTGGGCAAAATGGACATGGAGATAGCTGGCAAAGGCGCTGCCGGACTGCCATCCTCCCTGCCACTGCTGAAGCGTCTTGCCGTCCCGCTGTTTACGGCAGGCCAGCACGGCGGCGGTGGCGGGAGTAAAATCGGAGTAATGAAATTCATGGCCGCGCAGCCACTCGCCGGGGGCGGCCAGCAGCGTCTGCTGCTGCGCCTGCGCTTCGCAGTAGCCGAACCGGGTCAGACGCGTCCCCATCCGGCTGTAGCCGGGAATGATATCCGCCATCGCATAGCGCTCGCCGCCGGTGACCTCCAGGGCGGAGCCCAGATACATCAGGCCGCCGCACTCGGCGTAGATCGCCACCCCGCGCCGGTGCGCCGCGCGGAGCTGCGCCAGCATCTCCTGGTTGGCTGACAGGCCGGCCGCGTGCAGCTCCGGGTAGCCGCCGCCAAGCCAGATCATCTGGCAGGTCGGCAGCTGGCGATCGCGCAGCGGGCTAAAGCGCACGATCTTCACGCCGCAGCGGACCAGCAGCGCCAGGTTATCGGGATAATAAAAATTGAAGGCCTCGTCGTCGGCGAGGGCCAGCGTCAGCCCTTCGCCGGCGTCGGCGGCAAGCTGCTCCCCCCACTCGCCGGCCGGCAGGTTCGCCAGTTCGCTGAGGGACAGCAGCCGGTCGATGTCGAGGGTGCGCCCCAGCAGGCTGGCAAAATCCCGCCATGCCTGTTGATTAACCACCGACTCGCGGGCGGTCACCAGCCCCAGATGCCGCTCGGGCAGCGCCACGCCTTCCACGCGCGGCACATAACCGAGCACCGGCGCCTGGCAGTAGCGCTCAATGGCGCTTTTCAGCAGCTGGAAGTGGGTGTCGCTGTTGACGCGATTAACGATCACGCCGGCGATATTGAGGGCCGGATCAAAATGTTGAAAGCCCATCACCGTGGCGGCGATGGAGGTCGAGACCGCTTTGCCATCCACCAGCAAAATCACCGGGCAGCCAAGCTGTTTGGCCATCGCCGCGCTGCTGCAGTAGTTGGGGTCGGTGCCGTAGCCGTCATAGAGGCCCATCACCCCTTCAATGACTGCGATATCGGCCTGCTGCAGCTGGTCGGCAAACAGCGCGTTGAGTATCGGGGCGGGAAGCATAAAGCTGTCGAGATTGCGGGAGGCGACGCCGCTGATGGCGGTGTGCCAGGCGGTGTCTAAATAGTCTGGCCCCACTTTACAGGGTTGCACCCGCAAACCGCGCTGTTGGAGCAAGCTGAGCAGGCCGAGCGTCACGGTGGTTTTGCCACAACCGCTACCGGTACCCGCAAGAATGAACGCACGCCTGGTTGCCATACCCTGTCCTGTTCAGGTGGTCAGAGTATAGCTGCGCGCATGCCTGGTCCTGCGACCACGCACCGCTAAGCCACCCACTTCCCACCGAAGTTGTTGGTCTGTTACCGGCAGGCAGGTCTTCTGGCTTAGCTTCGTTCTCGCCCGCCCTTCCCAATCTTACGATCAGTGGTTTTTACGGGGTCGTCAGCATCACAGCAGCGGGGGCTGCGGGGGATTGACACCCCCTTCCCTGACACCAAACTGGTGTCGAACCTGTCGGTTTTATTCGCCGATGCGCCCTGCATCGGCGGTTAATGTTTCAAGCTTACTTTTACCGCCTTATCCCCCGCCAGAATGACGCCTGCGGAGTGAAGCGGTTTTGAATAATCATCGGTCTCGTATTAACGGACACTCTATCCCATCACAAAAATAAAAACTGGTGTAGTTTATCCCTCGAATATCATTATTTTGTTGCGCTATGACAATTTATTGCTCTACTGTCGTTTTTTTCATTTTATAATGATGAAGATACTCCGGGATATCAAAAATCGGCAATAGCAAAATATTGTCATTTAAAATGACTCAGTTTGTGATCCGGCATTAATTTGCTGACGAAACGCCTGCGGCGTTACCTGATAGGTCTGGCGAAACACTTTACAAAAATAGCTGGTTTGCGAAAAACCTAAATTCCGCGCAATGCTGGCAATGCTCCAGTCGCTGTGGCAAAGCAGCTCTTTTGCGCTCGCCATCCGCTGCTGATTGACCCAGGCGTTAAAGCCGATCCCCTGATATTTTTTAAACAATTTGCTGAAGTAGTACGGGCTGAGATAGACGTGCGCCGCCACCTCCTCCAGACGCAGTTCATCAGAGAGATGCGCGTCGATATAGCGCAGCGCCTTCTTCATTTTGCCATCGTGCGGCGAGGCCGCCCGGCTGCTCTGCGCCGGGTCGTTCTGCGGCGGGTTATCCTTGATAACCACGAAGTTAAGCTGTTTTTTCAGGCAATTCTCGACGATCAGCTTGAGCAGATCCGCAGAGGCGATAACCCGCGAATAGTCCATCTCAGGCACATCGCGAAACGCCTGAACCAGCGCCGGATCGTCCTGCCAGCGGTCATCCACGTTAAGGATGTCCACCAGTTCGATATCGTTGCTCAGACGAACCTGGCCGCAGAGCACAAAGCCCACAAGGTGCCCGGCGATAACCAGCGGAATGGAAAAATCGGTTAACCCGGCGTGGCAGCGGTAGATACAGAGCGCATCGGTTTTCGAGGCCTCGAGGCCGCCGCAGCGGTCGCTCATGCGACAGCGGGAGCTGTGCTGGGGGTGCTGGCGCATCAGTTGGCAGAAAGGGGTGAAGTTAAACAGTTCAGATATTTCATCACCGTGAATATTGACAACCACAACCGCCAGACTGGTGGCCTGCGCAAAATCCTGTGCGATTTTATTAATGAGTTCTGAGTTCAGTGTGCTCGCAGAAATCATGATAAAACCTCTCAGTTAATTTTTTGTTATAAATAAAACATTTCTTTAATATTCACTTCCTTTCATCATCATTTACCGCCAACGATAAAAGAATATTACGATAGCAAAAGTCTCCCATCCGTGGGAGACGTTTTTAGCCAGTTCGTGATACCGGTTCATGAAAATTTTTCGCTATTTCAGCGGATGCATTAATCCTCTAATTTACAGGTATTACACGGTAGATTATTACCAATCAGATAACGATAGATGGCCGCGCCGAGACAGGCGCCGATCAGCGGCGCAATAATCGGCACAATAAAGTACGGTATATCCCTTCCGCCGGTCATCGCGATATCGCCCCAACCCGCCATCCACGTAAACAGCTTCGGCCCAAAATCACGCGCCGGATTCATTGCAAAGCCGGTCAGCGGCCCGGTTGAAGCGCCAATGACCGCCACCAGCAGGCCGATCAGCAGCGGGGCCAGCGGCCCTTTCGGTACGCCGTTGCCGTCGTCGGTCAGCGCCATAATCATCCCCATCAGCATGGAGGTGATCACCACTTCAACCAGCGCCGCATGCCAGATGCTCAGCGATGCCGCCGGGTAGGTGCTGAAAATACTCGCCAGCTGCAGGCTCTCTACGCTGCCGCGCGCGATATGGTGGGCGGATTCAAACTCGGTAAACATCGTGCTGTACAGCACATAGGCCAGCACCGCGCCGCCAAAGGCGCCGGCAACCTGTGAAACGATATAGGGGAAAACTTTTCGTCCGGGAAAGCAGGCAAACAGCCATAACGCGACGGTCACCGCCGGGTTGAGATGGCCGCCGGAGATCCCCGAAGTCAGATACACGGCAAGCGAGATCCCCAGCCCCCAGATAATGCATATCTCCCACAGTCCGAGGCTGGCTCCCGCTACCTTTAACGCGCTCAGGCAGCCGATGCCGAAAAACAAAAATAGCCCGGTGCCCAAAAACTCGGCGGTACATTGCGCTTTTAACGAATCATTCATTATGACACCTTCTTAGCAGAGTTCGTGTCCTGACCAGCCAACATCCTGCTGGCAGTAGAGTACAACGGGCACCACTATATGAACTCCCGTCCGCAAATTGTTGGCAACCTGCTGACGGCAGCCTCCGGAAAATTCGGGCATCAATAACAAATTATTGTCATTAAATAACGCAGAATTGCATTGCTCACGCGCGGCTTTCGCCATTATGCCACCACCATGGCATGCAAAAATATTGCTAAAACCAGCTCATCGTTTTCCAACAAACATCACAAATCAGTTTCTCGCGCATAGCAGATAAAATTGAAATCGTCATGAACAAATTTGTAAATATGGAATATACAAAACAAGATAATCACATCAACACAAATAAAAATATTAATTAACATCAAACACTTAAATAAATAAAAGACAATTTTATATTATCCAATACCCACTATTTTTTCACCATCACATTGAAGTCAGCCATTCTTTTTCCTCGCATCTTCTTATAGTCCCCACTATCGGAACACTCCATGCGAGGTCTTTATGCAACAAGAAGCACTAGGAATGGTAGAAACCAAAGGCTTAACCGCAGCCATAGAGGCCGCTGATGCAATGGTTAAGTCAGCCAATGTGATGTTAGTGGGCTATGAAAAGATTGGCTCCGGGCTGGTCACCGTCATCGTGCGCGGCGATGTTGGCGCGGTGAAAGCGGCCACCGATGCCGGGGCCGCCGCCGCACGTAACGTGGGAGAAGTGAAAGCCGTACACGTCATCCCACGCCCTCACACCGATGTAGAAAAAATCTTACCGAAGGGAATTAGCCAATGAGCAGCAATGAGCTGGTTGAACAGATCATGGCTCAGGTGATTGCCCGTGTGGCAACGCCGGAACAGCAGGCCATCCCTACTGAAAACCATCCAATACGAGAGACAGCTATGGCAGAAAAAAGCTGCAGTTTAACGGAATTTGTC
Source organism: Klebsiella sp. GB_Kp047 (assembly GCF_040065235.1). NCBI lineage: Bacteria > Pseudomonadati > Pseudomonadota > Gammaproteobacteria > Enterobacterales > Enterobacteriaceae > Klebsiella > Klebsiella sp. GB_Kp047. The sequence continues at coordinate 459,881 of NZ_JBEAJG010000028.1, read as the reverse complement.
GGGACCGCCATTGGCGACACCCTTGGCCTGGTGATCGCCAACGTCGATACCGCCCTGCTGGACGCGATGAAGCTTGAAAAACGCTATCGCTCCATCGGCATTCTCGGCGCCCGCACCGGCGCAGGCCCGCACATTATGGCGGCGGACGAAGCGGTGAAAGCCACCAACACCGAAGTGGTCAGCATTGAGCTTCCGCGTGATACCAAAGGCGGCGCGGGCCACGGTTCGCTGATTATTTTAGGCGGCAACGACGTTTCCGACGTTAAGCGCGGTATCGAAGTCGCCCTGAAAGAGCTCGACCGCACCTTTGGCGATGTTTACGGCAATGAAGCCGGACATATCGAGCTGCAGTACACCGCCCGCGCCAGCTACGCCCTGGAAAAAGCCTTCGGCGCGCCGATTGGCCGCGCCTGCGGCATTATCGTCGGCGCACCGGCCTCCGTTGGCGTGCTGATGGCCGATACCGCCCTGAAGTCAGCCAACGTAGAAGTCGTGGCGTATAGCTCTCCGGCGCACGGCACAAGCTTCAGTAACGAAGCCATCCTGGTGATTTCCGGCGACTCCGGCGCGGTCCGCCAGGCAGTCACCTCCGCGCGCGAAATCGGTAAAACCGTCCTTGCGACCCTCGGTGCTGAACCGAAAAACGATCGCCCCTCCTACATCTGATACCCGCGAGGCTGATTCATGAGATCGAAAAGATTTGAAGCACTGGCGAAACGCCCTGTGAATCAGGACGGCTTCGTTAAGGAGTGGATCGAAGAAGGCTTTATCGCGATGGAAAGCCCGAACGATCCGAAACCGTCGATAAAAATCGTTAACGGCGCGGTGACCGAGCTGGACGGGAAACCGGTGAGCGATTTTGACCTGATCGACCACTTTATCGCCCGCTACGGTATCAACCTGAATCGCGCCGAAGAAGTGATGGCGATGGATTCGGTCAAACTGGCCAATATGCTCTGCGATCCGAACGTCAAGCGTAGCGAAATCGTCCCGCTGACCACCGCGATGACGCCGGCGAAAATTGTCGAAGTGGTTTCGCATATGAACGTGGTTGAGATGATGATGGCGATGCAGAAAATGCGCGCACGCCGTACCCCGTCTCAGCAGGCGCACGTCACTAACGTTAAAGATAACCCGGTACAGATTGCCGCCGACGCCGCTGAAGGCGCATGGCGCGGGTTTGACGAACAGGAAACCACCGTTGCGGTAGCGCGCTATGCGCCGTTCAACGCCATCGCGCTGCTGGTCGGCTCGCAGGTAGGCCGTCCGGGCGTGCTAACCCAGTGCTCGCTGGAAGAAGCGACCGAACTGAAGCTTGGCATGCTGGGCCACACCTGCTACGCCGAAACCATTTCCGTCTACGGTACCGAGCCGGTCTTCACCGACGGTGACGATACGCCATGGTCGAAAGGTTTCTTAGCTTCGTCCTACGCCTCCCGCGGCCTGAAAATGCGCTTCACCTCCGGCTCCGGCTCCGAAGTGCAGATGGGCTACGCCGAAGGCAAATCCATGCTGTATCTGGAAGCGCGCTGCATCTACATCACCAAAGCCGCCGGCGTTCAGGGGCTGCAAAACGGCTCGGTAAGCTGCATCGGCGTACCGTCTGCGGTGCCGTCAGGCATTCGCGCGGTGCTGGCGGAAAATCTGATCTGTTCGTCGCTGGATCTGGAGTGCGCCTCCAGTAACGACCAGACCTTCACCCACTCCGATATGCGTCGTACCGCGCGCCTGCTGATGCAGTTCCTGCCGGGAACCGACTTCATCTCCTCCGGTTATTCCGCGGTGCCGAACTACGACAACATGTTCGCCGGTTCCAACGAAGATGCCGAAGACTTTGACGACTACAACGTTATCCAGCGCGACCTGAAGGTCGACGGCGGTCTGCGTCCGGTTCGCGAAGAAGATGTTATCGCCATCCGTAACAAAGCCGCCCGCGCGCTGCAGGCCGTGTTTGCCGGAATGGGGCTGCCGCCGATTACCGATGAAGAAGTGGAAGCCGCGACCTACGCCCACGGTTCGAAAGATATGCCGGAGCGCAATATCGTCGAGGACATCAAGTTCGCCCAGGAGATCATCAATAAAAACCGCAACGGCCTGGAGGTGGTGAAAGCGCTGGCGCAGGGCGGGTTCACCGACGTGGCCCAGGACATGCTCAACATCCAGAAAGCCAAGCTGACCGGGGACTATCTGCATACCTCCGCAATCATCGTCGGCGACGGACAAGTGCTATCAGCCGTCAACGACGTTAACGATTATGCCGGTCCGGCAACGGGCTATCGCCTGCAGGGCGAACGCTGGGAAGAGATTAAAAACATCCCTGGCGCTCTTGATCCCAACGAGATTGATTAAGGGGTGAGAAATGGAAATTAATGAAAAATTGCTGCGCCAGATAATTGAAGAAGTGCTTAGCGAAATGAAGGGCAGCGATAAACCGGTCTCGTTTCATGCGCCGGCGGCCTCGACTGCGCCGCAGGCAACCGCGCCTGCTGCCGACGGCTTCCTGACGGAAGTCGGCGAAGCGCGTCAGGGCACGCAGCAGGACGAAGTGATTATCGCCGTCGGCCCGGCTTTCGGCCTGGCGCAGACCGTCAATATCGTCGGCATACCGCATAAGAGCATTTTGCGCGAAGTGATTGCCGGTATTGAAGAAGAAGGCATTAAGGCGCGCGTGATCCGCTGCTTTAAATCCTCGGATGTCGCCTTTGTGGCGGTGGAAGGCAACCGCCTGAGCGGCTCCGGCATCTCTATCGGCATCCAGTCAAAAGGCACCACCGTTATCCACCAGCAGGGCCTGCCGCCGCTCTCTAACCTGGAGCTGTTCCCCCAGGCGCCGCTGCTGACCCTGGAAACCTATCGTCAGATTGGTAAGAACGCCGCCCGCTATGCGAAACGCGAATCGCCGCAGCCGGTCCCGACGCTGAACGACCAGATGGCGCGGCCAAAATACCAGGCGAAATCGGCCATTTTGCACATTAAAGAGACCAAGTACGTGGTGACGGGCAAAAACCCGCAGGAACTGCGCGTGGCGCTTTGATAAAGGATAACTCCATGAATACCGACGCAATTGAATCGATGGTGCGCGACGTATTAAGCCGTATGAACAGCCTGCAGGGCGAGGCGCCAGCGGCGGCTCCGGCGGCTGGCGGCGCGCCCCGTAGCGCAAAGGTCAGCGACTACCCGCTGGCGAATAAGCACCCGGAATGGGTGAAAACCGCCACCAATAAAACGCTGGACGACTTTACGCTGGAAAACGTGCTGAGCAATAAAGTCACCGCTCAGGATATGCGTATTACCCCGGAAACGCTGCGCTTACAGGCTTCTATCGCCAGGGACGCGGGCCGCGACCGGTTGGCGATGAACTTCGAACGCGCCGCCGAACTGACCGCGGTACCGGACGATCGCATTCTTGAAATCTACAACGCCCTCCGCCCCTATCGCTCGACGAAAGAGGAGCTGCTGACGATCGCCGACGATCTCGAAAGCCGCTACCAGGCGAAGATCTGCGCCGCTTTCGTTCGCGAAGCGGCAACGCTGTACGTCGAGCGTAAAAAACTCAAGGGCGACGATTAATTACAGGGGCATGTGATGCGATATATAGCTGGCATTGATATCGGCAACTCATCGACGGAAGTCGCCCTGGCGACCCTGAATGAGGCTGGCGCGCTGACGATTACGCACAGCGCACTGGCGGAAACCACCGGGATCAAAGGCACGTTGCGTAACGTGTTCGGCATTCAGGAGGCCCTCGCTCTCGTTGCAAAGCGCGCGGGGATCAATGTCAGCGATATTTCGCTCATCCGCATTAACGAAGCCACGCCGGTGATTGGCGATGTGGCGATGGAAACCATTACCGAAACCATCATCACCGAATCAACCATGATCGGCCATAACCCGAAAACGCCCGGCGGCGCGGGGCTTGGCGTGGGCATCACCATTACGCCGCAGGAGCTGTTAACCCGCCCGGCGGACGCGCCCTATATCCTGGTGGTGTCGTCGGCGTTTGACTTTGCCGATATCGCCAGCGTGATTAACGCTTCCCTGCGCGCCGGATATCAGATTACCGGCGTCATTTTGCAACGTGACGATGGCGTGCTGGTCAGCAACCGGCTGGAAAAACCGCTGCCGATCGTTGACGAAGTGCTGTACATCGACCGCATTCCGCTGGGGATGCTGGCGGCAATTGAGGTCGCCGTCCCGGGGAAGGTCATCGAAACGCTCTCTAACCCCTACGGCATCGCCACCGTATTCCACCTCAACGCCGAGGAGACGAAAAACATCGTCCCGATGGCGCGAGCGCTGATTGGCAACCGTTCCGCCGTGGTGGTCAAAACGCCATCCGGTGACGTCAAAGCGCGCGCGATACCCGCCGGTAACATTGAGCTGCTGGCCCAGGGCCGGAGCGTGCGCGTGGATGTCGCCGCCGGAGCCGAAGCCATCATGAAAGCGGTCGACGGCTGCGGCAAACTCGATAACGTCACCGGCGAGTCGGGGACCAATATCGGCGGCATGCTGGAACACGTGCGCCAGACCATGGCCGAGCTGACCAACAAGCCCAGCAGCGAGATTTTCATTCAGGATCTGCTGGCCGTTGACACCTCGGTTCCGGTGAGCGTCACCGGCGGTCTGGCCGGGGAGTTCTCGCTGGAGCAGGCCGTGGGCATCGCCTCCATGGTGAAATCTGACCGTTTGCAGATGGCGATGATTGCCCGCGAGATCGAGCAGAAGCTCAATATCGACGTACAGATCGGCGGTGCAGAGGCCGAAGCCGCCATTCTCGGCGCGCTGACCACCCCCGGCACCACGCGTCCGCTGGCGATCCTCGACCTGGGCGCAGGCTCCACCGATGCCTCCATCATCAACCCCAAAGGCGAAATCATCGCCACTCACCTCGCCGGAGCTGGCGATATGGTGACGATGATCATTGCCCGCGAGCTGGGGCTGGAGGATCGCTACCTGGCGGAAGAGATCAAAAAATATCCACTGGCGAAAGTCGAAAGTCTGTTCCATCTGCGCCACGAGGACGGCAGCGTGCAGTTCTTCTCCACGCCGCTGCCCCCCGCCGTATTCGCCCGCGTCTGCGTGGTGAAACCGGACGAACTGGTGCCGCTTCCCGGCGACTTAGCGCTGGAAAAAGTGCGCGCCATTCGCCGCAGCGCCAAAGAGCGCGTCTTTGTCACCAACGCCCTGCGCGCGCTGCGCCAGGTCAGCCCGACCGGCAACATTCGCGATATCCCCTTCGTGGTGTTGGTGGGCGGCTCGTCCCTCGATTTTGAGATCCCTCAGCTGGTCACCGATGCGCTGGCGCACTACCGGCTGGTGGCCGGGCGAGGAAATATTCGCGGCAGCGAAGGCCCCAGAAACGCGGTAGCTACCGGGCTGATTCTCTCCTGGCATAAGGAGTTTGCACATGGACAGTAATCACAGCGCCCCGGCTATTGTGATCGCCGCCATCGACGGCTGCGACGGCTTGTGGCGCGAAGTGCTGCTGGGTATCGAAGAGGAAGGCATTCCTTTCCTGCTCCAGCATCACCCGGCCGGGGATGTCGTGGACAGCGCCTGGCAGGCGGCGCGCAGCTCGCCGCTGCTGGTCGGCATCGCCTGCGACCGCCATACGCTGGTCGTGCACTACAAGAATTTACCCGCATCGGCGCCGCTTTTTACGCTGATGCATCATCAGGACAGTCAGGCCCACCGCAACACCGGTAATAACGCGGCACGGCTGGTCAAAGGGATCCCTTTCCGGGATCTGAATAGCTAAGCAACAGGAGAACAGCAGTATGAATAACGCACTGGGACTGGTTGAAACAAAAGGGTTAGTAGGCGCCATTGAAGCCGCCGATGCCATGGTGAAATCGGCCAACGTGCAGCTGGTCGGCTACGAAAAAATTGGCTCGGGTCTGGTGACCGTCATGGTTCGCGGCGATGTCGGCGCGGTCAAAGCGGCGGTGGATGCGGGCAGCGCGGCGGCAAGCGTGGTGGGTGAAGTGAAATCCTGCCACGTGATCCCGCGTCCGCACAGCGACGTTGAGGCCATTTTACCGAAATCAGCCTGATTGATGGCGAATAAGGAGCACCGCGTGAAGCAATCACTGGGATTACTTGAAGTTTGTGGTCTGGCACTGGCTATTAGCTGCGCCGATATCATGGCGAAATCCGCTTCTATCACGCTGGTCGCCCTCGAAAAGACCAATGGTTCAGGCTGGATGGTCATTAAAATTACCGGTGATGTGGCCTCAGTACAGGCGGCCATCACCACCGGTGCACAGTTTGCCGAACAGCGAAACGGTCTGGTGGCTCATAAAGTCATCGCCAGACCCGGAGAAGGGATCCTGCCAGCAGAGGCTCCCCCACCCTCCGTCATGGAACCTGAGCCTGAAGAGTCAGAGACGGCTGATGTCGTTTCTGAAGCGCCAGCAGAAGAGCCCCTCCAGCAACAAGGCGTGGTGAGCTGCAACCTGTGCCTGGATCCAAAATGTCCGCGCCAGAAGGGCGAGCCGCGCACCCTTTGCATTCATCCCGGCAAGCGAGGTGAAGCGTAATGGATAAACAGCTTCTCGAATCAACGGTCAGTAAAGTCCTCGACGAGATGCGTCTGCGGCCCATTCCGCTGGGGGTTTCAAATCGTCATATCCACCTGTCGGCGTCGGATTATGAACGCCTGTTTCCCGGTCATCCCATCAGCGAGAAAAAAGCGCTGCTGCAGCCGGGACAGTACGCTGCGGAGCAAACCGTCACCCTGGTAGGGCCGAAGGGGCAGCTTAAAAATGTGCGCCTGCTCGGCCCGCTGCGCTCGGTAAGTCAGGTGGAAATCTCGCGTACCGATGCCAGAACCCTGGGGGTGGCGGCGCCGCTGAGAATGTCCGGCGATCTGAAGGGGACGCCGGGCATCCGTCTGGTCAGCCCTTTTGGCGAGCTAGAACTCTCGACAGGGGTTATCGTCGCACAGCGGCATATCCATATGTCGCCGCTCGATGCGCTGATCCTGCGGGTCTCGCACGGCGATATGGTTTCGGTGGCCATTGAAGGCGACGAGCGCGGGCTGATCTTCAACAACGTGGCGGTTCGCGTTTCACCGGACATGCGTCTCGAAATGCACATTGATACCGATGAAGCCAACGCCGCCGGCGCTGATAACCCGCAGGCCTTTGCCCGGCTGGTAGGCCCGCGATGAACGGCGAAATTCTGCAGCGCATTGTGGAGGAGATTGTCTCCCGGCTGCAGCGTCGCGCCCATAGCACGGCGACGTTGAGCGTTGCGCAGCTCCGTGATGCCGACTGTCCAGCGCTGTTCTGTCAGCACGCCTCGCTGCGCATTCTGCTCGTTGACCTGCCGCTGCTGGCTCAGCTTGCTGATGCGGAAACCGACGATGCCGCGGCGCGGAAAATTCACGAGGCGCTGGCTTTCGGCATCCGCGTGCAGCTCACCCTGCACAGCCAGCTGCTGCCGGTTATCCCGCTCAAAAAACTGGCGCGCCTGCCGGTGATATTCACCGACGAGCGCGGACGGCCGCTGATCCTGCATGCAGGTTCAGTGCTGAGCTATCGCGACGTCGCGCAGCTGGGCCAGGGGCGTCTGGTTATCCACCGCAAATGCATCGTGACCGCGCTGGCGCGCGAAGCGGCACAGGCGCGGCATATTCAATTCATTAAGCAGGAGTAAATCATGCATCTGGCACGAGTCACGGGCGCGGTTGTCTCCACGCAAAAATCGCCTTCCCTGATCGGCAAAAAGCTGCTGCTGGTGCGGCGGGTCAGCGCCGATGGCGAACTCCCCGCCTCCCCCACCTCCGGCGATGAAGTCGCCGTCGATTCCGTCGGCGCGGGGATCGGCGAGCTGGTTCTGCTCAGCGGCGGCTCCAGCGCCAGGCACGTTTTTTCCGGGCCAAACGAGGCCATCGACCTCGCCGTTGTCGGCATTGTCGATACGCTTTCACGTTAAGGAGCGAATATGGCGATTTATACCCGAACGGGTGACGCTGGCACCACCTCACTCTTTACCGGCCTGCGGGTAAGCAAAACGCATCCGCGGGTTGAAGCTTACGGCACGCTGGACGAGCTGAACGCCGCGCTGAGCCTGTGCGCCTGCGCCGCCGCGGATCAAAATCACCGCGCCTTACTCGAGGCCATCCAGCAGCAAATATTCTGGTTTAGCGCAGAACTGGCCAGCGACAGCGAACAGCCGTCGCCCAAACAGCGCTACATCAGCAGCGAGGAGATTTCCACCCTGGAAGCCGCTATCGATCGGGCCATGGCCCGCGTCGAACCGCTGCATAGCTTTATTTTACCCGGCCGCTGCGAAGCCGCGAGCCGCCTGCATTTTGCCCGCACGCTGGCCCGCCGCGCCGAACGCCGTCTGGTTGAGCTGGCGGCGGAAGTTAACGTGCGCCAGGTGCTGATGCGCTACATCAACCGCTTATCAGACTGCCTGTACGCCCTGGCCCGCGCGGAAGATAGCGATGCGCACCAGAACAATATTATCCGTGAGGTGAGCAGGCGCTATCTGGCCGCCAGCCAGCCGAGCCACAGCAAGGAGACGACGCCCGTGGCGCTCTCATTCCACGATCTGCACCAGCTCACCCGCGCCGCGGTTGAGCGCGCGCAGCAGCTTCAGGTGCCGGTGGTGATTAGCATCGTTGATGCCCACGGTACGGAAACCGTCACCTGGCGGATGCCGGACGCCCTGCTGGTCAGCAGCGAACTGGCGCCGAAAAAGGCCTGGACCGCGGTGGCGATGAAAACGGCGACCCATGAGCTGAGCGATGTCGTTCAGCCGGGCGCGGCGCTTTACGGCCTCGAAACGCATTTACAGGGAAAAGTGGTCACCTTTGGCGGCGGTTACGCCCTGTGGCGCGACGGCTTATTAATTGGGGGTCTTGGCATCAGCGGCGGCAGCGTTGAACAGGACATGGACATAGCACAGACCGCCATTGCGGCCATTAACGTGGGAACACATCAATGAATACTTCTGAACTCGAAACCCTGATTCGCACCATTCTTAGCGAGCAATTAACCACGCCAGCGCAAACGCCGGTCCAGCCGCAGGGCAAAGGGATTTTCCAGTCCGTCAGCGAGGCCATCGACGCCGCGCACCAGGCGTTCTTACGTTATCAGCAGTGCCCGCTAAAAACCCGCAGCGCCATCATCAGCGCAATACGTCAGGAGCTGACGCCGCTGCTGGCGAGCCTGGCGGAAGAGAGCGCCAATGAAACGGGGATGGGCAACAAAGAAGATAAATTCCTGAAAAACAAGGCCGCGCTCGACAACACGCCGGGCGTAGAAGATCTCACCACCACCGCGCTGACCGGCGACGGCGGCATGGTGCTCTTTGAATACTCACCGTTTGGCGTTATCGGGTCCGTCGCGCCAAGCACCAACCCGACGGAAACCATCATCAACAACAGCATCAGCATGCTGGCGGCAGGCAACAGCGTCTACTTCAGCCCGCATCCGGGAGCAAAAAAGGTCTCTCTCAAGCTCATCAGCCTGATAGAGGAGATTGCCTTCCGCTGCTGCGGCATCCGCAATCTGGTGGTCACCGTGGCGGAACCGACGTTTGAAGCCACCCAGCAAATGATGGCCCACCCGCGCATCGCGGTGCTGGCCATTACCGGCGGCCCGGGTATTGTGGCAATGGGCATGAAGAGCGGTAAAAAAGTGATTGGCGCAGGCGCAGGCAACCCGCCCTGTATCGTTGATGAAACGGCGGATTTGGTGAAGGCGGCGGAAGATATCATCAACGGCGCTTCGTTCGATTACAACCTGCCCTGCATCGCCGAGAAGAGCCTGATTGTGGTGGAGAGCGTGGCTGAACGCCTGGTGCAGCAAATGCAAACCTTCGGCGCGCTGCAGCTCAGTCCAGCCGATACCGACAAACTCCGAGCCGCCTGCCTGCCTGAAGGCCAGGCAAACAAAAAACTGGTCGGCAAAAGCCCGTCGGCCATGCTGGAAGCTGCCGGGATCGCCGTGCCGGCGAAAGCGCCGCGTCTGCTGATTGCTATCGTCAACGCCGATGACCCGTGGGTCACCAGCGAACAGCTGATGCCGATGCTGCCGGTAGTGAAAGTCCGCGATTTCGATAGCGCGCTGGCGCTGGCCCTCAAGGTTGAAGAGGGGCTGCATCATACCGCCATTATGCACTCGCAGAACGTGTCGCGCCTGAACCTCGCGGCCCGCACCCTGCAAACCTCGATATTCGTCAAGAACGGCCCCTCCTATGCCGGGATCGGCGTCGGCGGCGAAGGTTTTACCACCTTTACCATTGCCACGCCAACCGGTGAAGGGACAACCTCGGCGCGCACCTTTGCCCGCTCCCGGCGCTGCGTGCTGACCAACGGCTTTTCCATCCGCTAACCGAGGTCGCGATGAATACTTTCTCACTACAAACGCGGTTGTACAGCGGTCAGGGCAGTCTGGCGGTGCTCAAGCGCTTTACCAATAAGCACATCTGGATAATCTGCGATGGCTTTCTGGCGCGTTCGCCGCTGCTGGATACCCTGCGTAACGCGTTGCCCGCAGATAACCGCATCAGCGTCTTTAGCGAGATAACGCCGGACCCTACTATCCATACCGTGGTGCAGGGGATTGCGCAAATGCAGGCCCTGCGTCCGCAGGTGGTCATCGGCTTCGGCGGCGGTTCGGCAATGGACGCGGCGAAAGCTATCGTCTGGTTCAGCCAGCAGAGCGGCATCAACATCGAAACCTGCGTGGCCATACCAACCACCAGCGGCACCGGCTCGGAAGTGACCAGCGCCTGCGTAATTAGCGACCCGGATAAAGGCATTAAGTATCCACTGTTCAACAATGCGCTGTATCCGGATATGGCGATCCTGGACCCGGAGCTGGTGGTCAGCGTACCGCCGCAGATTACGGCCAACACCGGTATGGACGTGCTGACCCATGCGCTGGAGGCGTGGGTTTCGCCGCACGCCAGCGACTTTACCGACGCGCTGGCGGAAAAAGCCGCCAAACTGGTGTTCCTGTATCTGCTCACGGCGGTGGAAAAAGGTGACTGCGTGGCGACGCGTGGGAAAATGCATAACGCCTCAACCCTCGCCGGGATGGCCTTCAGCCAGGCGGGATTAGGGCTTAACCATGCCATAGCTCACCAGCTTGGCGGGCAGTTTCATCTGCCGCATGGCCTGGCCAACGCGCTGCTGTTAACCCAGGTTATCCGCTTTAACGCCGGCAATCCACGCGCCGGCAAACGCTACGCGCGGCTGGCCAAAGCCTGCGGCTTTTGCCCGGCAGAAGCCAACGACATCACGGCGATCAATGCGCTGATTCAGCAGATCGAACGACTCAAGCAGAGCTGTGCGCTTCCCTCGCTGGCCGTTGCGCTTAAAGAAGGAAGATCCGACTTTTCCGCACGTATTCCGGCGATGGTGCAGGCCGCGCTGGCGGACGTCACGTTGCGCACCAACCCGCGCCCGGCTAGCGCCGGGGAAATTCGCGAACTGCTGGAGGAACTGCTATGAATAGCGCGGTCAACGCGGTTGAAATAACCCATAGCGCCGATGAAATCCGCGAGCGCGTGCGCGCAGCGGGCGTCGTCGGCGCGGGCGGAGCGGGGTTTCCCGCCCACGTTAAGCTACAGGCGCAGGTAGAGATTTTTCTGGTCAACGCCGCCGAGTGCGAACCGATGCTCAAAGTTGACCAACAGCTGATGTGGCAGCAGGCTGCTCGCCTTGTGCGCGGCGTGCAGTACGCCATGACGGCGACCGGCGCGCGCGAAGGGGTCATTGCCCTGAAAGAAAAATACCGCCGGGCTATCGACGCCCTTACCCCGCTGCTGCCTGCCGGTATCCGTCTGCATATTCTGCCGGATGTCTATCCCGCGGGCGATGAAGTGCTGACCGTCTGGCTGGCAACCGGTCGCCGGGTCGCGCCCGCCGCGCTGCCGGCCAGCGTCGGCGTGGTGGTCAATAACGTACAAACGGTACTGAATATTGCCCGTGCGGTTGAGCAGCAGTTTGCGGTGACCCGCCGCACGCTGACCGTTAACGGCGCGGTCGCCCGACCGCTGACCGTCACGGTCCCCATCGGCATGCCGCTGCGCGAAGTACTGGCGCTGGCGGGCGGCGCGACGGTCGATGACCCCGGTTTTATTAACGGCGGTCCGATGATGGGCGGCCTGATCACCTCTCTCGATAACCCGGTGACCAAAACCACCGGCGGCCTGCTGGTGCTGCCGAAAAGCCATCCGCTTATTCAGCGGAGAATGCAGGACGAACGCACGGTGCTTTCCGTGGCTCGCACCGTCTGCGAGCAGTGCCGGCTGTGTACCGATCTCTGCCCACGGCATCTGATCGGCCACGAACTCTCTCCGCACCTGCTGGTGCGGGCAGTGAACTTTCATCAGGCCGCTACGCCGCAGCTGCTGCTTAGCGCCCTCACCTGCTCGGAGTGCAACGTCTGCGAAAGCGTGGCCTGCCCGGTCGGCATTTCGCCGATGCGCATCAACCGCATGCTGAAACGCGAGCTGCGCGCGCAAAACCAGCGCTATGAAGGGCCGCTGTATCCTGCCGACGAAATGGCGAAATACCGCCTCGTACCGGTGAAGCGATTGATCGCCAAACTGGGATTAAGCTCCTGGTACCAGGAGGCGCCGCTGGTTGAAGACGAACCATCGGTAGAAAAAGTGACTTTGCAGCTGCGCCAGCATATCGGCGCCGGCGCGGTGCCCAACGTTGCGGTTGGGGAACGCGTTACGCGCGGACAATGCGTTGCCGATATTCCGGCAGGCGCATTAGGCGCGCCGGTTCACGCCAGTATTGACGGCGTTATTGCGGCCATCAGCGAACAGGCCATCACGGTTGTAAGAGGTTAACCATGTCTCAGGCTATAGGAATTTTAGAACTCACCAGCATTGCCAAAGGGATGGAACTCGGCGATGCGATGCTGAAAAGCGCCAACGTTAATCTGCTGGTCAGCAAGACCATCTGTCCGGGGAAGTTTTTGCTGATGCTCGGCGGCGATATCGGCGCTATCCAGCAGGCCATTGAAACCGGTACGTCGCAGGCCGGTGAGATGCTCGTCGACAGCCTGGTGCTGGCGAATATTCATCCCAGCGTACTTCCGGCCATCAGCGGCCTGAATAACGTCGATAAGCGTCAGGCGATAGGTATCGTCGAAACCTGGAGCGTGGCGGCCTGCATCAGCGCCGCTGACCGGGCGGTAAAAGGCTCAAACGTCACCCTGGTGCGGGTGCATATGGCCTTCGGCATCGGGGGTAAATGCTACATGGTGGTGGCGGGCGACGTTTCTGACGTCAACAACGCCGTGACGGTTGCCAGCGAAAGCGCGGGCGAAAAAGGGCTGCTGGTTTACCGCTCGGTGATCCCGCGCCCGCATGAAGCCATGTGGCGACAGATGGTGGAGGGATGATGGAAAGACAGCCAACAACGGATCGCATGATTCAGGAATACGTTCCCGGGAAACAGGTTACCCTCGCGCACCTGATTGCCAATCCGGGGAAAGATCTCTTTAAGAAGCTGGGTCTGCAGGATGCGGTATCCGCCATTGGCATCCTCACCATTACGCCCAGCGAGGCGTCGATTATCGCCTGCGATATCGCCACTAAATCCGGCGCAGTAGAAATTGGTTTTCTTGACCGCTTTACCGGCGCCGTGGTGCTGACCGGCGACGTTTCCGCCGTCGAGTATGCCCTCAAGCAGGTGACGCGCACGCTGGGTGAAATGATGCAGTTTACAACCTGCACTATCACCCGGACGTAACGCGATGAAACGTCTGATGCTTATCGGTCCCAGCCAGTGTGGGAAAACCTCGCTCACCCAGGGTCTGCGAGGTGAAGCGCTCCATTACAAGAAAACTCAGGCGATTGAGTGGTCGCCAATGGCCATCGACACGCCGGGCGAATATCTGGAGAACCGCTGCCTTTATAGCGCCCTGTTAACCAGCGCCTGCGAGGCCGACGTTATCGCGCTGGTGCTGAATGCCGATGCCCAGTGGTCGCCGTTTTCTCCGGGGTTTACCGTCCCGATGAATCGCCCGACCATCGGCCTGGTCACCAAAGCTGACCTCGCTGACCCGCAGCGTATCTCGCTTATCGGAGAGTGGCTTAAGCAGGCTGGCGCCCGGCAGATTTTTGTTACCAGCGCGCTGAATAACCTGGGTCTTGATGCCGTGCTGGATTTTCTGAATTCGAAGGAACCTTTATGATGTCTTACAAAATCATGGCCATTAACGCCGGCAGTTCATCGTTAAAATTCCAGCTGCTGGAGATGCCGCAGGGCGACATGCTCTGCCAGGGATTAATCGAACGTATCGGCATGGCAAACGCCCAGGTGACTCTCAAAACGCCGGAGCAGAAATGGCAGGAGACGGCGCCGATCGCCGATCACCGTGAAGCCGTCACCCTGCTGCTTGAAAAGCTCCTCAACCATCGGATTATCCAGAGCTTGCAGGATATCGATGGCGTCGGCCACCGCGTGGCGCACGGCGGGGAGCGCTTTAAGGATTCGACGCCGGTCACCGATGAAACCTTAGCGGAAATCGAGCGCCTGGCAGAGCTGGCCCCGCTGCATAACCCGGTAAATGCCTTAGGCATCAAAGTGTTCCGCCAGCTGCTGCCCGACGCGCCGTCGGTGGCGGTGTTTGATACCGCTTTTCACCAGACGCTGGATGAGCGCGCCTTTATCTATCCGCTGCCGTGGCGCTACTACAGCGAGCTGGGCATTCGCCGTTACGGCTTCCACGGCACCAGCCATAAGTACGTCAGCGCGACGCTGGCGGAAAAGCTGGGCGTACCATTGAGCGCTCTGCGCGTAGTGTGCTGTCATCTCGGCAACGGCAGCAGCGTTTGCGCCATCAAAGGCGGGCGTTCGGTTAACACTTCAATGGGCTTTACGCCGCAGTCTGGGGTGATGATGGGCACCCGCAGCGGCGATATCGATCCGTCGATTCTACCGTGGCTGGCGCTGCATGAGGGTAAAACGCCGGAGCAGCTGAATCAGCTGCTGAATAACGAGTCCGGCCTGCTGGGCGTTTCCGGCGTCTCGCACGATTATCGCGATGTCGAGCAGGCGGCGGACAGCGGTAATCGTCAGGCAGCCCTGGCGCTCTCGCTGTTTGCTGAGCGCATTCGCGCCACTATCGGCAGCTATATTATGCAGATGGGCGGCCTGGACGCGCTGATCTTTACCGGCGGCATCGGCGAAAACTCCGCCCGAGCCAGGAGCGCCATCTGCCATAACCTGAATTTCCTCGGGCTCTCGGTCGATGAAGAGAAAAACCAGCACAACGCCACCTTTATTCAGGCCGAAAATGCGATGGTCAAAGTGGCGGTGATCAAAACTAATGAAGAGCTGATGATCGCCCGCGATGTGATGCGCCTGGCGCTGCCGCAGGCGCGCGAGCTGGCGGTACCAGCCTAAACGACGCCTCTCCCCTTTGCGGAGAATCATGGTAACCGGCGGGTCGCCGTGCCACTATGCGCCCTGGCGAAGGTAAGCGGAAAGGTGAAAACGTGGCCGTTGCACAATGTCCCGCCTCATGCGGAGAACTTATCCAGGGCTGGATCCTCGGCAGCGAGAAGCTGGTCTCCTGCCCGGTGGACTGGTACAGCACCGTCGAGGTCGAGACCGGCAAACCGCGCAACGATGAGCGGCCGCTGTCGCGGGCGATGGTCGACCAACTGCTGGCCCACTGGGGCTACCCGGCGGCGCTGAGTCAGCAGATCCGCATCACCCTGCACTCGACGATCCCGGTAGCCAAAGGGATGGCCAGCAGCACCGCCGATATCGCCGCCACCGCGGTGGCCACCGCCCATCATCTGGGCCACGCGCTGGATGAGCCGACGCTGGCGCGTCTGTGCGTCGCGCTGGAGCCCACCGACAGCACCCTGTTCCACCAACTGACGCTGTTCGATCATAATACCGCCGCTACCCAAATCGCCTGCCCTGCGCCACCGGCGCTCGACCTGTTAGTGCTGGAGAGCCCGCTGACGCTGCGTACCACCGACTACCATCAGCTGCCGCGCGAGGCGGGTCTGCTGGCTAACGCCTCCCGGCTGCAGCTGGCGTGGGAGAAAGTGCAGCAGGCCTGCCAGCATGGCAGCCCGCAGCTGCTGGGCGAAGCGGCCACTATTAGCGCCATCGCCAGCCAGCAGCTGTTGCCCAAGCCGGGGTTTGACGCGCTGCTGGAGCTGGTGGAAAGCGCAGGATTGTATGGCCTCAACGTGGCGCACAGCGGCAGCGTCGTCGGCCTGCTGCTGGACCGCCGTCGTCATGACGTGGATTTTTTGCAATGGCGGCTGGCAGAGCGCGGCATCGCCGCCCACTGGCCGCAACAGCATCTGCTGGCGATGGTGCCGGGGGGCGTCACCCTGCAGTAGGGCTCAGGCCAGCGCCCGGCGCAGCGCCGCCAGCAGCTGGTCGTTTTCGCCGGCGCTGCGGATCGCCACCCGGAAATAGCGGCTATCCAGCCCCGGGTAGTTGGCGCAGCTGCGGATCAACACGTGCTGGCGCAGCAGGGCGTATTGCAGGTCAAGATCGGGTCTGTCACAGCGCAAGAACAGGTAGTTGGCGCGCCCGGGCCACACGGTCAGCCCGGCCATCTCCTGAAGCTGCGCGTAGAAACGCGCTCCCTCCTCCTGCAGCCACTGCCAGGTGGCCCGCTGATACGCCCGGTCCTGAAGAATGATCTCCCCGGCCAGAGCGGCATAGGCATTGATGGACCATGGCATTTGTCGCTCGCGCAGCCGGGCCACCGCCCGGGCGTCAGCGTTGAGCAGGTAGCCTAGACGCAGCCCCGGAATAGCATAAAATTTGGTCAGCGAGCGCAGAACCCAAACGTGCGGATACTGCGCCAACAGGGGAATAAACCCCGGCTGATCGGGAATAAAGTCGAGGAAGGCTTCATCGAGGATCAGGCTGATATTCAGCGCCCGACAGCGTTGCGCAATGGCTTCCAGCAGGCCACGCTCCGGCAGCAGACCAGTGGGGTTGTTCGGGGTGCAGAGAAACAGGCAGTCCAGCGCCGGCGTGAGAGCATTGAGGATCCCGTCGGTCAGCTGCCAGCCATCGCGCTCCTGCAGGGCATACTCCACCACCTCGCAGTCCACAGTCTGCAGCGCGCGCCGGTACTCTGCGAATCCGGGAATGACGATCATCGCCCGCCGCGGCTTAAGGCCGTGGACAAGGGTGAAGATCGATTCAGTTTCGCCGTTGCCGGCGAGGATATGCGCCGCCGGCAGCCGATGGTGGGCTGCCAGCGCCTGATGCAGCTGTTGATACTCAACGTCAGGGTAGCGCTCGGCGCAGCCGGGATTGTCGACGATCGCCTGCCTGAGCGAGGCGGGCATTCCCAGCGGATTGATGTTGGCGCTAAAGTCCAGCAGTTCGCCGGGCGCAATGCCCAGCAGGGCGGCGGCCTCGCGGATATTGCCGCCATGGGCGCTTTTCAGTAAGGCCATGTCCCTTTCCTGTGTGGTTATCCGCGGCGGGCCAGCGTCGCACCGTCGGCGAAGTAGGCTTTAATCCCGGCGAGGATCGACTCGGCCACCTGCTGCTGGAATTTGGCCGTTTTCAGCTTCCGCTCCTCTTCCACGTTACTGATAAACGCCGTCTCCACCAGAATGGAGGGGATATCCGGCGCCTTCAGCACCGCAAAGCCCGCCTGCTCTACCCGGTTCTTGTGCAGGTTATTGATATTGCCCATTTTCTCCAGCACTGCCTTACCAAATTTGAGGCTGTCGGCGATGGTGAGGGACTGCACCATATCGAACATGGTGTGGTCGACATAGCGATCGCCGCTCTTGCTGACCCCACCGATCAGATCCGAGGCGTTCTGCGTCTGGGCGAGATATTTTGCCGCGGTACTGGTGGCCCCCTTGGTGGAGAGCGCAAACACCGAGGAGCCGCTGGGCTGGCGGCTGGTAAAGGCGTCGGCGTGAATCGAAACGAACAGGTCGGCGCGCTGCTTCTGCGCCTTGGCGACACGCACCTTCAACGGGATAAACACGTCTTCGTTGCGGGTCATATAGGCCTTCATATTGCCTTCTTTGTCGATTAGCGCCCGCAGGCGGCGGGCAATTTGCAGCACCACGTCTTTCTCGCGGGTGCGATACTTGCCCACGGCGCCAGAGTCTTCGCCACCGTGGCCGGGATCGAGCATGATGACAATCGGCCGGTCGCGCCCGGCTTTGCCCGGCTGCGGCCCGCTTTGCGCCGGCGGCACCTGTCGCTCCAGATCGCCTTTGTTGTAATCCTCGAGCAGCGCCAGTAGCGGATCCTGAACATCGGTGGCGTTGGCGGGGTAGAGATCCATCACCAGACGCTCTTTAAAGCCAGCTACCGGCGCGAGGGCAAACAGCTGCGGCTTAACGTTCTGCTTGAGCTCGAAGACCATGCGCACGGTTTGCGGATCAAACTGGCCCACGCGGGCGGACTTAATAAAGGGATCGTCATCGCGGATCTGCCCCCCCATGCCTTTCAGCACCGAGTTGAGATTAACCCCTTCCAGATCCACCACCACCCGTTCCGGATTACTGAGGGCAAACTGCCGGTATTTCAGCACATGATTCGATTCCACCGTGACGCGCGTGTAGGTCGATGCTGGCCAGACGCGAACAGCGACCACCCGCGCGGCGGCGGCCAGCCCAACGGGGCTCACGCTCATTAACCACATGGCGCCCGCGCCCTGCAGCAGACGGCGACGGCTTAATCCAGAGTTGTTTCCCGACATGCCACTCCCAAGCAATAAAAACGCATTTATACCCAAAACAAACAGATTGACCAGAAACTTTAACGAAAGGCATATAACCTGTCATCTATAAAAGGGTAAACATTCATTGACACCCTGCGCCGGGTCACATGTTTTTCGTGGCTTAGCCTCAAATTGGGGCTTGCGTTTAACGGCAAAACAGAATAAAAATACAATAATTACGAATAATCATGCATTGAGGGTTTGTCATGGTGAAGGAACGTCGCACTGAACTGGTAGAAGGATTCCGCCATTCTGTTCCCTATATAAATGCCCATCGGGGAAAAACGTTTGTCATCATGCTGGGCGGCGAAGCCATTGAGCATGAAAATTTTTCAAATATTGTCAATGACATAGGACTATTGCATAGCCTGGGCATTCGCCTGGTGGTGGTCTATGGCGCCCGCCCGCAGATTGACGCTAATCTCGCCGAGCACCACCACGAGCCGGTCTATCACAAGCAGACGCGAGTGACTGACGCCAAAACGCTGGAGCTGGTTAAGCAGGCGGCGGGGATGCTGCAGCTGGAGATCACCGCCCGCCTGTCGATGAGCCTCAACAACACCCCGCTGCAGGGGGCCCATATCAATGTCGTCAGCGGCAACTTTATCATCGCCCAGCCGCTGGGCGTCGATGACGGCGTCGATTATTGCCACAGCGGGCGCATTCGCCGCATTGACGAAGAGGCGATTCATCGCCAGCTCGACAGCGGCGCCATTGTCCTGATGGGGCCGGTCGCGGTGTCGGTCACCGGCGAGAGCTTTAACCTGACTTCGGAGGAGATCGCCACCCAGCTGGCCATCAAGCTGAAGGCGGAGAAAATGATCGGCTTCTGTTCGTCGCAAGGGGTTTACAACCAGGCCGGGGAAATTGTCTCTGAACTGTTCCCCAATGAAGCGCAGGCCCGCGTCGAAGAGCTGGAAGCGGACGAAGATTATAACTCTGGCACCGTGCGCTTCCTGCGCGGGGCGGTGAAGGCCTGCCGCAGCGGCGTGCGGCGCTGCCACCTGATCAGCTATCAGGAAAATGGCGCGCTGCTGCAGGAGCTGTTCTCACGCGACGGCATCGGCACCCAAATCGTCATGGAGAGCGCGGAGCAGATCCGTCGGGCGACCATCAACGATATCGGCGGTATTCTTGAGCTCATAAGCCCGCTGGAGCAGCAAGGCATCCTGGTGCGCCGCTCCCGCGAACAGCTGGAGATGGAGATCGACAAGTTCACCATTATTCAGCGCGATAACACCACCATCGCCTGCGCCGCCCTCTACCCTTTCCCGGAAGAGAAGATCGGCGAAATGGCCTGCGTGGCGGTGCATCCGGATTACCGGAGCTCGTCGCGGGGAGAGGTGCTGCTGGAGCGTATTGCCGCCCAGGCCAGACAGATGGGCCTGAGCAAGCTGTTCGTGTTAACCACCCGCAGCATCCACTGGTTCCAGGAGCGCGGCTTCACGCCGGTGGATATCGACCTGCTGCCGGAGAGTAAAAAGCAAATGTATAACTATCAGCGCCGGTCGAAGGTGCTGATGGCCGACCTCGCTTAGCTCCTTCTCCCCCCTTTCTAACGGCCCGGGATAGCGCGACGCTCATCGCGTTATCCCCGAGGCCGGTATCCCCCTCTTCGCGCCGATCTGACGTGCGGCACGCGGGCTAAATTCCTGGTTTCCGCGCAGACCATATCTTTCTCGCTGGCTCACCGATATGCTACTGGCTGTCGACAGGATATCGACTGGCGCCACGGTCACCACCCGCCCTGCAAGGATCGCTTAACGAATGGAAACCCAACCGAACTGGCTGGTCAGACATATCAACCTCATTACCGCCGCGGTCGCCCTCTATCCGTGGTTGCTGTTGATTTTGTTGCTCTGGGACAACCAGCGCCATCATCAGAATGGCTATGCCGCGCTTGGCGCCGCCGTGGCGATATTATTTCTGCTGGCCCTGACGTCCGGCATGAATCTTCTCATCTCCTCGCTGGTGATTTTTTGTGCCCGCTGTTCCACCCCACCGCTGGCCGGCGGCGCAGCAGTCCGCTTTTTCGCCATGAACTCGATCTCGGCGCTCTGGCTTATCCCTCTGTTCTTCAGTTACTGATTTTTCCGCCAGCCCGGGCAACGGCTGCAGCATTTTCCATCGCCCGGACCCGGCGTCTCAGGGGGCTTCGCGCCCGGCGAAAATCTCCGCCAGGCCGCTGCGCCGCTCGGTGCGGGTCACAATGGCCTGGGAGAGCACCTGCTCGTCGGCATAGAGCGACAATCGCCGTTTTGCGCGGGTGATCGCGGTATAGACCAGTTCGCGTGTCACCAGAGGAACGCTGCGCGCCGGCAGGATCAGCGCCGCATGGTCGAACTCGGAGCCCTGCGATTTATGCACGGTCATCGCCCAGGCGGTGTCATGCTCCGGCAGGCGGCTCGGCTGCACCGACTTGATGACGCCGTCGGGCATCAGGAACCATACCCGCAGCTCGCCGTTGCGCTCCAGGGCGATGCCGATATCGCCGTTAAACAGCCCCAGCGCGCTGTCGTTGCGCGCGATCATAATCGGCCGGCCGTCATACCAGCGGGAGTGGCGCGGCAGGGCGATCGCCCGCTGGCGGTTGAGCCGCTGCTCCAGCCGCTCATTGACGCCGCTCACGCCGTACGGCCCTTCCCGCAGCGCGCACAGCAGCTGAAATTCGCTGAAGGCGGCCAGCATGGCCTGCGGTTCCGCCCGCTCGCGGCGCAGCTGCAGGTAGTGCTCATAGCCCTGCTGGGCCGCGCCGAGCATGGCTTCGTACTCTTCGGTCGTACTGAGGGGATGAAGCGCGATATCGTCAAACGGCTGGCGCAGCGTGGCCTTCACCGCCGCGCGCGCGCCAGCGTTCACCGCCCGCGCCAGGCTCCCGATGCCGGAGTGACTGCCGAAGCGATAGCTCTTTTGCAGCAGGCACAAGCTGTCTCTCAGCGCGCCAGCGATAGCCCCCTCGCCCGCTGGTACCGGCGAACCGGTCAGCCGGGTCAGCTCCTGCGCCCGCGCGGCGGTGTAGCCCGAGCTCGCCCAGGCGCAGATATCGCCCAGCACCGCCCCCGCTTCTACCGAGGCCAGCTGGTCACGATCGCCGAGGAAGATCACCCGCCCGTGAGCCGGCAGCGCGTCGATGAGCCGCGACATCATCGGCAGGTCGATCATCGAGGCTTCATCCACCACCAGCACGTCGAGATGCAGCGGGTTGCCGGCGTGATAGCGCATGCGCTGGCTGCCTGGCTGGGCGCCCAGCAGACGATGCAGCGTGCTGGCCTCGGTGGGAATCAACGCTTTCTGCGCGTCGGTCAGCGGCAGTTTTCTCAGCGCCGCGCCCAGCGATTCGGTCAGGCGCGCCGCCGCTTTCCCCGTCGGCGCCGCCAGACGAATACGACAGCGCGGACTATCTTCAATCTGGATCAGCGCCGCCAGAAGTTTGGCCACGGTGGTGGTCTTCCCGGTCCCGGGACCGCCGGAGATCACCGAGATGCGGCGGGTCAGCGCCACCGCCGCGGCAACTTTTTGCCAGTCGGTTTCGCCGGTAGCAGGGAACAGGGCATTGAGGGTTGCCGCCAGCCGGGCCTCATCCATCTCCAGCACCCGGTTGGCTTCGTTGAAGAAGCGGGCGACGGTCAGCTCGTTGCGCCACATCCGGTTCAGATAGAGCCGGTCGCCGCATAAAATCATCGGCGCCGGGGCATCGCCGCAGCTCACCGCCGACGAAGCGAGCAGCAGCGCGGGCCAGTCCTCCGGCGCGCCGGCGTCGGCCAGCAGCCGATCGCGGATCTCCCCCGCTTTCCCGCTGAGCGCCTCGTCGCCGCTCAGCCGCGAGAGCGGCAGGCACACGTGCCCCTCGCCGGCATCGCGGCTCAGCAAGGCCGCCGCCAGCTTGACCGCCGGCGGATCGTTTTGCGCCACCATCAGGGCAAACTGGACGTCCAGCGGCCGCAGCAGACGCTGCTCCACCGCCGCCAGCAGTAGTTGATCAAAAGTCATGAGGCCTCCTCCTGAGTTTCTCCGGCAAAAAGCTGATCCAGACCGTCAATCAGCGGTCGCACCGGCCGGGTAGTGAAGATCCCCTGCCCCCCCTCCTGACCGTCCATGCCGCGCAGGAAGAGATAAATCACGCCGCCGAAGTGGCGGTCATAGTCGTAATCGGCCAGCCGGTGGCGCAGATAGCGGTGCAGCGCCAGGCTGTACAGCTGATACTGCAGATCGTAGCGGTGGGCCCGCATCGCCTGCTCCATCGCCGGCCGGGTATAGGCCTCGCGATCTTCCCCCAGCCAGTTGGATTTGTAATCCAGCAGGTAATAGCGGCCTTCGTGGCGGAAGACCAGATCGATAAAACCCTTCAGCATGCCGCGCACCTGGCGGAAATCCAGCGGCGGCGTGTCGGCGGAAAGGGGATCGTACTGGCGGATAAGCGCATCAAGGCGCTCCGCCGTCAGCAGCTGCGCGATGGGCAGGTAAAATGCCATTTCCACCTGTTTATCCCGCGCCGCAAGCTGATTGAGCGCGATATCCGGCCCCGGCAGGCGGGTCTTCAGCACGCCCCCCAGCCAGTCGGTCAGCACCGGCGCCCACTGTGCGTCAAATCCGCTCAGCTGCAGTTTCTCCGCCATCCATCCGTCCGGCACCGGCTGGGTAAAGTCCAGTTCCTCAAACAGACTGTGCAGGAAGGTCCCCGGCGCAGCGCCGCGCGGGAACTGGTGCGGGGTCAGCTGCGGCTCTTCCACCACCTCGCCGACGCCGACGGCATCGATATCCAGACGTGGCAGCAGATCCTGCCCGCTGCTGAAGCCATGCTGCTGCAGACCGGAATAGCTGGTTACCCGCCAGTCATCGGCGATGCGGCGCTGCAGCTCGCGCGCCGATAGCGGGGGGATGCTCGCCGCCGGCGCCTGCCACGGGGTCAGATCCAGCTCGCCCGGCCTCTGCAATGCAATATCGCCATGGCAGAAGTCCGCTAAGCGCGCGGCCAGCCCGGCGGCATCCATGGCTTCGCCCGCCTGCAGCAGCCGCCCCAGGGCGCTCAGATGAAAATCGCTGTTGCCGGACTTTCGGCTGCTGAGGGGCGCTACGCCGAGGCTGCAGTGCCAGACCGCGCGGGTCAAGGCGACGTACAGCAGGCGCAGATCTTCCGCCAGCCGTTCCGCCTCCGCCAGTTCGAGGCTGGCCTCATCCTGGCCCAGATCCAGCACCGCCGCGAACGTCTCGCGATCGTGATAGAACGCCTGGTCCTGTTTGCGAAACCGGGCGATAAACGGCAGCCAGACCAGGGGATATTCCAGCCCTTTTGACTTATGAATAGTGACGATTTGCACCAGGTGCTTATCGCTTTCCAGACGCATCTGCTGGCTGGCAGCGTTGCTGTCCGGCTCGGCGATATGCTGCGTCAGCCAGCGCACCAGGGCATGCTCGCTTTCCAGCTGGCTGGCCGCCTCCTGCAGCAGTTCGCTGATGTGCAATATGTCGGTTAAGCGCCGCTCGCCGCCCCGGGTCGCCAGCAGGTTCTCGGCGATATGCCGGGCCGTCATCAGCGCCCGCAGCATCGGCATCACCCCGCGCTGACGCCAGATCTGGCGGTATTCACTGAACTCCTCCACCAGCGCGTCCCACGCCTGCTCATCTTGATTGAGATTTTCAATATCCCGCGCGGTCAGGCCAAACATCGAGGTCGCCAGCGCGCTGCGCAGGGTATTTTCCCGCTCCGGGGACAACACCGCCTGCAGCAGCCAGAGCAGCTCTTGGGCCTCCAGCGTCTCAAAAACGCTGTCGCGGTTGGAGAGGTAGACCGAAGGGATGCCCAGCGCCTGCAGCGCTTCACGCACCTGCGCCGCCTCCAGCCGGTTGCGCACCAGCACGGTAATATCCGAAGCCTGCACCGGGCGCGAGGTTTCCCCACGCCACAGCAGCGCGCGCCCCTGCTGACCAGCGCTTAGCCAGTCGCGGATCTGCGTGGCGCAGAGCTGCGCCATAAACGTCTGATAATCGCCGGCGCCCACGGTGTCGCCGGGCATCAACCAGACGTTCATCGCCGGTACGTCCGCCGCGTCAACGGTAAAGCGCAGCCCCTGGTTCTTCGCCGCCGCCTTCACCGGCAGGAACGGGATCTCGCGAAACATGAAGGGGTTATCGCTGAGGCTGAACAGCCGGTTGACGCTGCCCACCATGCCCGGCGAGGAGCGCCAGTTGGTGTCTAGCGTGTAGTGCGCAGCAACGTCGCCGCGCGCTTTCATATAGGTAAAGATATCGGCGCCGCGAAAGGCGTAGATGGCCTGCTTCGGATCGCCGATCAGCAGCAGCGCCGTCTCCGGCTGCTGGCGCCAGATACGGCGGAAAATCCGGTACTGTTGGGGGTCGGTGTCCTGAAATTCGTCGATCATCGCCACCGGAAAACGCTGGCGAATGGCGCTGGCCAGCGCCTCGCCGCTGTCGCCGCGCAGCGCCTCGTCAAGCCGGCTGAGCATATCGTCAAACCCCAGCTCGCCGCGGCGGCGCTTTTCGCGCGCGACCGCATCGCGGATCTCGACCATCGCTCTCGCCAGCACCAGATCGGTGAGCGTCAGCGACGAGGCCAGCAGCGATTCTACGGCGCTAAACAGAGGATGTACGGGCGGTTCGCCACCGGCTTTGGTACGCTCAAGCAGAAACGACTGGGCAAATTTCTCCAGCGCGTCGGGTAACTGATAGCTCAACGTCTCTTCCTGCGCCCAGGCGGTCACTTTCTCAAGCCATTTGCCCTGGTTGCCGCGATTGAACTTCCGCCGGTCAAGACCCGAATCTTCAAGCACGCCTTCGATCTCGCCCACCTGCTCGCGCCACTGCTGCTTGAGCGAGTCAATGCGGTCGATGATTTGCTGATGGCGTTCGGCCAGCGTCTCGTCGGCGGCTGGCGGCGACTTAAGCTGCGGCGCTTCGCCCTGCAGCCAGCGGTCAAGGGACTTCAGCAGATCGCGCGGCCCTTTCCAGACATCGTGTATCACCGCCGCGATATCGCGGGTCAGCGGATAACAGTGACGGCGCCAGAAGTCGGCGCAGGCCTGATAGCGCAGGCGGGATTCATCCTCTATCAGCTGCTGCTCGAACAGCATGCCCGATTCGAAGGCGTTAAGGCTCAGCATCCGCTGGCAAAAACCGTGGATGGTGAACACCGCCGCCTCGTCCATCTGCCGTTCAGCCAGCAGCAATGTCTTTACGGCGTCGTCTTTATCGACGATCTCCGCCAGCAGCGCGCTGTAGAGCGGGTTATCGGATTCACCGCGCATACAGGCGATGCGCAGCTCGTGGATGTTGCTGCGGATACGCCCGCGCAGCTCTTCGGTCGCCGCCTCGGTAAAGGTCACCACCAGCAGTTCTTCAACGCTGATGGCGCGGGGATAGGCTGCCTCGCCGCCCAGCCCCAGCAGCAGCCGCAGATACAGCGCGGCGATGGTAAAGGTTTTTCCGGTGCCCGCAGAGGCTTCTATCAGGCGCTCGCCCCTCAAGGGCAAGCGCAGGGGATCCAAAGACTCAGCGGTGTCGGTCATTCATTCTCTCGCATCAGGGGTAAGGATTGCTGCAATGCGCTGACGTTTTCCCACACTTTGCCGCCTGCCGGCTGGGCATAGTCCGCTTTGCCATTCTGGCTACCGGAAATCTGGGACAATATCGTCATGCCCTGCGGCTCCACCACCGTCTGATGGAAGAAGTCAGCAAGTTTTTGCGGCGTCAGCAGTTTAATCTGAGCCACTACTTTATCACGTGAATCAAAACGCATATTACCGCGATCGAAATCTTTGCTCAGTTTCGATGCCTCTTCGCCCAGCGTCTGCGGCGCCTGCATCATCTGGCTTATCACCGCTTGCTGGAGCTGGGCAAACTCTTCCGGCTTCATCGCCCGCAGCTTCGCCTCCGCGGTGGGGAAGAAGGCCTGGAACCGCTGCCAGAGGAAAGCCGGCTGCTTATCGCTACTTTGCAGCAGGAAGCCCATGCCCCACTGACGTCCCACGTTCATCGGGAAGGCAAAGACCGCGTAGCCGAGCTGCTCTTCGGTACGCAGCTGGTTATAGAACCACGGCTGAATAATCTGTCCCAGCAGGGTGCTGGCGGCGGTGCTGCTGAACTCATCCACGTTGGGCGGCGCGAACACCGCGGCCAGCGCAGAGTCGGTGCTGTTGCCCGTTTTGTTGAAGATCGCCAGCTGCTGCCGGTTCACCACTACATCTTTATTGCGGCACCATTCGTTGCCGTCAGCGCCCAGCTGCTGCTGGATCTGGCGAGCCAGCGTCGTGGCGGCATCGGCGGACATATTGCCGATCACCATCAGTTCAGGGCGTCCCTTGGTTTTCAGGTTGGCGCGGTAGTCGAGCACCTCCTGCAAGGTGATGGAAGGCAGCAACGCCCGGCGTACTTCGCGCTGGAAATACGGAACCTGGGAGACCATCTGGATCGGCATTATCGCCTGATCGTAGGCTTTGCCCTTCTCAGCGGAGTCCATCATTTGCGCATACCACGATTTGGCCTGCTCCAGCTGCTCCTCGGTCGGCGTATAGCTGAAGTACCCCTGCAGCAGGTCGCTGAACAGCGCCGGCAGGTGCTGGGTGTAGCCGTTGGCATTGACCATTAACCCGTTATTGGCGCCGGTGGAGAACGAAATGCCGCCGACCGCCGCCTGGTTACTGAGCTGATCGAGGGCGATGCCGGCGAGATAATCGTTGAGGGCAAACATCACCTGCCGGCGAGCGCTGTCCATCGCCTGGGGATTACGCAGCACCAGGGAGATATCCGCCTTCGGCTCGCTGGCGAAATACTGGCTCGGGGCATAAACCACCCGCAGCGTCGGTTCATCGAGGATCAGCTGCGGGTGCGGCCAGGCTTTATCGCTTTTGATGAGGGTGAAATCATCCGGAATATAGGGGTTGAGCACCGGCAGCTGCAGCTTGATGGCCTGCGCTTTTTGCTGCCAGTCAGCGAAGGTCTGCTCGCTAATCTTATCCACCTGATACGGCGCATCGACAAAATAGGCGGTCTTGTTATGCGGTTCCTGCGGGCTGATATACCAGATGCGCGCGTTCTGCGGGGTCATCATCGCCAGCCGGTCTTTAATCGCCTGCGGGTCGTACCGATCGGCAATGTTGACCACGTCCAGCGCATGCTCGACCGGCACCCGGATCATGGTATCCGCCAGCCATTCCACGTAATCCATATCACGGTTGATCGACGGATAGCGGAAATCCAGCGCCAGCACATGCGCCAGCTCGTCAAAGTAACGTTTGTCGACGCCCTGGGTACGCAGGAGGTCGAGGTAGCTGAATATGGCCGCCGTCACTTCGTCGCGGTGCGCCAGGCCTTTATCGGTGAGGGTGGCAGAGATCGCCAGCACGCCGCTGTTGCCGTTCACCACCGGGTCAGAATCCGCGCGGATGCCTTCCGCCAGTCCCTGCTTTTGCAGCCAGTCGGAGAGCGTCCCCGGGCTGCGGTTGCCGATCAGGTAAGTGACCAGCTCATCGGTTTTGCTGCGGAAGCGATCGCTGTTGTTGTCGATGCGAA
The DNA here is from genome assembly GCF_040065235.1 of Klebsiella sp. GB_Kp047. Taxonomy (NCBI): domain Bacteria; kingdom Pseudomonadati; phylum Pseudomonadota; class Gammaproteobacteria; order Enterobacterales; family Enterobacteriaceae; genus Klebsiella; species Klebsiella sp. GB_Kp047. Next base: position 431,634 of record NZ_JBEAJG010000028.1, on the reverse strand, counting down.
ACTCGACGCGCAGCACTTTACGCGGCATCGCCGGCACATAGTGAATAATGATGCCTTTTTGCGCATCGGTTACCACCGGCACGCTTATTTCCGGCCTGCTGATTTGACGATTCGGCACGCGGCCAAAGGTGTCAGCGGCCATGCGCGCCAGCTCCGGCAACGGCTTGTTGCTGTAGATCACCGCCTTCATCAGATTGGCGGAGTACCAGCTATCGCGGAAGGTATGCAGCGCATCAAGTACCGGGCTGCCGGGCTTATCGCTGAGCGTCTCGAGGTTGCCGCCAGAAAAGTGGGCCGCCGGGTGAGCCGGGTTAATGGTTTCTGCGCTGACCTGAGCCATGCGCATCCCGTCTCGCGTCCGGGCCATGGTTAGCTCGGCGTTGACCGCGTTACGTTCGCGGTCGGCATATTTTTTATCCAGCAGCGGCGCGGCAATGGCATCCGCCAGGCGGTCTACGGCCCCGTCCAGCGCATTATTCTCCACTTCGAGATAGAACGCGGTGCGGTAGGGCGCGGTGCTGGCGTTATGGCTGCCGCCGTGCAGTTTAAGAAACTCTGCCAGACTGTCAGGCTGGGGATATTTTTGTGACCCCATCAGCGTCATATGTTCCAGAAAATGCGCCAGCCCCTGATGATCGGCCGGATCCTGCAGGGATCCCACCGGCACCACCAGCGCCGACAGCGATTTCACCGCCTGCGGATCGGAAACCAGCAGCACGACCATGTCGTTATCAAGACGGATCGCCTGATACTGACGCGTATCTTTTTCGCTTTTGCGGATCGTCTCCTGAACAGGCTGCCATCCGGTGTCGGCCTGACTAAACGGCGCCCAGAGGGCGGCCAGCACAACAAAAATCTTGAACCATAAACTGCGGGGCATTCACGAACCTCATCATTAACAAACTTGCGCTGCACAGCGTGCAGCCTTTTATGTCCATCAGTCCGTGATACGTTGCGCATAATAAATGAACCGCCATTCACTGCGCAATTTTTATACTATTTAAATTTGTGTGGACTGATGGTAACGATATAGCGGTAACAGATAACGCTGCGTCTGGGCAATGATTTCTTCGTAATGCGCCGGCTCCAGCGAACGCCACAGGCGTTGATACCAGATATCGGCCCCCTCCCCGCTGACCACCATGTTACCTTCGTAGGTCTGCAGGAATTTGCTCCGCGCTTTCTGCTGCGTCTCTTCGTCCATTAAAATGACATCCTTTTCGGCGTCATAACAGGCTTTCAGCCAGGCGCCACCGCTTTCCGGCAGCAGCAGCAGCGGCTGCGACATCCCCAGCAAATAGCCATCCACCAGCTCATTCAGGTACGCCTGCGCCTCGGCGGGCGCCAGCGGCGGAAAACGCCACTCTCCCTCTTTACGCACAAACAGCCGGCTCTCGCCGGTACCGCCGCTGGCACAGTAGACAAGGTGTTCCAGCCAAAGTTGCATCCCCTGGGAGACGCTCAGCAGCGAAGGCCGCCAGCGCAGCAGCCCGTCCGGCTGCACCTGCTGCAGCCAGCCGGTCAGATTTACGCCGCCGCACTGGAGATCGATCTCCATGCTCTGCGCCTGCTGGCGCTCGGCCATCACCCGCTCGGCCAGGGCCTGCATCTCCAGTCGCTGCGTCTCCCACACCAGTTCGCCAAAGGCGCCATACGGCAGCTCGCCGGCGGCGCGGAAGCGGCGGAACATGGCCGAGACGTCCTGCTCCTCGATAAGGGTATTAAGCAATTGCTGGTTCAGTTGATAACGGCTCAGCCCTTCCAGGGTGAAGGGCTCGTCATCGGGAATATCATCCTCTTCCGCACGGAAATTGACCCGCAGACGCTGCTGAAAGAACGCGCGAACCGGGTGCTGCCAGAAGCGCAGGAGCTGCTCGAACGGCAGGCTGTCTATCGGCGGCGGGGTAAGCGGTTGAATGAAGTCGCTATGCGCCTCCCCCTGCTGGCCGGCGGCAGCCAGCCATTCCCGGGCGTAGCTCTTATTCTCGTTATCCTGGAAATTAGCGACGTCGAACGGCATGCGGGTATGCAGATGGGTGATGTGGGCTTTAACCCGCGCCTCGCTGGCGTCGCAATCAAGCTCCTCATCGCCGGCGAGACAGTGGCTCTGGCCGACGTAATCCACCAGCTCCTGCACCAGCACCGAGGGAAAGCGCTCGCTGTTGTCCTGGATAGAACGGCCGATGTAGCTGATATACAGCGTCTGTTCGGCGGACATCAGCGCCTCCAGGAACAGGTAGCGGTCATCATCGCGCCGGCTGCGGTCGCCGCGCTGCGGCTTCTGGCTCATTAAATCAAAACCCAGCGGCGGCAGCGTTCGCGGATAAACCCCATCGTTCATCCCCAGCAGGCAAACCACTTTGAAAGGAATAGAGCGCATCGGCATCAGGGTGCAGATATTGACCGGGCCGGCGAGAAAGCGCTGGCTGATCCGTTGCTGATCGAGGCGCTGGGCCAGCTCATCGCGCAGCAGCGTCAACGGCACCTGGTCGCCATACTGCGCCTCCAGACCGCTATCAATCACCGCCAGCCACTGCTGCTCAATCAGCGCCAGCGCCGCTTCGGTCTCACTGTCCGGCAGAAAAAAGTCATTCAGCAGATCGCGACAGACCGGCAGCCACTCCGCCAGCGGCCGCTGTTGGGCGAGACCGCGTCGCCACAGGTTAAGCTGCATCAGCAGCGATGCGAGGTTACCTACCAGCTCGGCGATCAAACCGCTGGATTCGTCATAGGGCAGCACCGACTGCCATTCGCCCTCCCGGCTGTCCATCGCGTAGCCCAGCAGCATGCGGGTAAGGCCGAACCGCCAGGTGTGCTGGCCGGTCGCCGGCAGGTCCAGCTCACGGACGTTGTCGTCATCCATTCCCCAGCGGACCCCGGACTCGTTGACCCACTGGCGCAGGTAGCGCAGACCCTCTTCATTGATGTTAAAGCGCGCCGCCAGCACCGGCACGTCCAGCAGCGCCAGCACATCTTCGCTGGCGAAGCGGCTGTCGGGCAGCGAGAGCAAAGTGATAAACGCCTGCAGCACCGGGTGCGACTCGCGGGCGCGGCGATCGTATATCGCCCACGGCAGCCAGCGGTCGCCGCTGGCGGCGCCAAACACCGCCTGTATATAGGGGCTGTAGCTGTCGATATCCGCCACCATGACGATGATATCCCGCGGCGTGAGCGTCGGATCCGCCTCCAGCATCGCCAGCAGCCGATCGTGCAGAACCTCCACTTCACGCTGCGGACTGTGGCAGACATGAATGCTCAGGCTGCGGTCATCCTGCGCCAGCGGACGTTTGTCGCGACTGTGGGCGAAAGCCTCCGCGCTCTGCCCGGCCACCGCCGCGTTGCGCAGTTCCAGGATATCCGACTGTAGATTATGCAACAGGTTATCGGGAACGATATCGACAAAGGCGTCCAGCTCCTCATAGCGCTCCAGCCCCGCCAGCAGGTAGATATAATCGCGCCCCAATTTACCCCAGGAGGCGAGCAACGGGTTGCCGACATCCTGCTCCCCGGCGTCATTAAACAACCCCGGCGCCTGCTCGGTGTCGCGAAACAGGGGTAGCGCGCGCGCCTCGCGGTGATGGCGCCGCTGACGCGATAGCAGCTTCGCCAGGAACGCCGGATCTTTAATATCACCCCAGTAATAGCGGCAGGGGTTGGTGAACAGCACATAGACATCGACATGCTTACCCAGCGCCTGCAGCGCCTGAAGATAGACCGGCGGCAGCGCGGAAATTCCACAGATAAAGACGCGCGACGGCAGCCCGGCGGGCGGTTCATCCGCCTTTTCCAGGGCGCTGATAAAGCGCTGATAGAGATTGGCGCGGTGCCACTGCGGCTGCCCCAGCTCGGCGGTATAGCGCACCAGCGCTTTCCACAGCGGCGCCTGCCACTGCTGGGCGTCGCCGAGGCCGTCAACCCGCTGGTCGGCCTCCCAGCGCATCAGCCATTCCGGGCGATAAACCAGATATTGGTCATAGAGGTCCGCTACCCGGGCGGCCAGCTGAAACAGCTTGCGCTTGTCGCCGTCATCGCTCAGATACTGGCGCAGCAGGATAAAATCGTCCTCTTCCAGGTGCTGCGGCAGGAGAGTCATCAGCTTCCAGCTCATGCTCTGCTTGCTGAAGGCGCTTTCGCCAGGGATATCCTTCAGGACGCGCACGAACATATCCCAGATAAAGCTCGCCGGCAGCGGGAACTCGATGTTGGCGGCAATGCCGAAGCGCGAGGCCAGGGTCATCTGCAGCCACTGCGCCATACCGGTACTCTGCACCAGCACCATTTCAGTCTGAAAAGGGTCATCCAGCCGCTGGCGCTCGACGATAAACTCCATCAACGCTTCGAGAACATCCAGCCGGTTTGAGTGGTAAACCCTTAACATAATTGCTCCTGACTACTGGCTGACCGGGCAATGCAGCCGGGTCATCTGCGCCCGCTTTGCAACGGGCATACTGATCGTTACCGTGATGCTGACACATCTTTGCGCCGATGTCTGCATACGGCTTACCTGTCCGCCTGCCGGCGGAGACGGCGCAGAGAGCTGACTATAGCGCCAGGCGTCGCGCCATAGCTGACGCGTCTTGTTCAGCTGGTGGACCCCTTGCGCCATTCCGCGCTGATAGCCGCCCAGCGCGGTGACCGTTAGCACCATCAGCGCCATCGCCAGAACGGTCTCCGGCAGGCTAAAACCCCGCTGGCGCTTCATGGCATTTGACATAGGCTCACCTCCCTGAGCGGGCAAAAATCGCTCCAGCCATGGGCGGAGAAATGCACTTGCCCGCCGCGCACCTCGCCGGACTGCCAGACCTGCACCTCGCCGCTGGCGCTGCTGAGCAGCAGCGAACCGTCGTCGAAGATGCGCAGACAGGCGCGCCAGCCCTGCTGCGCCTGCTCGCGGCAGGCCAGCGGCGCCTGCGCCGACCAGGCCTGCTGTTTTCCCCACTGTAGCGCCGAATGGGCCACCGCCGTATCGCGGATCGCCTGCGTTTCGCTGGTGGTTTGCGCCAGCAGCGCCCGCTGCTGCAGGTTAAGCCCCTCCAGGAGCAGGCTGCCGAGAGTCAGCAACAGGAGCACCATCAACAGCGACGACATTCCACGCTGGCGGATCACAGGTTATACCCCGTCACCCGCTGCTCCACCTCGGCCGCCAGACCCATCTGCCGGGCAGAGCGCGCTGCCAGCGTCACGCTCAGTTCCGGCGCGAAGCCCTCGGTCAGCCGATGCTGCACCGCAAAGCGCGTCACCACGATAGCGGCCGGATTGGTGATTTTCTCCCATCCGCTTCCGCGGCAGTCGCTGGCTCCGCGCAGAGTCTCCAGCGCGCCGTCGCGCAGGCGAAAGCCGGTGCTCTCCGCCGCTGCCGCGGGGGAGGTTTCCCATGTCCCATTGCTGTTCGCGTCCCAGCGCACAATCAGGCACTCGCCGTCGGCGGCGAGCTCCAGCCCGGCTCCGCCGCACACTCCCCGGCAGTATCCGGCGCGCTGCAGATGCTTCCCCACGGCATGCACCCGCTGCCACAATTCGTTCTCCAGGGCCAGCTGTTCGCCCTGACGCAGAATATGGCGCTGCAGAGCGGGTAGAAAGCGGCAGGCGCCGATCAGCAGCAGCGAGCCTATCGCCATGGCAATAAGCGCCTCCGCGAGGGAAAATCCGCGGCGGCTCACTGACATCCTCCTGCGCTGTCACTGCGGCATAAACGAATCCGCCCCCAGTGTGAAATCACAATGCTCCAGCTGCCGGCCTCGCTCTGCAGACGCAGATTCCCCGCCCAGGCGGTGCTGCGCAGGCCATAGAATCCCAGGCCAGGGGTGACGCCTGCCAGCGAGATCCCCGGCCAGCGCGGGCGCAGCGTTAAGGGCGACCCGGAGGCGCACGCCGGCCCCTCCCCCTGGGCACTCAGGCACCATCCCTCTTCATCCTGGCCGACGCGAAGCACGCGGTCCCGGTTGTAGGCGTTGGCGTCATCGCGCAGGAAAACCAGGAAATCCCGCACCTGAACGGCGGTTTGCCACAGTCGTTGCTGCTGCTGCCAGCGCTGCCAGCCGTACAGGCCGCCGACGCTGAGGATCATCATTAACGTCAGCGTCACCAGGGTTTCCATCAGGGTATAACCATGTTCTCTGTTCATGGCGCAGAGTATGCCGCTGCGGTTAGCCCTGGCGCGACGACGGAAAATGGCTTTCCCGGCCAGACACGCAAAAAAGGTTTGCATGACCAACAGCAGAACATTTTTTTGCGAGCCTCTTTCCAGCTTTCCCGCCCACCAACGCCTGCGGCCAGCGGGCGGGATGAAGCGTTCCTATCGTAATGGCAACGAGGGTAGCCCCCCTATTCAGGTGGTGAAAACGGCATAAAAAAACCGGCGCCATCAGACGCCGGTTGGTCATATCTGCAGAGGGGGTTAAATCGCCACCGGCGCTTTGATTCCCGGGTGCGGATCGTAACCTTCAATCTCGAAGTCTTCAAAGCGGTAGTCGAATATCGACGCCGGCTTGCGTTTGATGACCAGCTTCGGCAGCGGACGCGGTTCGCGGCTCAGCTGCAGATTGGTCTGCTCGAGATGGTTGCTGTACAGATGAGTGTCGCCACCGGTCCAGACGAAATCGCCGACCTGCAGATCGCACTGCTGCGCCACCATATGCACCAGCAGCGCGTAGCTGGCGATGTTGAACGGCAGGCCGAGGAATACGTCGCAGGAGCGCTGATACAGCTGGCAGGAGAGCTTGCCGTCAGCGACGTAGAACTGGAAGAAGGCGTGGCACGGCGCCAGGGCCATTTTATCCAGCTCGCCGACGTTCCACGCCGAGACGATGATCCGGCGGGAGTCCGGGTCGTTTTTCAGCTGGTCCATCACTGTGCTGATCTGGTCGATATGACGACCGTCCGGCGCAGGCCAGGAACGCCACTGTTTGCCGTAGACCGGTCCCAGGTCGCCATTTTCATCTGCCCACTCGTCCCAGATGGTGACGTTGTTGTCGTGCAGATAGGCGATGTTGGTGTCGCCCTGCAGGAACCACAGCAGTTCATGGATGATGGAGCGTAAATGACAGCGCTTGGTGGTCACCAGCGGGAAGCCTTCCTGCAGGTTAAAACGCATCTGATGGCCGAAAATAGAGATCGTGCCAGTGCCGGTGCGGTCATTTTTTGGCGTGCCCTCGGCGAGCACTTTCTGCATCAAATCAAGATACTGTTTCATGGTTCCTCAAGAATTCAGTTGCTGCGGACGGTGGCGGTAAGCCCAAACCATCATGATGATACCCGCAAGCACCATCGGGATCGAAAGAATCTGCCCCATGCTGATGTACTGCACCCAGCCGCCGGTGAACTGGGCGTCGGGCTGGCGGAAGAATTCCACGATAATGCGGAACAGGCCGTAGCCAATCAGGAACAGGCCGGAAACGGAACCGGTCGGGCGAGGTTTACGGATAAACAGGTTCAGGATCAGGAACAGCACCACGCCTTCCAGCGCCAGCTCGTACAGCTGCGACGCGTGGCGCGGCAGCGCGCCGTAGGTATCGAACAGCGATTGCCATTCCGGATGGCTCGGCAGCAGCGCCAGGTCTTCGGCACGGGAGCCCGGGAAAATCATCGTGTAGTGGAAGCTCGGGTCCACTCGGCCCCACAGCTCGCCGTTGATAAAGTTGCCCAGACGCCCGGCGCCAAGGCCAAACGGGATCAGCGGCGCGATAAAATCGGAGACCTGGAAGAAGGTGCGTTTGGTGCGTCTGGCGAAGATAATCATCACCAGGATCACGCCGATCAGGCCACCGTGGAACGACATGCCGCCGTCCCAGACGCGGAACAGATACAACGGATCGGCAAGAAATACCGGCAGGTTGTAGAACAGCACGTAACCGATACGGCCGCCCAGAAAGACGCCGAGGAAGCCCGCGTAAAGCAGGTTTTCCACTTCATTTTTCGTCCAGCCGCTGCCCGGACGATTCGCCCGACGGGTGGCCAGCCACATCGCAAAGACAAAGCCCACCAGGTACATCAAACCGTACCAGTGGAGGGAGACCGGGCCTAGAGAAAAAATGACCGGATCGAACTCCGGAAAATGCAGGTAGCCACTATTCATCTGTCACCATAAAGACTTGTTATTCCGCCGAAAGTGGACAGCGGTGATGATCCATGCCCGATTCAAACGGGCACGCCGAAGGAGGCGAATCATAGCATAAGCCAGGAGTGCGATCCGCGCCGGCGTGTAAAAGATATGTATACGGATGCTAACAGAAGCCGTTTCACCGGCTGTACTGTATTTTGCCGGATGGTGTGAACAGAGTATTCCCGGGTTACGGCTTACGCCTCACCCGGGCTATCGCTACCGCCCGCCGCGGATCAGGCCGCCGAGACCGCGACGCTCCATAAAGGCCGCCACCTGATGGCGCACCTCGGCAGTCATCTGGGCTTCGAGGCTGCGACGAGACAGCTCCTGCGCCTCTTCGATATCGATGCGGCGCAGCAGATATTTCACCCTCGCCACCGAGCGGCCGTTCATCGACAGGTGGCGATAACCGAGACCGACAAGGATCGTCACGCACATCGGGTCGCCTGCCATCTCGCCGCACAGTCGCAGATCGATGCCAAAGCGCTCCGCGTCATGAGCGATCATCGCCAGCGCCCGCAATACCGCAGGATGCAGGCTGTCATACATGCTGGCGACCCGGGTATTGTTACGGTCGACGGCCAGCAGGTACTGGGTCAGGTCGTTCGTTCCTACCGAGATAAAATCGATCCGGCTGGCCAGCTGCGGCAGCATAAAGACCATCGACGGCACCTCCAGCATCACCCCCAGACGCGGACGCGGGATGGCGTAGCCGATCATCTCTTCCACTTCCCGACTGGCGCGGTCGATCAGTCGGCGGGCCTCATCGACCTCTTCCAGACTGGTCACCATCGGCAGCAAAATGCTGAGGTTGCCGGTGGCGGCGTTGGCGCGCAGCATCGCCCGCACCTGGATCAAAAAGATCTCCGGCTGATCGAGGGTGATGCGGATCCCGCGCCAGCCGAGGCATGGGTTCTCTTCACTGATCGGCATGTACGGCAGCTGTTTATCCGCGCCGATGTCCAGGGTACGCAGGGTCACCGGTTTGCTGTTAAACATCTGCAGCATGCCCTGATACTGGGCGACCTGCTCCTCTTCAGAGGGGAAGCCGCTCTGCAGCATAAAGGGAATTTCGGTACGGTACAGACCAATGCCGTCCACAAAACTGCCGAGCTTCTCTTCGTGCTCCGGGCTTAAGCCGGCGTTGAGCATGACTTTTACCCGCTCGCCGCTTTTCAACTCCGACGCACGCTGGAGATCGTCCTCCGCCAGGCGGCTGAGCTCGTTCTCTTCACTGATAAGGCGCTGATATTCCTGTAACAGAACAGGTTCAGGATCCACCAGCAGCTCACCGCGATAGCCATCGACAATCAGCGTATGGCCATGCAACAGCGAGGGCTGAATATCGGCGCCCATCACCGTTGGGATGCCAAGGGCCCGCACCATAATGGCGGCATGGGAGTTGGCGGCGCCATCGCGCACTACCACGCCGGCCAGGCGATCCTGCGGCACTTCGGCGAGGGTGGTGGCCGACAGCTCGTCCGCCACGAGGATAATGCGCGCCGGCCAGGTGTTGGGGCCCTGAATACTGTCGTCGAGATGGAACAGCAGACGCTGACCCAGCGTGCGCAGGTCGCCGGCCCGCTCTTTCAGATAGCCGTCGCTCAGCGCGGCAAACTGTTCGGCGAACTTCTCAATGATCTTTTTGACCGCCCACTCGGCGACGGCGCCTTTGTCGACTTCGGCAAAGAGCTCGCGACGCAGGCGGGCGTCGGAGAGCAGGTGCGAATAGAGATCGAAGATCGCCGCCGTCTCTTTTTGCGCGCCGGCGGCGTAGCGTTTGCTGTAGCGACGAAACTCGTTGGCCGCTTCTTCCAGCGCGCCGGTCAGGCGTTCACGTTCCGAGGCGGTATCCAGCGTCGAGGCTTCATACACCTGTTCCATCAGCGGCAGGCTGACGTCCATCCAGCCCTCGGCGATCGCCACCCCGGAAGAGGCAGGCAGCGCGCGAATGCGCGTCTGACGATACTGGCCAAACAGGGCGTTCAGCTGGGACTGGGAGAGGATCGCCGCCATCTGGGTGGCGAGGGTGACGAGGAAAGACTCTTCGCTTTCATCAAACTGGCGCAGCTCACGCTGCTGGACCACCAGCACGCCCAACAGCTGGCGGCGCTGGATGATCGGCACGCCAAGGAAGGCGCGGAAGCGGTCCTCTTTGACGGCGGGGATATACTTGAAGCTGGGGTGTTTTTGCGCATCGGCGAGGTTGATGGGCTCCGCCAGGCGGCCAACCAGCCCCACCAGGCCTTCATCGAACGCCAGCGCAACGGTGCGCCCGCGAGGTTTTTTTAACCCGCGGGTGGCCATCAGGTAATAGCAGCGTCGGTCATTGTCAGCCAGGTAAACCGAGCAGACTTCCGTCTCCATCGCCTGGCAGACATCTGTCACCAGAATATCCAGCGCCTCGTTTAAACGCGGCGCACTCGCGACCTTCTCGACTATTTCTCGCAACCGAGTGAGCATAATGTGCGTGGCTTAACCTCTTTTACGTCGATAAGCAGGCGCGCTTTGCGGCTTAGGGGCGCTCTCCGCCAGCGACATGGTTACGCTGGCGAACTCTTTCATCACCCGGCGGTAGACGTCGCGTTTGAACGACACCACCTGACGAACCGGGTACCAGTAACTCACCCAGCGCCAGCCATCAAATTCAGGCGTGCTGCTGGTTTGCATATTGATGTCCGCGTCGTTACCGATCAACTGCAAAAGAAACCACTTTTGTTTCTGGCCGATACAAACCGGCTTTGTGTCCCAACGCACCAAACGTTTAGGCAACTTGTAACGCAGCCAGTTACGGGTTGAGGCCAGGATCCGCACATCTTTACGGCTTAACCCGACCTCTTCAAACAATTCCCGATACATCGCCTGCTCTGCGGATTCTCCTGGATTTATGCCCCCTTGCGGGAACTGCCACGAGTGCTGACCATAGCGTCGGGCCCACATGACCTGGCCCTGACGATTACAGATTACAATACCGACATTTGGGCGGTAGCCATCGTCATCAATCACCGGACTACCTCAAGATAAGCTTCAATGTGAATGATTGTTTCACACTCGTCGGAAACGGTAAACCACTCTGTTCGCACACTGAGAACGGATAACATTTGAATAACTCACAGTAATTGCCAGAGTTATAAACAGCGAAAGCGCCCGACGGCCGATTTTATTCACTTTTTCTGTGGATAGAGTTGTGAAGAAGTACGGAATTAACCCGGGAAAACCCGGAGTAATCTGAACATCGCACCGCTAACACCTTCTAATAATGATAGCATATTCATTGAGTTAGAATATATTCCTTTCACTTATTACAGCATAACGTGACGATCATCACACATACGATCCGCCGACTGATGAAAGATCGAACAATGTCGATTTTATCCACAGATTACGCGCAGGTCGCGGGCAGATTTTCTCTAAAAATTCGATTTTCGTCGCACGTCAAGGCTGTAAATCGAACCAGTAGTGGGGCTTTTCCCCAGTTATCCCACTTTTCTGTGGATAACATGGTGTAAGATCCTGTTTATTGTCAGTGACCAGTTCTGGAAAACCTGTTTTCATGGTTTTCACCTGCAGCGCAATGACCTTAAAAAGGCATATAAATCATGGGATTGGTATAGTTACTCAGAAAACGGTAAACTCTATCCACAACGCGCAAAATTAGCGCTCATTTTTTAGCCAAAGGTGTCACCCTATGCCCGCTATCGCTCCTCTCTCCTCTCCGCCGCAAAGTCAGGAACAGCTGTTGGCCCAGGCCCGACAGCTGGCCGGCTATACGCTGGGCGAGCTGGCGGCGCTGGCCGGGATCCCCATTCCCCGCGATCTGAAGCGTGATAAAGGCTGGACGGGCATCCTGCTGGAGCTGTGGCTGGGGGCCAGCGCGGGCAGTAAACCCGAACAGGATTTCGCCGCGCTGGGGGTGGAGCTCAAAACGATCCCTATCGACAGCCGGGGTCGTCCGCTGGAGACCACCTTTGTCTGCGTCGCTCCGTTAACCGGCAATAGCGGCGTCACCTGGGAGAGCAGCCATGTGCGGCATAAGCTGCAGCGCGTCCTGTGGATCCCGGTGGAAGGAGAGCGCACCATTCCTCTGGCGGCGCGACGCGTCGGCGCACCGCTGCTGTGGAGTCCGAACGAAGAAGAGGAGCGCCAGCTGCGCATGGACTGGGAAGAGCTGATGGATCTTATTGTCCTCGGTGAGGTGGAGCGCATTACCGCCCGCCACGGCGAGGTGCTGCAGTTAAGACCGAAAGCGGCCAACAGCAAGGCGTTGACCGAAGCCATCGGCGCCCGCGGGGAGACGATCCTCACCCTGCCGCGCGGTTTCTACCTGAAAAAGAATTTCACCGCCGCCCTGCTCGCCCGCCATTTCTTGTTACAACACGATTAATTTTTTGTTCTGCGTTGGGGCGTGCATATAATTGCTGCTTTCTATTTTGCAGGACTTTGAACAATGTTATTTGCATGGATAACCGATCCTAACGCCTGGCTGGCGCTGGGCACCTTGACGCTGCTGGAGATCGTGCTCGGGATCGATAATATTATTTTTCTCTCTCTGGTCGTGGCCAAGCTCCCCACCGCCCAGCGCGCTCACGCGCGACGGATCGGTTTAATGGGGGCGATGGTCATGCGCCTGGCGCTGCTGGCCTCTATCGCCTGGGTCGTTAAGCTGACCAACCCGCTCTTCACCGTCCTCGGTCAGGAGATTTCGTTTCGCGATCTGATCTTGCTGTTAGGCGGACTGTTCCTTATCTGGAAAGCCAGTAAAGAGATCCATGAGTCTATCGAAGGTGAAGAGGAGGGGCTGAAAACTAACGTTCACTCCTTCCTCGGCGCCATCGTGCAGATCATGCTGCTGGACATCATCTTTAGCCTCGACTCGGTGATCACCGCCGTCGGTCTGTCGGACCATCTGTTTATTATGATGGCGGCGGTCGTGATTGCGGTGGGGGTAATGATGTTCGCCGCACGACCTATCGGCGATTTCGTTGACCGTCATCCGTCGGTGAAAATGCTGGCGCTGTCGTTCCTGATCCTCGTCGGCTTTACCCTAATGCTGGAAAGTTTCGACGTCCATGTGCCGAAGGGATACATCTACTTCGCCATGTTCTTCTCTATTGCCGTTGAGAGTCTTAACCTGCTGCGCAATAAGAAAAACCCGCTGTAAACCACAAAATTGCAGCCTGGTCACAGGCTGCAACCCTTTTTCAGACTTTACTGCTTTTTATGTCTCACAAATCAGGCTATTAATAGACGGGTATGGGGTGCAGCTACTCAAGAGGTGATGACGATGAAAAAATGGGCAGTATTGATTTCCGCCGTAGGACTGGCGTTCTCGGTTTCCGGTTGCAGCAGCGATTACGTCATGGCGACCAAAGATGGGCGCATGATCCTGACCGACGGTAAACCTACCGTGGATGACGATACCGGTCTTATCAGCTACGAAGATCAGCAGGGTAATAAAATGCAGATCAATCGTGACGACGTTTCGCAAATCATTAAGCGTTAATTTTTCCCCGTCGGCCCCAGCCTCTGTTGACGCTGCGCTTACCGACAACCAGCCTTCTGAGAAGAGTCGGGACACACCAGGACACCGCGGGTTCCACCCACCGCCCCTCCTCGTCACCCGGCTTTTTTGATTTTTTTACTTCCTCTTTTTCTCACCCTCTGCCATGTTGATACTCCTTTGTCGGGGAATGCCTGACCTTATAAATAAAAAGGAAGCTGGCTATGCAGTATCACCGTATCCCACACAGTTCACTTGAAATCAGCACCCTCGGGCTGGGAACTATGACCTTTGGCGAGCAGAACAGCGAGGCCGATGCCCATCAGCAGCTCGATTACGCAGTCGCCAACGGCATCAATCTGATCGATGTCGCCGAAATGTACCCTGTCCCGCCGCGCCCGGAAACTCAGGGGCTAACTGAAACCTACGTCGGCAACTGGCTGGCGAAACGCGGCAATCGCGAAAAGCTGGTGCTCGCCTCGAAGGTCAGCGGGCCCGCGCGCAATAACGACAGCAGTATTCGACCAAACCACGTCCTGGACCGGAAAAATATCCGCGAGGCGCTGCACGCCAGCCTGAAGCGTCTGCAGACCGATTATCTCGACCTGTACCAGGTACACTGGCCGCAGCGCCCCACCAACTGCTTTGGCAAACTGGGCTACACCTGGGCCGACGCCGCCCCTGCGGTGACGCTGCTGGATACCCTCGAAGCGCTGACCGAGTTCCAGCGCGCCGGCAAGATCCGCTACATCGGCGTATCGAATGAAACCGCCTTCGGCGTGATGCGTTATCTGCACCTGGCGGATAAGCACGACCTGCCGCGGATCGTGACGATTCAGAATCCTTACAGCCTGCTGAACCGCAGCTTTGAAGTCGGCCTCGCGGAAGTGAGTCAGTTCGAAGGCGTGGAGCTGCTGGCCTACTCCTGCCTGGCTTTCGGCACCCTGACCGGGAAGTACCTCAACGGCGCGAAGCCGGCGGGGGCGCGCAATACGCTGTTCAGCCGCTTTACGCGCTACAGCGGCGAGCAGTCGCAGAAAGCGGTGGCGGCCTATGTGGATATCGCCCGACGTCACGGCCTCGATCCGGCGCAAATGGCGCTGGCCTTTGTGCGTCGGCAGCGGTTTGTCGCCAGCACCCTGCTGGGGGCGACGACCATGGCGCAGCTGCAGGCCAACGTGGAAAGTTTGCAGCTTGAGCTGAGCGAAGAGGTATTAGCGGAGATTGAAGCGGTGCATCAGGTTTATACCTACCCGGCACCGTAGCACGACCTGTCGACGCCAGCTTCTGGCGTCGCGTTGTTGCCCGGTGGCGGCTACGCCTTACCGGGCCTACGCTACCCAGGGCGGGTAGCCGCCTCAGTAGCCGCGGTAGCCCGGGTCAGGCGCAAGCCGCAACCCGGGGGTTTCTCTCTGCCGCGCGCCTGGCAGGGGCGACGATTTCAAGTCAACCGCGACGAGAAGTTATTTACGCCGCCCCCAGACCCACAGCGCGGCGATGGCCACAGCAAACACCGCGCCAAAGCCTATTCCCACAGCGACCGGCGGCACGCCCACACTCACCGCCAGAGAATAGAGCCCCAGCATCAGCAGCATCGCCACGTTTTCGCCCAGGTTCTGTACCGCAATGGCGTTACCCGCCCCGACCGAATGTTTCCCGCGCTCCTGCAGCAGCGCGTTCAACGGCACGATAAAGAAGCCGCCGAACACCCCGAGCAGCAGCAACAGACCGAACGCCGGCAGCAGCGACTGCTGCACGGCAAAGGCTATCACCGCGATACCGATCAAAATCCCGGCCGGCATACAGCGCGACACTGTCTCCAGGGTCACCAGCTTCGCCGCCGCCCCGGCTCCCAGTACAATCCCCACCGCCACCATCGCATTAAGATAGGTAGGCATGGCGTTGCTGGTAATGCCCAGCGCCACCGGCACCCAGATCACCAGCAGGAAGCGCAGGGTCACGCCAGCGCCCCAGAACAGGCTGGTGCCCATCAGCGAAAAGCGGGTTTCGCCGTTGCGCCACAGCGTGCGGCAGGCGCTGAAGAAGCTGTGCGTCATCGGCTTGAAACGCCATGACTGCCCCGGACGCGCCGCCGGCAGCCTGGGTATCCACAGGTTAGCCACCACCGCCCCACCGTAGACCAGCGCGCAGACGATCAGCGCCGCCAGCACGTGCCAGTCGGCGAGGATCCCGCCGGCCATGGAGCCCAGCAGGATCGCCGCGATGGTCGAGGACTCCATCAGTCCGTTAGCCTTCACTAACTTATCGCCGGTGGTCAGTTCGCCGAGAATGCCATACTTGGCCGGCGAATAGGCGGCGGCGCCAATCCCCACCAGCGTATAGCCGATAAACGGATTCACGCCGAAGCAGATACAGCCGGCGCCAAGCAGCTTCAGGCCGTTGGCCACCATCATTACCCGGCCTTTGGCAAAGCTGTCGGCGAACTGGCCGACAAAGGGGGCAAAAAGGATGTAAGCGCCCACAAACAACATCTGCAGGACCGGCTGGCTCCACTCCGGATAATAGAGCTGCTTCATCAGCGCCAGGGTGGCGAAGAGAAGCGCATTGTCGCCGAAGGCCGACAGGAACTGGGCGCAGATCACCGCCATCATCCCTTTCGAATACAGCGACGGGTTAGTATGCACTGACTCACTCATGGGTTGTTTCCGCCTCGTCGACCATATTTTTCAGGGTGACATAGTCTGGCTTGCCGCTGCCGAGCACCGGCAGCTGTTTCAGCCAGCGTATATCGCGCGGCACCGCCAGCTCCGGTACGCCGTGCTGGCGAGCGTAGCGCAGCAGGGCTTCGCGAGTCAGTTCATTATCGGTGGTAAACAGCACCAGCGCCTCGCCTTTGCTGGCGTCCTGTTTAATCGCCGTGGCGTGCATTTTGTCCGGCGACGCGCCGAGGGCCACCTGCTCCACCATCTCAAGAGAGATCATTTCGCCAGCGATTTTGGCGAAGCGCTTCGCACGGCCCTGGATGCGGACATAGCCCTGCTCATCGAAAGTCACGATATCGCCGGTGTCATACCAGCCCGCTTCCTTTTCGCCGTGTTGATTTTCCGCCGTCGGCGCTTCCAGCACCCCGGGATTTTCCACCCGCAGGTAGCCTTTCATAATGTTCGGCCCTTTCAGCTGCAGTCGTCCCCCCTGCTCAATGCCAGGCATCGCCAGCAGGCGGGCGTCCATCCCCGGCAGAATCCGCCCCACGGTGCCGACCTTCGCCGCCATGGGCACGTTGATCGAGACCACCGGGGCGCACTCGGTCACACCGTAGCCTTCGAGAATACGTAGGCCGAATTTATCCTGCCACAGCTGTTTGGTGCTCTCCTGCAGCTTCTCCGCCCCGGCGACCACGTAGCGGAGACGATAGAAATCATAGGGGTTAGCGAAGCGAGCATAGTTGGCGAGGAAGGTTGAGGTGCCGAACAGCACCGTGCAGTTGCGATCGTAGACCAGCTCAGGCACCACGCGATAGTGCAGCGGGCTGGGATAGAGAAACACCTCCGCGCCGGTAAGCAGCGGCGTCAGCAGGCCGACAGTGAGGCCAAAAGAGTGGAACAGCGGCAGCGCCGACATAAAGCGGTCGTTAGCGGTAAAGTCGGCGATGGTTTTGATCTGCTCGACGTTGGCCAGCAGGCTTTTATGGCTGTGCACCACCCCTTTCGGGTTGCCCTCCGAGCCGGAGGTGAAGAGGATCATCGCCGCGTCTTCCGGCTGCTGCTTAACCTGCGCCAGACGCGGCGCCAGCAGATGGCCGAAAATCCACAGTTTGTCTGCGGGGGTGATATCGCCTTTGAGATCTTCCAGGAACACCCAACGCACCTGGGTCAACTGCTCCGGCAGGTGCCAGAGCTTGCCTTTATCGAGGAAGGTGCGCGAGGTAAAAATGGTCTTGAGTTCCGCGGCGGCGATGGCGCTGCTGAGTCCTTTCACCCCGGCGGTATAGTTCATCATCGCCGGAATGCGCCCGCGGGCGATCGCGCCGAAAATCACCGCTGCGCTGATGCCGGCGTTGGGTAGCATCAGGCCTATCTTCTCGCCCTGCTGACTGTATTTTTCCAGAATGCGGGCGACAAACAGGGTTTTGGTCAGCAGCTTGCGATAGGTATCCGGCTGGAAGTTGATATCCTCCACGCAGGGTTTGCGCGCGCCGAAGCGGTCTTGCGCCGCCAGCAGCGACTCATACAGGGTTTCCCGCGGGCGCACCGCCATCCGGGCCTCCATCATGATCTGATGCAGCATTTCCCCGGCGATTTTGCGCCGGTCGCGGGCGCGCGGCGCCTCGGGCATCGGCAGATGGGTAGGCGGCAGCAGGTGCAGCTGAATCCGCGGGAACAGGCGACGCTTTACCAGCCCCTTCAGCCGGCTGAAGGGCGTCAGTTCAGCGCCTTCAATGCGCAGCGGCACGATGGTCGCCTGCGATTTGGCGGCGACAAAGGCGGCGCCGTCATAAATTTTCATCAGCGAGCCGCTGACCGAGATTCGCCCTTCCGGGAAGATGACCACCGGCCGCCCCTGTTCGATCAGGCGCACCAGATGTTTGATCGACATCGGCTTGGTCGGGTCCAGCGGCACAAAATCGATAATCGGCGTCAGCGCGCGCATAAACCAGCGCTGGCTGATTGAGGTATAGACGGCAAAAACCGGTCGGACCGGCAAAAACAACGCCAGCAGAATGCCGTCGAGGAAAGAGACGTGGTTCGGGGTAATTAAGACTTTTTGCTGGTGCAAAGCCTGCGTGTCGCCGGTCAGTCTGACCCGGTATAACCCCTTGAACAGCAGTCTGAAAAATCCCAATAGCATAACAACTCCATGTGACCGGTGATGAGTCAAAGCAGGTTACACGAGAAGGCGTGGGAAAGCAGTGCGGCGGGGGGATTTTCAGAATAAAAAAAACCTGCGCATCCGCGCAGGCTGGTGTAAGACGTCCAGTACGAAGAGCGTACCTGAGAAACTCACCTATCAATACCTCTGGGATCTCGATTGTCGCGTTTTTCGCCCGCTTCGGGCCAGCGGGAAAACGCAAGTGAGTGAGCCTAAGTGCAACCAGTTATTACGATTTTCGCTATCTGTAACAACGCCGGCGACGGGCAAAAAAAAACCTGCGCATCTGCGCAGGCTGGTGTAAGTAAAGTGGTCAACTTGACGTTGACTCCACCTATCAATACCTCTGGGAGAGCCAGAATATCAACCTGCTCGGCGGACAAACCAGCGAACATTCGCAACAGCGCATCGCAAAGTGTAAGCAAAGGTTTGTATTTCCCCGAGCCGGTTTCAATTACTGATAGCGTCAATGTAAACAGGTCACCGATAAGCCCGCTCTGAATCACATTTGCGCCATTCCTTCGCCGCCGCGCCTTGAATCTGCCGCTCTTTCCCGTAACATAGCAGTATGTAAACGCTTACCCTATAAAAGGCATGGTATGGCGACAATTAAGGATGTAGCCCGACTCGCAGGAGTCTCCGTCGCTACCGTCTCCCGCGTCATCAACAACTCTCCCAAAGCCAGCGAAGCCTCGCGTCAGTCCGTGGGCGCGGCGATGGAAACCCTCAACTATCACCCCAACGCGAACGCCCGGGCGCTGGCCCAGCAGTCCACGGAAACCGTCGGCCTGGTGGTGGGCGATGTCTCCGACCCCTTCTTCGGCGCGATGGTCAAAGCCGTCGAACAGGTAGCCTACCGCACCGGCAATTTTTTGCTGATTGGCAATGGCTACCACAACGTGCAAAAGGAGCGCCAGGCGATAGAGCAGCTGATCCGCCACCGCTGCGCGGCGCTGGTGGTGCACGCCAAAATGATCCCCGATGAGGAACTCGCCGGGCTGATGAAACAGATCCCCGGCATGGTGCTGATCAACCGCATCCTGCCCGGATATGAAACCCGCTGCGTGGCGCTGGACGATCGCTACGGCGCCTGGCTGGCGACCCGTCATCTGATCCAGCAGGGGCACACGCGTATCGGCTATCTGTGCTCAAACCACGATATCTCTGATGCGGAAGATCGCCTGCAGGGGTACTACGCGGCGCTGGAGGAGAGCGGCCTGCCGTGCAACGACCGGCTGGTCACGTTTGCCGAGCCGGATGAAAGCGGCGGCGAACAGGCGATGACCGAACTGCTTGGCCGCGGCCGCCACTTTAGCGCCGTCGCCTGCTATAACGACTCGATGGCCGCCGGCGCGATGGGGGTGCTGAACGACAACGGTATCGACGTCCCGCGGGAAATTTCGCTGATCGGCTTCGACGATGTCCTGATTTCGCGCTATGTCCGCCCGCGGCTGACCACTGTCCGTTACCCGATCGTCACAATGGCGACCCAGGCGGCCGAGCTGGCCTTAGCCCTGGCGGAGCAGCGCCCGGCGCCGGAGATCACCCACCTGTTCAGCCCGACGCTGGTGCGCCGTCATTCGGTGGTGGCCCCGCAGGAAGGCGATAAGTCGTAGCGATAGAGATGCACGGCGGTGGCCGGGTAATCCAGCCCCTCGCCGATGTAACGCCAGCCGAAGCGTTCATAAAAATCGCGGCAGGTGGAGTAGAGATAAAGCTCCTGATAGCCCGCGCGGCGGGCATAATCGATCACATGCCGCTGCAGCTGTCCGGCCAGCCCCTGACCGCGAGCGGCGGGCGCGACGTACAGCGCCGCCAGCCAGGGAAACAGATCCTGGCGGCTTATCAAATCGCAGCGCCAGAGGCCAATCGTTCCGAGCAGTTGCTCCCCTTCCACGGCAATAAAGGTCAGCGGTAGCGCCTCCGCCGTCTGGCTATGCTGCACAATGCTGGCGAAAAATTCCCGCGGCAGCGCCTCGCCGCCAAAGGCCTGCCACAGCCAGTCGGTCACCTGCCGGGCGAACTGCGGCGCGGCGTACAGCGGCAGGATCGTCATACCAGCTTCCCCTGAAAAATCGGCACCGAATCGAACAGATAGCCGTCAAAGTCCGGGGCGTCTTCATCGGACAGCTCCAGCAGACTGTTTTTGACGTTTTCCAGATGCTGCCACATCGCCTGCCAGGCGCCCATCACATCGCGACGCCGCAGCGCGGCGAGCAGCGTCTGCCGGTCGCCGAGCCACTTCAGCCGCCAGGCGCGGCTGGCAATATGCACATTGAACTGCTGCCACAGCGGGCTGCTGTCCATCTGCAGCCAGATCCGCTCCACCGTCGCCAACAGCATCTGGTTCTGCGTCGCCCCGGCCAGCACCAGATGGAACAGGCGGGCGTTATCCTGGGCGGTGTCGTTGAGGGCGATAGCCCGCTGCTCCTGCTCGATAATCCGCTTCAGATTGTCGATATCGGCGCGGGTGGCCATTTTCGCGGCAAAGGCGGCGATATTGCTCTCCAGCAGCTGGCGCGCCTGGAGAATTTCAAACGGACCGACGTCGCTGCTGAGCAACTGCTCTTCTTCGCTGTCGTTTTCATGCGGGATACGCATGACGTACACCCCGGATCCCTGACGGATATCCACCGTCCCCTGCAGCTCCAGCATCAGCAGCGCTTCGCGCACAATGGTCCGGCTGACGCCATAGGTTTCGGCAATATGGCGTTCCGGCGGCAAACGCGACCCGACCGGGTAGCGCCCCTGCGCAATCTGGGCGCGCAGGTCATCACCAATCTCCTGATAGGGCTTCTTTTCCGGCGGAATTATCGCTTTTTCCACAAAATCACCTGTGCGTTACATGCCTGCGAGTCGAATACGCCGCTATCTTAGCAAAGATTGCTCCCGGCTAGCGGTATTCATCGTCGATATCCAGCACCAGCTCACGCCGTTCGCCGAGCTGACGAAACCAGTGCGCCGAAGCTTTGGGCCGCCGGGCGCGATGGTTTTGCAGATCGATTTCGATTAGCCCGTAGCGGTTTTTAAAGGCGTTCATCGGCGACACGTTGTCGGTAAACGCCCACAGCATATAGCCCTGGCAGTTGGCCCCTGCCTCGCGGGCGCGCAGGGTGTGCCAGAGATGTTCGCTGATAAAACGAATGCGGTAGCTGTCATCGATGACGCCTTCGCGGTTACGGAACTGGCCTTCGTTTTCCACCCCCATCCCGCTCTCGGCCACGAACCACGGGATGTTGCGATAGTCATTTTTGATCCGCATCGCCATATCAAAGATGATTTGCGGGTAGATTTCCCAGCCGCGGGAGGCGTTCATCCGCCGGCCGGGCAGCTCAAACGGCTCATAATACCAGGCTGGATGGAACGGGGTATGCGGATGCCAGGCCCGCGACGGGGCTTTGACCCGGTGCGGATAGTAAAGGTTAATCCCCAGCTCATCGACGGTGTGCTCGCGGATAATCGCCAGCTCCTCCGCGCTGGCCTCCCACGTCACCTGATGCTGCTCAAGCAGCGCGAGAAGCGCCGGCGGCCAGACCCCGTGCACCAGCGGGTCGAGAAACATACGGTTGTAGAACAGATCGTAGATCTCCGCCGCGCGCAGGTCATGCGGGGCGCGGGAGCGTGGGTAGGTCACCTCCGGATTGAGGATGCAGCCAACGGTCCCGGGATAGCCGAGTTCGCGAAATCGCTTCACCACGCAGGCGGTCGCCAGCACCTTATGGTAGTTCCACTGCATCCAGGTGCTGGTGTTCTGCTCATAGGGCCAGCGCAGGGCATCCAGATAGACCCGGGTCTGCACCACGATCGGCTCATTAAAGGTAAACCAGCGGGTTACCTTCAGGTGGTAGCGGGCAAAGACCTGCTCCGCGTAGCGCACAAACAGCTCAACCACTTTTTTCGACCCCCAGCCGCCATACTTTTCCAGCAGATAGCCCGGTAATTCGTAATGCTCAAGGCAGATCATCGGCGTAATGCCGTTGGCCAGTAGCGCATCGAACAGCTGGTCGTAATAGGCCGCATACTCCTCATCCACCGTGACGTTTTCATAGTCGATCAGAAAGCGCGACCAGTTGATCGAGGTGCGGTAGTGGGTCAGCCCGGCCAGCTTCATCAGCTGCACGTCTTCCTGAAAGCGGTTAATAAAATCGGTAGCCACCGCTGGGCCATAGCCGTTATGCCAGACGTGGCGGTCGTTTTTGTACCAGAGATCGGGCCAGGAGTCCTGCCCCGGTTTTTTCCCGCTCCAGCCCTCGGTCTGCCAGGCGGAAGCCGCCGCGCCAAGGATAAAATCATCGGGAATGGTCATCCGTACGGTAGTCATAGGCTCCTCAGACAGGGTTGGCGGTCTGTTGATTGTCGGCCTGACGCTGTGCGGCATCGGCACGGCGGGAGGCAATTTTGACGAAAGGCAGATAGATAAGCACCGCGACGACGATGCAGATAAGCTGGGTCACCACCGCTCCCATCGAGCCGGCGGTGGACAGCCAGGCGTTGATCAGCGGCGGCGTGGTCCAGGGCACCATCACCACCGCCTTGCCGGCGAAGCCGGTCAGGGTGGCGAAATAGCCGATGCTGCCGGTCACCAGCGGGGTGATGATAAACGGGATGGCGAGGATCGGGTTGAGCATGATCGGCATCCCGAAGATCACCGGCTCGTTAATATTGAACAGCCCCGGGCCTATCGACAGCTTGGCGATCTCTTTCATCTCTTTGCGCCTGGTGGCGATCATCACCGCAATCAGCAGGCCGATGGTCAGCCCCGAGCCGCCGATGCTCATGTAAACATCCCAGAAGGGCATCGTGATGATGTTCGGTACCTCTTTCCCCTGCTCAAAGGCGCTCATATTGACGGTGATCGCCCCCAGCAGCAGCGGCTCGCGGATCGGCTTGATCATCTGGTTGCCGTGAATACCGATCACCCAGAACAGCTGGGCGACGAACATCAGCAGCAGGATCCCCGGCAGGCTCTGCACCACCCGCTCCAGCGGCTGCTGCACCACCTGGTAGACCGCATCGTAGAGATACATTCCCGTCAGCTGGTGGAAGAGAAAACCAAAGGTGGCGATCGCGGTGGTGGTGATGATCGCCGGGATCAGCGCGGAAAAAGAGGCAGAAACGTTCGGCGGCACGGTATCCGGCATCTTGATCTTCAGCCCCTTGCGCCCCTCCAGCCAGCAGTAAATCTCGACCGACAGAATGGCGATGAACATTCCGAGGAACAGACTACGGGTATCGGAGAACTGACGCAGCAGGACATCTTTCACCACGTGCATCTGGCCATCGACCATCATCTCCACCGTGGTCGGCGTGACGCAGATAAAGCAGATCACCGCCAGCAGGCCGGGAAACAGGCTTTTGATGCCGTTGATCCGCCCCAGCTCAATGCCGATCAGAAACACGGCGCCGATATTGAGGAAGTTGAGCGTGGCGTAGTTCAGCGCGCTGGTGATCGGCTTCAGAGCCGCGAGAAAGGAGAGTGAGGAAAAGCTGGCGAGCCCATTCTTCGGATCCAGCACCATATTGGAGATCAGCACCGAAAAGGCCCCGACGATGATCACCGGCATCAGGGTAATAAACGCCGATTTGATCGCCATAATGTAGCGATAGCTGTTGAATGTCGTCGCGAAACGCCCCAGCGCGTCGATCAGTTTGTCCTGTAATGCCATAAAAGAGTACCTCAGAGTAAAGGGCTTATTGCGGCCAGGTGGACAGCCAGTGACTTTTGGCATACCAAAACATAGTCGCCAGGCAAAAATTGTTCTGTGACAGCGCTCGCAACCCGCTTCGTGGTATCCCAAATATCGATAAAAACAGCCATTGGCATACCAGATAACGCCGGTTGGTCAGTTCCTGCTAAAAGCGTGATCGCGATGGTTTTTCCGCCCCGCCCCGTCGATATGTCCCTTTTCGGTCTGTGATAAACTGCGCCTTACCACGTGAAATCAGGAATCGATAAATGGCTACAATGCTGGATGTCTCAATTCGCGCAGGCGTCTCGAAAGCGACGGTTTCCCGCGTGTTGAACGGCACAGGTCAGGTGAAAGAGAGCACCCGCCAACAGGTCTTTAAAGCGATGGAAGAGCTGGGCTACCGGCCGAATTTCCTTGCCCGCTCGCTGGCCAATCAGACCAGCAACAGTATCGGGCTGGTTGTCTCCACCTTTGACGGCTTCTACTTTGGCCGTCTGCTGCAGCAGGCGTCACGCCAGACAGAAGCCTGGGGAAAACAGCTTATCGTCACCGACGGCCATGATACGCCGGAGCGCGAAGAGGAAGCGGTGCAGATGCTCGCCGACCGGCAGTGCGATGCGATCATCCTCTATACCCGGCATATGAGCGAGAAGGCGATCATGTCGCTGATTAACTCGATCGCCATGCCGCTGGTGGTGATTAACCGTGATGTGGCGCAGGCCCGCGAACGCTGCGTGTTTTTCGAACAGCAGGAAGCCGCCTTCCAGGCCATGGAGTATCTGATTACCCAGGGCCACCGCGATATCGCCTGCATCACCGTCCCGATGCACACCCCCACCGGCCAGGCGCGCCTGCAGGGCTATCGCAACGCGCTGATAAAACATGGTATTGAATGGGATCCGAGCCGGGTGAAATACGGGGACTCGACGATGACCCGCGGCTACGAGCTGTGCCGGGAACTGCTGGACGAGAAAGCCCGCTTCAGCGCGCTGTTTTCCTGTAACGATGATATGGCGCTGGGGGCCTCAAAGGCGCTGCATCAGGCGGGGCTGCGTATTCCGCAGGATGTGTCGCTGTTTGGCTTCGACGATGCGCCAAGCGCGAAATGGCTGGAGCCGGGGCTGTCGACGGTCTATCTGCCCATCGACAACATGATCACCACGGCTATCGATCAGGCGATCAAGCTTGCTAATCAGCAGCCGATCGAAACGATCCCGCCGTTCACCGGCACGCTGGTGTTGCGCGAGTCGGTAACGACGGGACCTTTTTTTAAATAAGCTCTAAGGCCAGCAGCTCCTGGATGGTCTGGCGACGACGGATCAGCCGCGCCTTGCCGCCATCAAACAGCACCTCCGGCAGCAACGGACGGCTGTTATAGTTGGATGACATCGAGGCCCCGTAGGCGCCCGTGTCATGGAGCACCAGATAATCCCCTGGGGCCACCGCAGGCAGCAGACGGGTCTCGACTTTACCCCCTTCCTGCTGGGTAAAGACGTCTCCGGACTCGCACAGCGGCCCGGCCACCACGGTCTCCACCTGCGGCGCGGCGCTGAGATCGCGCCCATCCGCCGCCAGAGCGGTGATATGGTGATAGCTGCCGTACATCGCCGGGCGCATCAGGTCGTTAAAGCCGGCGTCAATCAGCACGAAGTGGCGGCTGCCCATCTCTTTCACGCTGCGCACCTGCGACACCAGCACGCCGGACTCGGCCACCAGGAAGCGTCCGGGTTCAATCTCCAGTTTCACCGGGTGCCCCAGATGGGTGGCGATCTGCTCCCGGGCGCGGTTCCACAGGCCGTAATAGTGGGCGGTGTCGATGGCCTCTTCACCCTCGCGGTAAGGAATAGACAGGCCGCCGCCGGCGGAGATGGCCTGCAGATCCTGGCCAAAGTCGACAACCTGGCGCACCATCGCGCCGCACACCTGCTCCAGGTGACCGTAGTCGACGCCAGAGCCGATATGCATATGGATCCCCACCAGCTGCAGCTGATAACGACGCATCACTTCCAGCGCCGCCGGCAGATGGCTGTACCAGATGCCATGCTTGCTGTTCTCACCGCCGGTATTGGTTTTCTGGCTGTGGCCGTGGCCAAAGCCCGGGTTGACGCGCAGCCAGACGCGATGGCCCGGCGACACCTCCCCCAGCTGGCTTAGCATGTCGATCGAACCGGCGTTCACCGGGATCTGTAACGCCTTGACGCGATCGAGGGTGGCGTCGTCGATCAGATCGGCGGTGAAGACAATATCCTCTGGATTCTGCTGCGGATCGTAGCCTGCCGCCAGCGCACGCTCGATCTCCCCCAGCGACACCGAGTCCACCTTCACCCCCTGCTCACGCATCAGACGCAGAATATGGATGTTAGAGCAGGCTTTTTGCGCAAAACGCACCACGTCAAACTGGCTGAGCTGGGCAATCTGGCGGCGAATAATCTGCGCATCATAGACCCAGACCGGGCAGCCAAATTCCGCCGGCAGGCGCAGCAGGTTGTCCGCGGTTAGATCGGTATCAGTGGCGTAAAGAGAATGTGGCATAAAAACTCCGGTGCAGTGCGTGTGTTGGTCGCTGTTTTTTCTGATTACGCCACAGTGCCTGACTAATAAAAAATATCGTTTTATCGCGACTCTATGCAAAAATGATATGGTTACAGCCGAGCCTCAGGGAGACCGCATGCCAGCCGTCAATTTGCGCCATATCGAAATCTTTCACGCGGTGATGACCACCGGCAACCTGACCGAAGCCGCGAGGATGCTGCACACCTCGCAACCCACCGTCAGCCGCGAGCTGGCGCGCTTTGAGAAGGTGCTCGGCCTTCAGCTGTTTGAGCGGACCCGCGGTCGCCTGCAGCCAACCGTGCAGGGCCTGCGCCTGTTTGAGGAGGTTCAGCGTTCCTGGTACGGCCTGGACCGCATCGTCAGCGCCGCCGAGAGCCTGCGCGAGTTTCGCCAGGGCGAGCTGTCGATCGCCTGCCTGCCGGTGTTTTCCCAGTCCTTTCTGCCGCTGCTGTTGCCGCCGTTTCTCGCCCGCTACCCGGAGGTCAGCCTGCAGATCGTCCCTCAGGAGTCGCCGCTGCTGGAGGAGTGGCTCTCCGCCCAGCGCCATGACCTTGGCCTGACGGAGACCTTGCATACCCCGGCGGGCACCGAACGCACGCCGCTGCTGACGCTGAATGAAGTCTGCGTGCTGCCTGCCGGCCATCCGCTGGCGGCGCAGACGACGCTGACCCCCGCCGATTTTCAGGGCGAAAACTACATCAGCCTGTCGCGCACCGACAGCTATCGCCAGCTGCTCGACGCCCTGTTCATAGAGCATCAGGTTAAACGGCGGATGGTGGTCGAAACCCACAGCGCGGCCTCGATCTGCGCTATGGTACGCGCCGGCGCCGGGATCTCGGTGGTTAACCCGCTGACCGCCCTGGACTATGCCGATAGCGGCGTGGTGGTGCGCCGCTTCAGCGTTGAGGTGCCGTTTACCGTCAGCCTGATCCGCCCGCTCCATCGCCCGCGCTCGGCGCTGGTCGATGCCTTCGTGACGCACCTGCAGCAGAGTCTGCCGCAGATCCTCACGCCGCTGGCGTCGGTCCTGCAGAGAGCATAAAGTTGACCGCGTCTTCCGCATGGATCGCCGCGGTGTCAAAGACCGGCAGCGGGCTGAGCTCGGCAGGCACCAGCAGGCCTATCTCCGTACAGCCGAAAATAACCCCTTCCGCTCCCTGCTCCGCCAGGGCGGCGATCGTCTGCAGATAATAGTCCCGCGATGCCTCGCTGAAGGTGCCGAGACAGAGCTCGTCGAAGATGATCTGATTGATCCGCGCCCGATCGTCGGCCTCGGGGATCAGCGTCTCGATGGCAAACTGCTCCTGCAGACGACCGCGGTAAAAGGTCTGCTCCATGGTATAGCGGGTGCCCAGCAGCGCGACCCGCCGCTGGCCTTTGGCGGCAATCGCCCGCCCGGTGGCATCGGCGATATGCAGAAAGGGAACCTGGCAGCGGGCGGCGATGGCATCCGCTACCTTGTGCATAGTGTTGGTGCACAGAACAATGCCCTCGGCACCCGCCTGCTGGAGCCCGACCGCGGCTTCCGCAAGGATCGCCCCGGCGCGATCCCAGTCGCCGGCGGACTGACAGGCTTCAATGTCGTGAAAATCGACGCTGTGCAACACCAGGCTGGCGGAGTGCAGCCCGCCCAGTCGCGCCTTCACGCCTTCATTAATCAGGCGATAGTAAGGGATCGTTGACTCCCAGCTCATGCCGCCTAACAGGCCAATGGTTTTCATCTTCTGCTCCTTATGTCGTTTCTGCCAGTGAAACAAACTTGTGATCAACTTTCCACTTCTCTGGCCGCGTATTTCTTTTTCATGAAGAGTGGGATAAGTTAAGTGAAACAATGTTTCATTTTAACAACAGGATCGCCCGATGTTTATTTTCCATAAAGACACCACCCTTGAAGACCTCGGCAATGGCGTAACCCGCCGCATTCTGGCCCACGACGGCAAAATGATGGCCGTAGAGGTGAATTTTGCCGCCGGCGCCGTCGGCCCGCTGCATAACCATCCTCACGAACAGCTCACCTATGTGCTCTCGGGCGAGTTCGAGTTCACTATCGGCGAGGAGACGCGCGTCGTCAGCGCTGGCGATACGCTGTATAAGCAGCCGGGGATCATGCACGGCTGCGTCTGTTTGCAGCCCGGCACGCTGCTCGACACCTTTACCCCGATCCGCGAAGATTTTCTCGCACGCTGATGAAAAACGGGGGCGATCGCCGCCCCCGATTCAGGTTTCACAGCACGCGCTAAAAAAGATGCCGCCCCAATCATTATCCTGGTAATAATATTTCCCGCTCAGTTCAGACTGATTGTTCCTTGTTTTCAAGCTCCCTCAGATCCTTAAAGTGCTTACCACCTCACCTTTTTGAAACATCGTTTCGACTTTGATCACATTTCCATCCAGATCTGCATGACGCGGAAATAAATCGCAATAAAATGAAATTAAAACGGTGTTTTATAAAAAACAGATCAGCATAAAAAAGAGCCTGACGGCCCCTCCATGTTGGGCCAGATAAAACTTAAGCCATTCATTAACAAGGATATGTTAACCAGAGGAAACGTTCAGACTTTTTGCGTTGGTCGCGGCAAAAGGCCGACAGCGCCGCGTCACCCGATCCGTATTACAACTCGTAAGCCAGGTAGGTATGTATGAATGAAAACAAGCTGCTGGGATTGGCATGGATATCGCCCTATATCATCGGGCTGATTGTCTTTACTGCTTTTCCTTTTGTTTCATCTTTCTTTCTCAGTTTTACTGAGTACGACTTGATGAGTCCGCCGGTATTTAACGGCATTGAAAACTATCGCTATATGTTGACCGAGGATAGCCTGTTCTGGAAATCGATGGGGGTGACATTTGCCTACGTCTTTTTAACCATCCCCTTAAAACTGGCTTTCGCCCTCGGCATTGCCTTTGTGCTCAATTTCAAACTGCGCGGCATCGGCTTTTTCCGCACCGCCTACTACATCCCGTCGATCCTCGGCAGCTCGGTGGCGATTGCCGTGCTGTGGCGCGCCCTGTTCGCCATTGACGGCCTGCTGAACAGCTTTCTCGCCGTCTTTGGCATCGATGCCGTCAACTGGCTGGGGGAACCCTCGCTGGCTTTAATGTCGGTCACCCTGCTGCGCGTCTGGCAGTTTGGCTCCGCGATGGTCATCTTCCTCGCCGCCCTGCAGAACGTCCCGCAGTCGCAGTATGAGGCGGCAATGATCGACGGCGCCTCGAAGTGGCAGATGTTTATGAAGGTCACCGTGCCGCTGATCACCCCGGTGATTTTCTTCAACTTTATTATGCAGACTACCCAGGCGTTCCAGGAGTTTACCGGCCCGTACGTGATAACCGGCGGCGGCCCGACCTATTACACCTACCTGTTCTCGCTCTACATCTACGATACCGCCTTTAAGTATTTCGACATGGGCTATGGCGCCGCGCTGGCGTGGGTGCTGTTCCTCGTCGTGGCGGTCTTTGCGTCGATCGCCTTTAAGTCATCGAAATACTGGGTCTTCTACTCCGCCGATAAGGGAGGCAAAAATGGCTGATATTCAACAGATGGCGCCGGTGATAAGCGACGCCGATCGTGAGGTCGCCCGTACGCTGCGCCGGGAAAAAGTGAGCCGGGTGGTGCGCTACGTCGTGCTGATATTCGTCGGCCTGCTGATGCTCTACCCGCTGGCGTGGATGTTCTCCGCCTCGTTCAAGCCGAACCATGAGATCTTCACCACCCTCGGGCTGTGGCCGACCCACGCCACCTGGGACGGGTTTATCAACGGCTGGAAGACCGGCACCGAATACCATTTCGGCCACTATATGCTGAACACCTTTAAGTATGTGATCCCGAAGGTGGTGTTAACCATCATCTCCTCCACTATCGTGGCGTACGGCTTTGCGCGCTTTGAGATCCCGTGGAAGAAGTTCTGGTTCGCGACGCTCATCACCACCATGCTGCTGCCGAGCACCGTCCTGCTGATCCCGCAGTACCTGATGTTCCGTGAAATGGGAATGCTGAACAGCTATCTGCCGCTGTATCTGCCGCTGGCCTTCGCCACCCAGGGATTCTTTGTCTTTATGCTGATCCAGTTTCTGCGCGGCGTCCCGCGGGATATGGAAGAGGCGGCGCAGATCGACGGCTGCAACTCCATCCAGGTGCTGTGGTATGTGGTGGTGCCGATCCTCAAGCCGGCCATTATCTCGGTGGCGCTGTTCCAGTTCATGTGGTCGATGAACGACTTTATCGGTCCGCTGATCTACGTCTACAGCGTCGATAAGTATCCCATCGCGCTGGCGCTCAAAATGTCTATTGACGTCACGGAAGGCGCGCCGTGGAACGAAATTCTGGCAATGGCGAGCATCTCCATTCTGCCGTCCATCATCGTCTTCTTCCTGGCTCAACGCTACTTCGTGCAGGGCGTGACCAGCAGCGGAATCAAAGGTTAAGAGGGAAATATCATGGCTGAAGTGATTTTCAACAAACTGGAAAAAGTTTACTCCAACGGGTTTAAAGCGGTGCATGGTATCGACCTGAAGATTGCCGATGGCGAATTTATGGTGATCGTCGGCCCTTCCGGCTGCGCCAAATCGACCACCCTGCGCATGCTGGCGGGTCTGGAGACCATCAGCGGCGGCGAGGTGCGGATCGGCGACAAGATCGTCAACAACCTGGCGCCTAAATCCCGTGGTATCGCGATGGTGTTCCAGAACTACGCTCTCTATCCGCATATGACGGTGCGGGAAAACCTCGCCTTCGGCCTGAAGCTGAGCAAGCTGCCCAAGGCGCAGATTGATCGGCAGGTGGAGGAAGCGGCGAAAATCCTCGAACTGGAGGAGCTGCTGGAACGTCTGCCGCGCCAGCTCTCCGGCGGCCAGGCGCAGCGCGTGGCGGTGGGCCGGGCGATCGTCAAAAAACCGGACGTCTTCCTGTTCGACGAGCCGCTCTCCAACCTGGACGCCAAGCTGCGCGCCTCGATGCGCATTCGCATTTCCGATCTGCATAAGCAGTTGAAAAAATCCGGTAAACCGGCGACCACCGTCTACGTTACCCACGATCAGACGGAAGCGATGACCATGGGCGACCGCATCTGCGTGATGAAGCTCGGCCACATTATGCAGGTCGATACCCCGGACAACCTTTACCACCAGCCGAAAAATATGTTTGTCGCCGGCTTTATCGGCGCGCCGGAGATGAATATTCGCCCCAGCCAGCTGGTTGAGCACGACGGCCGCCTGTGCCTGACCCTTGGCGACCAGCGCCTGCCGTTGAACGACCGTCTGGCGGAGAAAGTCGGCGCCTATCAGCATCAGGAGGTGTTCTACGGGGTCCGCCCGGAATTCGTGTCGCTCTCCGACGCACCGTTCGCCGAAGGCAGCTGCATGGGCGAGATGGTGCGGGTGGAAAACATGGGTCATGAGTTCTTTGTCTATCTGCAGGTCGCGGGCTACGAGCTGACCGCTCGCGTGCCGTCGGACGATGCGAAGCCGATGATTGCTAAGGGACTGAATCGAAAAGTCTATTTCACCTTTGATCTTAACAAGTGTCACATCTTTGACGCCAAAACCGAACAGAACCTCTCTCTGTGAACCCTGGAGCATAACAATGAAAAACGTGCTGATAAGCGCCACCCTCTCCGCCACCCTGGGCCTTAGCGCCTTCTCCTCGCTGGCGCAGGATGTCGACCTGCGCATGTCCTGGTGGGGGGGCAATGGCCGCCATCAGGTGACCCTCAAGGCGCTGGAGGCTTTTCACCAGCAATATCCTGATATCAATGTTAAAGCGGAATATACCGGCTGGGACGGCCATCTTTCGCGCCTGACCACCCAGATAGCCGGCGGCACCGAGCCTGACGTGATGCAGACCAACTGGAACTGGCTGCCGATCTTTTCGAAAAATGGCGATGGCTTTTACGATCTCAATACCCTGAAAGACGAGATCGATCTCAGCCAGTTTGACGCCAAAGAGCTGCAGTCCACCACGGTCAACGGCAAGCTCAACGGCATCCCGGTGTCGGTCACCGCCCGCGTTTTCTACTTTAACGACGAAGCGTGGAAAAAGGCGGGCATCCCCTTCCCGAAAACCTGGGATGAACTGCTGGCGGCGGGGAAAACTTTCGAAAGCAAACTCGGGAAACAGTACTACCCGGTGGTGCTTGAGCACCAGGACGTGCTGGCCCTGCTCAACTCTTACATGGTGCAAAAATACAACCAGCCGGCCATCGATGAGAAGGGCCGCAAATTCTCCTACAGCAAAGCGCAGTGGGCGGACTTCTTCGGCATGTATAAGAAGCTTATCGACAGCCATGTGATGCCGGACACCCGCTACTATGCCTCGTTCGGCAAGAGCAACATGTACGAGATGAAGCCGTGGATCCAGGGTGAATGGGGCGGGACCTACATGTGGAACTCCACCATCAATAAATATTCCGACAATCTGAAGCCGCCGGCGAAGCTGGTGCTGGGGGAATACCCGATGCTCCCCGGCGCCACCGATGCCGGACTGTTCTTCAAGCCTGCGCAGATGCTGTCCATTGGCAAATCGACGAAAAACCCGCAGGCGGCGGCGAAATTGATTAACTTCCTGCTGAACAGTAAAGAAGGGGTGGATATTCTGGGTCTGGAGCGTGGCGTGCCGCTGAGCAAAGCGGCGGTCACCTACCTGACCGAGGACGGGATCATCAAAGCCGACGATCCGGCGGTGTCCGGCCTGAAGCTGGCGCAATCCCTGCCCACCACCCTGCCGGTCTCGCCGTACTTCGACGACCCACAGATCGTCGCCCAGTTCGGCACCACCCTGCAGTACATCGACTACGGTAAAAAGTCGGTGGAAGAAGCGGCCGAGGACTTCCAGCGCCAGACCGACCGCATTCTGCGCCGCGCGATGCGTTAACCTGCCCACCTGAACTCTCCCGCGGCGTCCGCCGCGGGAGAGCCTGCCTGAGTATCCTGTCAGAAGAAATATCAGAAGAAATATTTAAAGCGCACCCGGGCGCCATAGCGTTCGTCGGGATTCCCGCTCTTCGCCGCCGTGGAATCGAGCCACGAGGCGTAGGCGCCAAGGTAAATATTGAAGTTCGGCATCGCCATAATATTCGGCAACTGCCAGGATGTATGCACGGTATGGATGTCATAGCGCCCCGGCGCGAGGATTGCGCAGTCGCCATCGCACTCGCCATTCACCCCGGCCATGTTGAACTGATCGATTTTGTTATGCGCGTAGATATAGCCCAGCTCCACGCGATGCCACAGGGCATTGATTCCGGCGCTGAAGTCGGTTTCATCCGCCGCGTCCAGCAGGGCAGTACTCAGATTGACCACCGCCCCATCGTGCGGATCGCTTTTCAGGGTGTTCCAGCTCATGGTCATCCCGTAGCCGGTGCGGTTTGACTGGTCGACCCAGCGCCCGCTCTGATTCTGATAGCCGTAGGCGTTGTTGACGAGGTTGCTCTCAATCGCTGCCGCCGCCGACCAGGCGCCGGACTGCCACACCGCCACCGGCCGCACGTACACCACGTTTTTGCGGTTTTCCAGCGCATTACCGTGATAGTTCTGATCGACAAACAGCGAACTGCCGTCCTCCACCAGGGTATTGACCTCGAAATACCAGTTATCTACGGTTTTGCTGAACAAGAGGTTGCCGCCGCTGCTGCTGCGCCCGCGCCCCTCTTTCATCATGTAAATATAGCCATAGCCGTCGGAATAAAGGTCGTTGGCGGTATTTCCTGAATATTCAATAAAGGTATCCTGATTCAGGGGGAACATATCCCAGGCTTCAAAGCGGCCTATTTTTATTTTCCAGTCATCCTGCTGACCAAAGAAAAATACCGCATCGTCGAGATTCATTTTGCCATCCATATCCGCCAGCGGCTGCACGCTGAATCCGGCATATTTCCCGTCGTCGCCATTACGTCTGCCATCAAAACCCAGCAGAATACGGCCGTTAATATCCCAGCGCTCTTTCTCGCCGGGCGCCCAACTTTTATTCGCGCTGGTTTTGACCGACGTCAGGCTACCGGTGCGGCTGGCGCCATCAAGATTAAATTCGACGTCGCCATAAAATTTTAATTCGCCATTGTCGTTCAGCTGCAGGCGCGGCGTAGCCGGCGCCGCGCGGGCGACCGTCGTGGCCTGCTGCTGGCCTTTCAGCGTCTTAATCTCCGCCTCTGCGCTGGCGGCGCGCTCCTCCGTCGCCTTCAGCCGCTGCTCCATTTGCGCCAGCCGCTCTTCCAGCGATAACGGCGCCTGCGCCATCGCCTGTGGCAGATACAGAGACGTGAGAAAACACCCGACCCAGATTTTATTCATCGGTAAACCCTTTTATTATGGAATGAACTGAATTTTTTATTAATGGGTAATGCACGACGATACAGGCAATAATAACCCGCCCATCGTCAAAGACGGGTTATTAACGACAACAGCCTTTTTATTATTCGAGCTGCCAGGCTCCGGCTTCGGTTAATGCCGCCGAACCGCTCCAGGCAAATAACGCTAATTCACGGCGGGGAGCCTGCGGATAGATACGGCTGCTCAGGCAGGCCTCGCCGTCATTGACAAAAACCTCCACCGAAGAGCTATCGAAAAATATCCGCAGATTGAGATCCGCCCCGGCGGTCAACGGTACGCTGCGCGTCCCGCACAGGCCATACTGCGGATAATGCCGCTCCAGCACCAGACGCTGCTGTTGGGCATCCACGTAGAGGCGCAGGCCATCGCCAAAGCGCAGACCATACTGCTCGGCGCTGCTGCTGGCGCAGTTCCAGCGCAGGTTGACCTCCATCGCCTCGCAGTTGTCGACCATAGTGGTCTGCTGATTGTTCAGGGTGCTTACCGGCCACGGGAACCAGGCGCCGCGCAGGCTCTCCACTTCTTTCGCCGGGCGCATCTGCAGGCGGTTATCCGCGCTCAGGCTCAGCTCGCGCGGCAGGGAGAGCATGCCCGCCCAGCCGTCCTGCTGCTCCGGCAGCGGCGATTCCCACATATCCAGCCAGCCAATCACGATCCGCCGGCCATCGGGGGTGGCGAAGCTTTGCGGCGCATAGAAATCGTGGCCGTGATCCATCTCCGTGAACTCGCCGTGACGGACGAATCGCTGCCCCGGCTGCCACTCGCCGATCAGATAGCCGCTCTGGAACAGGTTGCGGTTGCGGAACCCCTCGGCCTGCATCCCCTGCGGGGAAAACATCAGGACGCGTTTGCCGCTGAGGGTGAAGAAGTCCGGGCACTCCCACATATAGCCCATGGTGCTTTCCGCTTCATCCAGCACCCCCGCGTCCTGCCACTGGCGCAGATCGGCTGAACGGTACAGCCGTACCTGACCGGTGTCGCCTTCGCGCGCGCCGACGATCATGTACCAGCTGTCTCCCTCCCGCCAGACCTTCGGGTCGCGGAAATGGTGCATGCCCGGCGGAGTGTCGACCACCATCCCCTGGCGCTCGAAGTGGATCCCGTCCCGGCTGGTGGCCAGGCACTGTACCTGATACAGATTGGCTTCGTCGCCAGGGTCGCCGTGGAATTTATGCCCGGTGTAAATCAGCGCCAGGGTATCGCCATCGACCACCGCCGAGCCGGAGAAGCAGCCGTCTTTATCCTCCGGCCCCTCCGGCGCCAGGGCCACCGGCAGATGCTCCCAGTGCACCAGATCCTTGCTCCGTGCATGCCCCCAGTGCATCGGCCCCCACTGGGTGGAGTACGGGTGATGTTGATAAAAAGCATGGTACCAGCCGTCGAACCACACCAGACCGTTTGGGTCGTTGATCCACCCGGCGCGGGCCGCCAGGTGATAGTGCGGATACCAGCGCAGATTGAGCGCCTGGCGTTGTGTCTGGAGTACCTGTTCAGCCCTGGAGATTGTGTAAGTCATCGTTTTCACTCTTTTTGATTCAGATAGCGGTAGGTTGCGACATCAGCGGATCGGCGGAGGATTTGCCGGAGCGCAACAAGAAGATGGAAATAAAGGTGGTGCAGAACACCAGCAGGCCCATGATCAGATAGGACTGGGCGAAGCCATATTTTTCATAGCTGTAGCCCGCCAGCGGCGACAATACGCTGGCGATAATCGAGCTGGTGCAGGCGAAGCCCACCAGATAGAGGGTGGAGGAGAGGCGTTTATCGAAGTTGATGCTGTTGTACTTAAAGATAGCCACCAGCAGTATCGGCAGCTCCACCGCGTGCAGCAGTTTGGTGATGGAGATCAGCAGCGGCCCTTCCACCAGGCCGGAGGCCACCATGCGCATCGCCATCACCATGCCGGCGAAAATCAGACCGTTTTTGGCCCCGATGCGGTTCACCAGCCACGGCGCGCAGAACATGCCGGCCGCCTCGAGGAACACCTGGAAGGAGTTAAGGTAGCCATACATCTCATTGCCTTCCTGCAGGGTCGCGAACTGCGATGAGAAATAGACCGGGAACTGCTGGTCATAGACGCCGTAGATGCAGGTGCCGATGACGAAGAAGACCAGCGCCCAGAAGCGCGGCAGCGTCAGCAGGCGCAGCGCATCTTCCAGGGTCACCTTGCCGCCCGAAACCGCCTCCTGCATCGCATGCGGTGCCGAGGAGACGCGCAGCCGGGCCAGCAGAATAAAAAACACCAGTCCGGAGCAGCTGGCGACGAGGAAGTTAAGCTGCGGGTTGATGTTAAACAGCAGACCGGCGAAGAAGGTGGCCACCGCCCAGCCCAGCGAGCCCCACATCCGCGCCCTGCCGAATTCAAACTGGCTCTGGCGCGCCACGCGCTCGGTATAGGATTCCAGCACGCCAATGCCGCCGTTAAAGGTCAAGCCGATGTAGATCCCGCCGAAGATGCTGCCCAGCAGGACGTTAATTTTCAGCAGATGGCCGAACAGCAGATACGCCGGACCGGAGAGGATCAGCAGCGCGGTGATATACCAGAGCAGATGTTTGCGCAGCCCCAGCTTATCCTGGATAAAGCC
Organism: Klebsiella sp. GB_Kp047; assembly: GCF_040065235.1. Classification (NCBI taxonomy): domain Bacteria; kingdom Pseudomonadati; phylum Pseudomonadota; class Gammaproteobacteria; order Enterobacterales; family Enterobacteriaceae; genus Klebsiella; species Klebsiella sp. GB_Kp047. Next base: position 394,053 of record NZ_JBEAJG010000028.1, on the reverse strand, counting down.
ATAGCAAACTTGCGCAAACAGCGCGGAAACCGACAGCACGGCGTAGATGATACCGGTATCGCCGGCCTTCAGCCCCACCTCCTGGTGCAGCCAGATGGAGAGCAAGGAGCCGGATGACGACCAGGTCACGAAAAAGAAAAACAGTAAGGCACTGAGCAACGGGTAGCTGTGTGAGTGATGCGCTTTCATCATGACATTCTCGTGTTAGAGGAATGTAATTATGGTAACGTTAACAAAAAACAAAGCGCAGAGGGATTCGCTGCGATATATGATGTTAATCACAAAAGTTAACGTTAACATAATGAAGATGCGATCGCGATCAAAAATCAACCGCAACATCGCTCACGACGGCGTTAGCAGAAAATCGTTTCATGCTTTTACATCAGCGACTTAGTTGTATAGCCTGTACTCTGCAGCAATGGCGGAGGAAAAAATGGCATCCCTGAAAGATGTAGCAAAACTGGCGAATGTATCTCTGATGACCGTCTCACGGGCGCTGAACACCCCGGAGCGGCTCAAGCCGGAGACGCTGGCCCGCGTGCAGGCCGCCATCGCCGAAACCAACTACGTCCCCGACCTGTCGGCGAAAAAGATCCGCGGGGCGCGGGCCACCCCCAGCACCATCGGCGTGCTGGCGCTGGATACCGTCACCACGCCCTTTTCGGTGGAAATCACCCTGTCGATCGAAGAAACGGCCCGCGCCCACGGCTGGAACAGCTTTGTGGTCAATATGTTTTCTGACGATCGGCCGGAAGCAGTGGTCGACCTGCTCCTCTCCCACCGTCCGGACGGCATCATCTTTACCACCATGGGCCTGCGTCAGGTGCCGCTGCCGGACAAACTGCTGACCCTGCCCTGCGTGCTGGCTAACTGCGAAAGCCTCAGCCAGCCGGTGGCCAGCTATATCCCGGACGATGAACAGGGCCAGTACGACGCGGTAAAAGCCCTGCTTGCCGCCGGCTATCGTCGTCCGCTGTGCCTGCACTTACCCGCCAGCCAGCTGGCGACAATCCGCCGCCGCCAGGGGCTGGAGCGCGCCTGCCGGGAGGCGGGCATCGAACCGGAGAGCCTGACCCACTCGTATATGGCCCAGGGCGATGAGCATTACCACGATATTCCCGCGGTGGTGCTGGCGCATATCCGCGAGGGTAAACCCGGATTCGACTCGGTGATCTGCGGCAACGATCGCATCGCCTTTATGGTCTATCAGACGCTGCTGGGCCAGGGGTTACGCATTCCACAGGACGTGGCGGTGGTGGGATACGACAATATGGTGGGCATTGGCGATCTGTTTCTGCCGCCGCTCTCCACGGTGCAGCTGCCGCACTACGACATCGGGCGTCTGAGCGCCCTGCATATCATTCACGGCGACAACCATCGGGAGACGCGCAAGGTCGCCAGCCCGTGGTTGCCGCGCGCCTCGCATTAACGGTTACCGATATTGCGCAGCTTCTCGCCCGCCATCAGGTTGCGCTCAATGTGTTCGAGGGTGACATTTTTGGTCTCCGGGATCAGCCAGAAGGTGACGCCGATAAAGGCCACGTTGAGCACCGTGTAGAGCCAGAAGGTCCCGGCGGCGCCGATCGCGTCAAGCAGCGTCAGGAAGGTGGCGCCGATGATCATGTTCGACACCCAGTTGGTGGTGGTGGAGCAGGTGATGCCGAAGTCGCGGCATTTCAGCGGCTGGATCTCGGAGCAGAGGATCCACACCACCGGCGCCGCGCTCATCGCATACCCGGCAATACACATCATGGTCATGCCGACGGAAAGCCAGGAGAGGCCGCTGGAGGCGGTGCCATTGTCGAACTGCATCAGGCAGTAGCCAAGCACCAGGGTGCCCAGCGCCATCACGCTGAAGCCGATTTTCAGCGCCGGCTTGCGGCCTGCTTTATCCACCGTGAACACCGCGATAAAGGTGGCAAACATAAAGGTCAGGCCCACCACCAGGGTGGCGATCATCTGCTGTTCGGTAGTGGTAAAACCCGCCATTTTGAAAATACGCGGGGCGTAGTACATGATGATGTTCATGCCGGTGAACTGCTGCATCGCCTGCAGCAGCATGCCAAGGAACACCGCCCGGCGTACGTTACGATTGACCTTGAACAACGCCCAGCCGCCCTGCTTCAGCTTCAGGCTTTCGCGGATCTCGTTAAGCTCATCGCGCGCCTTCTCCGAGGTATCGCGCAACATCCGCAGCACCTCTTCCGCTTCGATATGGCGCCCTTTCTCCGCCAGCCAGCGCGGGCTGTTCGGCAGAAAGACGACCAGAACGATCAGGATCACCGCCGGCAGCGCCAGCACGCCCAGCATGGCGCGCCAGTTACCGCTGTAGCTAAAGGCGGTATCGGAAAGAAACGCCAGCACAATGCCGAGGGTCACCATCAGCTGATACATACTGATCATTTTTCCGCGCACGTTCTCGCTGGCCATTTCGGAGAGGTACAGCGGCGCGGTGTAAGAGGCGATCCCAACGGCCACCCCCAACACCACGCGGGCCACCAGCAGCACTTCGACGCTGGCGGCAAAAGCGGAGCCGATAGAGCCGGCGACAAAGAGCACAGCCCCCGCCATCAGGCTATATTTGCGGCCAAGGCGGAACGACAGCCAGCCGTTAAACAGCGCGCCTATCGCCGCCCCCAGCATCATGCTGCTGACCACCCACTCCTGAAGCTGGCTGGATAAGGTGAAGTGGTCGGTAATAAAGGGCAGCGCCCCGGATATCACGCCGATATCCAGGCCAAAGAGCAACCCCGCCACCGCCGCGGCGATAGAAACAAACCAGTTCATCCGCCGGGTGTCACGTTGCGCCCGCGGCGTTAATGCAGAGTCGTTACTGATTGAAGTCATTTTTATTCCTGCCACACAGAGAAAGACATAGGACGAAAGTACGTGACTGGCGGAGGAATTTGTCAGGCTGGATACGCCAAAGATATGGACTATTTTGCTGGCAAGATGGGTTTTGTGATGGACATTAAACTTTCAACGTAACGAAAAATTCGTTTCGCATCGTTAATAACCCTGTTCATACAGGGCGGTAACATTAATTCTTCACTCTGGAATATGGACGATCCTCATTTTACGGTATGGACAATAATTGCTCAGACGGCCGGAGCGGTGAGTGCCGCGCCGGCCGTCGCCGTCGGTTAGCGCGCCAGCCAGCCGCCGTCCACCGCCACCGTGTAGCCATTGATGTAATCGGAGGCTGGGGAAGCGAGGAAGACCACCGGCCCCATCAGGTCGGCCGGCAGGCCCCAGCGCCCGGCGGGAATGCGGTCGAGGATTTCGCTACTGCGCTGCTCGTCAGCGCGCAGCTGCTGGGTGTTATTGGTCGCCATATACCCCGGGGCGATGGCGTTGACATTGATATTGTGTTTAGCCCACTCGTTGGCCAGCAGGCGGGTAACGCCCATCACCGCGCTTTTGGACGCGGTATACGACGGAACACGGATCCCGCCCTGGAACGACAGCATCGAGGCGATGTTAATGATCTTCCCGCCGCTGCCCTGGGCGATAAAGTGCTTCGCCGCCGCCTGGGACATGAAAAATACGCTCTTGATGTTGAGGTTCATCACGTCGTCCCAGTCCTTTTCGCTGAACGCCAGCGCGTCCTCGCGGCGGATCAGGCCGGCATTGTTGACCAGAATATCAATATGGCCAAACTCCGCCACCGCCCGCTCCAGCAGCTGAGGGATACCGTCGATCTGGCGCAGGTCGGCGGTCAGGCTGAGAAAGCGGCGTCCCAGCGCCGTCACCCGCTCGATGGTTTCCACCGGCTCGACAATATTGATACCGACAATATCGCAGCCCGCTTCCGCCAGCCCGAGGGCCATCCCCTGACCTAAACCGGTATCGCATCCGCTCACGACGGCCACTTTTCCCTGCAGGGAGAATGCATCAAGAATCATAATGTGTTCCTTAGTCGTTCAGAGCCTGCTGTATGCAGGCAAGGTTCTCTCGGCCCGGCTCGCGCCGGCGGCGCGACTGAGCGTGGGGCGAACTCATGGGCAGAGCCCATCATAAAAAATAAAACAGAGTTCCGTTTTACTGATGGGTGCCATCTTAGCCCCGCCCTCTGTCATTTTCAATGATATTTAAAACGTTGTTTCATTTTTTATGACGAAAATTACAAAAAAAGAAAACGCGAACGGTTCCGGCAACCCGCACCGGACAGGAAGCGGTTTTAAAAGGATGATGATTCAGCCGGTTGTCCGGAGAGGCGGCCAAAGTGAGGCCAGCAGGCCGCAGAAGATGCGGGAATTACACTGAACTGCGTGGGACATCACAAATAATGAAACGTTGTTTTGATAAATTAACACCCATCTTTTAAAACACATCACTCAGCGACACGCCTCTGGTCCAGCGGCATCGCAGGAAAGAAAGGAGCACTACATGGCTAAAGGCATGCGGGTCAAACTGAATTACCACGTCAGCCGCGATCCGGATACCGGGGCGGAAGTCACCCGCTTAACCCCCCCGGAGGTCACCTGTCATCGCAACTACTTCTATCAGAAGTGCTTTTTTAACGATGGCAGCCATTTACTGTTCGCCGGCGAGTTTGACGGCCACTGGAACTACTATCTGCTGAATATTGCCCGCGCCGAAGCCATCCAGCTGACGGAAGGCGCCGGGGATAACACCTTCGGCGGCTTCCTCTCCCCGGACGATAAGTCGCTCTATTACGTGAAAAATGACCGTACCCTGCTGGAGGTGAACCTCACCACCCTCGCCGAGCGTGAAGTTTACCGCGTCAGCGAGGCGTGGGTCGGCTATGGCACCTGGGTGGCAAACAGCGATTGCAGCAAACTGGTAGGCATTGAGATTGCGAAAAGCGACTGGACGCCGCTCAACGACTGGCAGATTTTCCATGACTTCTTCCACAAAGGACCGCATTGCCGCCTGCTGCGCGTCGACCTGCGCAGCGGTGAGAGCCAGGTGATCCACGAGGAAAAAATCTGGCTGGGACACCCGATCTATCGTCCCTTCGACGACCATACCGTCGCCTTCTGCCATGAAGGGCCGCACGATCTGGTTGACGCCCGCATGTGGCTGGTCAATGAAGATGGCAGCAACGTGCGTAAAGTCAAAGCGCATGCCCCGGGGGAAAGCTGCACCCATGAATTCTGGGTCCCGGACGGTTCAGCGCTGATCTACGTCTCCTATCTGAAAGGCCAGCAGGGGCGGACGATCTATCGTTTTGATCCGGAGAGCGGCGTCAACGAGGCCCTGATGACGATGCCCGCCTGCTCGCATCTGATGAGCAATTTCGACGGTACGCTGCTGGTGGGCGATGGATCAGGCACGCCGGTGGATGTCAAAGATACCGGCGGCTACTCCATTGATAACGATCCTTATCTGTACGTCTTTAACGTGGCGGAGAAGCGCTACTTCCGCGTCGCGCGTCATGATACCTCGTGGGCGACGGTGGCCAACAGCCGCCAGGTGACGCACCCGCACCCCTCGTTTACGCCGGACGACAGCGCCATTCTGTTCAGCTCCGATAAAGACGGCAAGCCGGCCATCTATATCGCGAAATTACCTGACCATCCGCCGATGCTGAGCGCCTGAGCCCCGGCGAACGTTTTTCTGTAACTGGCCTTGCCCTCCTTCGCGGAGGGCTTTTTTTTGTTCCCCCGCTTTGGCCCATAAAAAACCCCGGCTGACGGCGCCGGGGAAAACAGACGATGAGGGCCTGATGGAAATCAGAACGAGTAGGCCACCCCGACGCGGAAGCGGGTCTGGCGATCGCTGCGGTCATTCACGCCGACGTTGCCGATTTCACCATACGGCGACCAGTTGTTATCCAGCTTATAGGCCACCTTCACGTTATATTCCTGCGAGTAGGGTTTGTTGTCGTTACGATTCACCCCTTCCGAACTGCGGGCATAGACATAGTTCAGCTCGGTGCGCCAGTCGCCGAGAGCAAACCCGGCCCACGCGTCGCCGCGATTCACCTTGTCATCATCTTTGCCGGCATCATTCGGATAGCGGGTGTACTCATAGCGATAGCGAGCGGCGACATAGAAGCCATTGTCGAAACTGTATTGTACGTGCAGGTGCGGCTTGTAGATGGAGCGGCTGTCGTTGCTCTCTATGGTAAACCCGGGGGTGAGGAACAGGTTCGATGTCGCTTTCCAGCGCCAGCTGATGGTGTCTTCATGGCCGTTGCCCACCACGTCCGAATAGGGTTGCGAACCGTTGTCGCCGCCTGAACGCCATTTGGCCTCTACGGTAAAGCCTAGCCCGTTGGCGAAGCGGTGGGACACCGAGACGCGGTCAGCATTGCTTTTATCGCTCTTGCCGCCATCAATAAATTCATGACGTAAATCTATCGTGACCGCGGTTGCCGCAAAAGACATACCGCAGAGGGCGGCCAGAACCAGAGATCGTTTCAACATAGGGTACCCCTTATAATAAATAAAATGTCATTTCGTTTTTATGAAACGTTATTTTATTTTTTAAGCACCTTAGTTTTAGTGACCAGGATCGTAGTTATTTGTTTCAAAAAAGGTGGCACAACAAGACGTGACGGAGCTCAATAAATTGGCGGTGGGTGAGGGAAATACGGGTGAAAAAAGAGGGGTCGGCAAAGCGCGGCGCATAAAAAAGGCCTCCCGCAGGAGGCCATGGAAATCGACATGCAGCGCTACGCGCGTTCTACCGCCAGCGCCACGCCCTGACCGCCGCCGATGCACAGCGTCGCCAGCCCTTTACGCGCATCGCGCTTGATCATTTCATGCACCAGCGACACCAGAATCCGACAGCCGGAGGCGCCGATGGGGTGGCCGAGGGCGATCGCGCCGCCGTTAACGTTGACCCGTCGCTCATCCCACTCCAGTACCCGGCCAACGGAGATAGCCTGAGCGGCAAAGGCCTCATTGGCTTCGATCAGATCGACGTCGTCCAGCCGCCAGCCGGCCCGCTCAAGACAGCGACGAGTGGCGTGCACCGGCGCGATGCCCATCAGCGCCGGATCGACGCCGACGCTGGCGAAGGCGCGGATCCGCGCAAGGATCGGCAGCCCCAGCGCCTCGGCTTTCGCCTCACTCATCATCATCACCGCCGCCGCGCCGTCATTGATGCTGGAGGCGTTGCCGGCGGTTACCGATCCGAGACGATCGAAGGTAGGCTGCAGGCTGGCCAGCCCTTCCGCGCTGGCATCCACCCGCGGTTGTTCATCGGTATCCACGGTGCGCGCCGCGCCGTTATGCTCGGTAACGACCGGGACAATCTCATCGCGAAAGCGTCCGGAATCAATCGCCTTGCGCGCCTTCTGCTGCGAGCTGAGCGCCCAGGCGTCCTGCAGTTCGCGGCTGATGCCATATTCCCGGGCGAGGTTCTCCGCCGTGACGCCCATATGATAATCGTTGAAGGCGTCCCACAGGCCGTCATGGACCAGGCTGTCAATCAGCTGGCTGTTGCCCAGTTGGGCGCCGGTGCGGCTGTCGGTGAGGACATGCGGAGCGCGGCTCATGTTCTCCTGGCCGCCGGCGATCACCACGTCCGCCTCCCCGCACTGGATCGCCTGGGTGGCGAGGTGCAGGGCTTTCAGGCCGGAACCGCAGACGTCGTTAATGGTGATCGCCGATACGGTGTTGGGCAACCCGCCGCGAATAGCAGACTGACGGGCCGGGTTTTGCCCGGTTCCCGCGGTCAGCACCTGGCCGAGGATCACCTCATCCACGCTCTGCGGATCGATTCCCGTCTTCTCCACCAGCGCCTTCACCACCACGCTGCCCAGCTCAACGGCTGAATGGCGCGATAACGCGCCCTGAAAGCAGCCAATCGGCGTACGTAGCGCCCCGACGATCACGACATCCTTCATCCTCTACCCCTGCCCGTGCTTTTGCGCAAAGAAACAGCGATATACTAGATAATTGTTATCAAAAAACTTTGTAATTGTTTAAAAAAAGTGAAGCTAATCACAAAGAAATAGCTATTCGTTAACGCTCACGCCGCTGCAGATGCTGACGCAGCCAGCTGCCGGCCGCCCCGGGCGGCGCTTTCTTATTCCACAGCAGATCCACCGAAATCGCCCGCGGCCAGCCGGGGATATCGAGCGCCACCAGTCCGCCCTGCGGCGCAAACTCCGCCACCAGCGCACAGGGCAGAATGCACCAGCCGAAGCCCTGCACCGCCATGCTGAGCAGCAGCAGGTAGTTTGGCGCCGACCAGACCTGCCCGGCGGCAGGCTCCGTCGCGCTGGCCAGAAAGGTGCTCAAACGCAGCTCGCGCCAGCTGCGCAGCTCATCCCAGACAACCTTGCCCTGCCCCGCCAGCGGATGGTCAGGCGCCACGTAAATGCCCATCGCCGTCTGCAGCGGCAGGCGGGTGCTGCCGATATCGGTCGGGTAGCGCTCTCTCGCCTCAATCAGTCCCACCTGGGCGCGGGATTTTTGCAGGAGATCGATCACGTCCTCATCTTCGCCAATCAAACATTCAAATTCGGTATGAGGGAAGCGGCGGTCAAACTGCACCAGCAGATCTTCCAGCACGTCCGGGTGCAGGGTGTCCGAGAGCACAAAGGTCAGCCGCGGCTCCGTCTCGCCGGACAGCGATACCGCCAGCTCATCCAGCCGCTCGCTGGCGGCGAGGATCGCTTTGACATAGCTCAACACCTGCTCCCCCTGCGGCGTCAGCGTCGGCTGCCGCGTTGCCCGATCGAAGAGAGTCACCCCGAGGTCAGCCTCCAGGTTGGCGATAGCGGTACTGATCGTCGACTGGCTTTTGCGCAGGCGACGGGCGGCGGCGGAGAACGACCCGCTGTCAACGGCCTCGACAAAGGCGGTTAACGCTTCCGGTGAATAACGCATGATGTATCTACTTTATCGATGGTTTCTATCTTTTGTTTATCACATTTTTCCATAAACTGCCGGGTAATTTCCTGTTCAGGCTAAAACTGGAGGTAGCTCGCCATGCAACAGACCCCACATCAGCGCAAGACGCTCACCGAGCGCGTTATCCACGCCATCACCTTCGAAGGGCTGGCGACGCTGATCCTCGCCCCCACCGCCGCCTGGCTGATGCAGCGTTCGGTGGTGGAGATGGGCGGACTGAGCATTCTGCTCGCCACCCTGGCGATGGTATGGAACATCATTTATAACGCGGCTTTCGATCGCCTGTGGCCAGTCTCCCGCGTCCCTCGCCGGCTGAAAGTGCGGGCGCTGCACGCGATCGGCTTCGAGACCGGCTTTGTTATCATCGGCGTCACCATGGTGGCCATCGTGCTGGGGGTATCGCTGCTGCAGGCGTTTATGCTGGAGATCGGCTTCATGCTCTTCTTCCTGCCCTACACCATGGCGTTTAACTGGGTCTGGGACACCCTGCGCGAGCGCGTTATCCGTCACCGCCGCCCGCGCCAGGCGGCGCGCGGCTAGCCTCGCGGCGGATCCTTCGCGATCCGCTGCCACTTTATCACCAAAAACTATCGCAACAGACGAACCATAAATATGGTAAATTGCACTCCTTTTTTTTGGTTTGACGGTTGATAAAGTCGCATAATGTCTAAAATTTGGTCTAAAGAAGAAACTCTATGGAGTTTTGCCTTATATGGCACTGCAGTAGGCGCTGGGACGCTATTTCTACCGATCCAGCTGGGTTCGGCTGGCGCCATTGTCCTTTTCATCACCGCGCTGGTCGCCTGGCCGCTCACCTACTGGCCTCACAAAGCGCTGAGCCAGTTTATTCTCTCGGCCAATATCGCGCCGGGAACCGGGATCACCGGCGCAGTAAATCACTACTATGGTAAGAAAATTGGCAACCTGATCACCGGGCTCTATTTCCTCGCCTTCTTTGTGGTCGTGCTGATCTACGCCGTGGCCATCACCAACTCGCTGGCCGAGCAGGTGGCACATCGCACGCCGATGACGCCTGCGCTACGCGCGCTGCTGAGCCTGGGGGTCGTGCTGGTCCTTAACCTGATCTTTCTCATGGGCCGGCAAATCACCATCAAGGTGATGGGCTTTCTGGTCTTCCCGCTTATCGCCTGCTTCCTGTTTCTCTCCCTCTATTTAATCCGCGACTGGCATCCGGAACATCTCACCAGCCAGATGCAGTTCAGCTCGCAGACGCTCCACCAGGTCTGGATCTCCATACCCGTGATGGTTTTCGCTTTTAGCCATACGCCGATCATCTCGACTTTTGCTATCGACCAGCAGGAGAAGCACGGCGACCTGGCCATGGGTAAATGCAAAAAAATCATGAAGGTGGCCTATACCATCATCTGCGCCAGCGTGCTGTTTTTCGTCTTCAGCTGCCTGCTGGCCATCCCGGCGACCTATATTGAGACCGCCCGCGATCAGGGGGTGACCATCCTCTCCGCCCTGTCGATGGTGCCGGGCGCGCCGGGCTGGCTGGCGGTGACCGGCATTATTGTCGCCGTGGTCGCCATGTCGAAATCCTTTCTCGGCACCTACTTCGGGGTCATTGAAGGCGCCAGCGAAATCGTCAAAAGCTCGCTGGGCCTGATGGGCGTGCGCAAGAGCCGCGCCTTCAACCGCGCGATGTCGATCATGCTGGTCTCTGCCTTCACCTTTGCGGTGTGCTTTATCAACCCGAATGCGATCTCGATGATCTACGCCATCAGCGGACCGCTTATCGCCATGATCCTGTTTATCATGCCCACGCTGTCAACCTGGCTTATCCCGGCGCTGAAGCCGTATCGCTCGGTGGGTAACGCCATCACTCTGGTGGTCGGCCTGCTCTGCGTCTCCGTGATGTTCTTCGGCTAATCCGTCTCCGGCGACAGCGGCTTGCCTGAGCCGCTGTCGCACATTCTGACAATATTCTCACCCTTCTCTTCCTTGTTAGCGCATTACACTTACGGCTTAGCCACCGTGAGGAGAGTTCCTATGTCCAGTGTCACCTTATCCGGTCGCGGCACGCTCGGCGATCGCCAGGTCTATCGGTTGGGTTACGGCGCCATGCAGCTGGCCGGCCCCGGCGTTTTCGGCCCGCCGAAAGATCCAGAAGAAGCGGTGCGCGTGCTGCAGGCCGCCGTCGAAGCCGGGGTAAACCATATCGATACCTCGGATTTCTATGGCCCCCATGTGACCAATCAGCTGATCCGCAAAGCGCTCCACCCCTACCCCGACGATCTGTGCATTGTCACCAAGGTCAGCGCCCGTCGTGACGAGAAAGGCAACTGGCTGCCGGCCATGTCGCCCGCTGAACTGACCCAGGCCGTCGAGGACAATTTGCGTCACCTGGGGCTCGACGTGCTGGAGGTGGTGAACCTGCGCAGTATGCTGAGCCCCCACGGCCCGGTAGAAGGGTCGCTGGAGGCGCCGCTCGCCACCCTGCTGGAGCTGAAGGAGCGAGGATTGATCCGCCATATTGGCCTCAGCAACGTGACGGCAAAGCAGGTGGCGGATGCACAGAAAATGACGCCTATCGTCTGCGTGCAAAACCTCTATAACATTGCCCATCGCGCCGACGACGCGCTGGTGGATGCGCTGGCCGCCCAGCACATCGCCTGGGTTCCCTTCTTCCCGTTGGGCGGTTTTACTCCCCTGCAGGCGCAGGAGCTGAACGAGGTCGCGGCCTCGCTTGAGGCGACGCCGATGCAGGTCGCCCTCGCCTGGCTACTCCAGCGCGCGCCCAATATTCTGCTGATCCCAGGCACCTCATCCCGGACGCACCTGGCGGAAAATATTGCCGCCGCCGGGCTAATTTTGCCGGCGGATGCGCTGCGCACCCTGGATAATATCGCCACCCGCAAGCATCCCTGACCCGTCAGGCCGAAAGGAGGGAACGACTTCCCTCCTCAATATTTGCCTGGAAAAACCTCATCACTGCTGGCACTATAGATCCTACAAATGGGGCGTGATCGACGATCGTTCTCTCATTATCCCCGTTAATTAAACTTAAGTTTTTTATCCTTCGACCGGTCTCCAGCTTGGAGGCCGTTGTCGTTTTTGTCATGACCAAAATTTGAAACGCTTGATTACAGGAAACACAATATCGAATTCCAAGTTTATACATATCAATCTGGCTGCAAAGATAGTCAATAACATCAAACGCTCATAAAAACATCTGATTAACCCAATCAGAATGTTGCTATTGCTATAAGAAAAATCAAACGCCTCACGACAACTATTTACAAGGGATGCACATGACAGAGGGAACGATAAAGACCAGTAAGTATGAAATTATTGCTATTTTCAGAGAGGAGTTGCGCAAACGTACTGAAATTGAAATATTTTTTAACAACACCAGTATCATAACCCAACTGACGCGCGTGGACTTTGCCGAGTTCCATATTCAGACCCATCGCAAAATCCCGCCCGGGCATAAAATTCGCTTTCTCCTGCATAGCGATTCAGGGAAAATAGAGTTTAATGCGGCCCTGACAAAACATGACAATAGCGGTGTCGATAAAGGTATCCGCTACGCCTTTTCCTTGCCTGAATGCCTGCAGGTGGTGCAGCGTCGCCGCGATCCCCGCTTTCGTTTACGCCACGAGCATGATTTTTATTGCCGCGGTCGCCATAAAAATGGCGAAAACTATCTTTTCGACATCAAGGACATTTCAGACGGCGGTTGCGCACTGATGACCAAAACGCCGAATCTGAAATTCCTCAGTCATAACGCATTGCTGAAAAACGCCGTACTGATGCTGGCGGAATATGGCGAGATCACCATCGACCTGGTGGTAAAGAATGTCATTATTATCACCCTTGATGACCCTAATGAAGAGAGCGAAAGCTACTATCAGATATCCTGCCAGTTTAAGTTCCGCCATCTCGACGACCAGCGCAGAATAGAGAAAATTCTGCTGGACCTGATCTTAGAAGCCAAGCGAAAAAAGAGAATCTGATACCCTTGGAAAGTATATTGCTGTACACCAATGATAATCTCATTGGTCACTCAATCTATCACTACCTTATTGATAGTCATGAAAACGCCACCCGTTTTGGCTATGACGAAGTCATCCATGGGAAACAGCTGCCTGAGGCCCAAACGGTTATTTTCAATTTAATCAATAAGGATATTTCTGCCATCAGAATCGTTGATCTATTGAATGCGCTCCGCCTTTCCCTGCAACGCTGCCAGCAGCCGGTGCTGATGATAAAAAGCGACATTGCCGGACTGTGCAGAGAGTTAATAACCGTCGATAATGCCATGATTATTAGTGAAAAATCGCCGCTATCTATGTTTGCTTCTATTATCCAGCGGGCGAAGGGCGCCAGCGAACAACCGCCGCGACGATTGCGCAAACAACTGTCGCCGCGGGAGTGCCAGATCCTCGAGCTGCTGATTGCCAACAATAATAATAAGCGGATTGCCGCCCTGCTCGGCATTGCCCATAAAACGGTCCACAGCCATCGAATCCATATCATGCAAAAGCTGGGCATTGATAATTCCCGCACGATGAACCAGCGTATTGCCGCCCTCCATCAATGCTAAATTACGCAGAGGTAAATCAATAGCGGATAAAGCGTACTTATTCGTTGTTGATTTACATTTCCTGCCATTCCCATTAATCATCAGGTAGCCTATAATTAACCTATCCTCTGCTTATTGTCTGACTAACCTCGTGAAGAGGGATAATGAACACTAAAATATTCGAAGACAACATTTTATCTCGTAATGATATCGCTGTACGCTACGTCTTTCAGAAAATGTTTTCCCCACAAGGTACCTTAGTCGCGGTTGAATGCTTAAGCCGCTTCGATAATCTTCCCGTTTCGCCAGAATATTTTTTCCGCCATGCCACCGCGGCAGTTCGTGAACGTATTTTTCTCGAGCAACTGGGGTTGATTGAACAGCATAAAGCATGGTTTTTACGTAACCATATTTCCGCTACCATTAACGTTGATGACCATATCCTGACTCTGCTGCGCCAGAAGGAAATAAAAGAGAAAATCGCCGCCCTGACCTGCGTCCATTTTGAAGTGACCGAAAACGCCGAGAAACTTCTGAATAATTCCCTGGCCGCCTGGCAAAGCCCGCAGGATACCTCGCTGTGGCTCGATGACTTCGGCTCTGGCTACGCGGGGATTAACGCCATCAGCGGTTATCATTTTGACTATGTCAAAATTGATAAAGATTTTTTCTGGCATCTGATGCGCAAAGAGTCCGGCCGTCAGCTGATGGATGCGCTGGTCACCTTTTTATCCCGCAATCATCACAACGTGATTATTGAAGGCGTGGAAAGCGAAGCCCATAAAAAATGGCTGCAGGGTATGGAGTGGTTTGCTATTCAGGGGCATTACTGGCAGGAAGTCAGCATTGAGCAACTGGTTGCCGACGATATTGGCATATAAAAAAGCCGGGCTTGCCCGGCTTTTTCGTCCCGCTTAATTATAAACTAATTCCCACGTTGCCCAGCTGGTAATTGGCCCGCTGGTGGCGCTTTTCGGGGTCGGCGAAACGTAGCCCACATAATAGGTGAACAGGCCGCCGCTGACCGCGTTTTCCTGTAAATGCACCTGATTTTGCTGCGGATCCGCAGGGACAATTTTATTACTCTTATCCAGCGTATTATTATCATTGGTCGACAGCGCCAGATAAATATTCTGCGCGCCGTCTGGCAAGGTATTAGCCAGATAGCCCGCGTTCTCATTGCCGACCGCCGTCAGTAAAAAACCGTCGATCCAGCGAACGCTGACCCGCCGCACCTCGTCCTGCGAAGCGGCGCCGCCGTCATGACGTAGCTGGCAGTTTGACAGCGCCAGGGTAAAAGGCTGCGGCTTCATAAACGCGCCGGCCCCGCGATCGTGCACTTCCGCCAGGCTGACCGGCGCCAGCCAGACGTTGCCGCTGCCGGCATTCTGGCCGCCATTGAGCGCGACGCTGCAGGAGATATCCGTCACCCGCCCGGCAAAATCGACCCGTCCGCGGTCGTAATTAGTCTCGAAACCCCACGCCGAGGGGACGGCGAGGCTGCCGCAGAGCAGCAGCCACGCGATAGTATGTTTCGGCAATCCCTTCATTCCCCCTCCCGTATTAATCGTACGTCAGGTTAAAGATCATATGCGACTCCACCTCGCCGGTGCTGGTCGTCGGGCCATACTGATAAAAGCGCGCGTGCAGCGGTATGGTGATGTAGCGGGTCTCCTGATTATTCAAGCGGCCAACGGTATATTTCTTATTAAACTGCAGCGGGGATCCATCCTTCAGCACCTGGATGCCGACGCCTTTCGCCATCCCGCTGCCGGCCTTTTCATTCAGCAAGGCGCCCATGGTGGCGGTGGTGCTGGTAGCCAGGGTGCCGGAGAAAGAGGTGCTGATGTTGGCATATCCCGTTTCACTCAGGCCGCCGCTGCACTGCAGCTCAATATTAAAATCCTTCCCGCCCGCGGTGGTGCCAACCCCTTTCAGGTCAGTACGTCTAATGGCACCCACATCAACATTCATATTTTTCCCACTCAATACCGAACAGGAGGGCGAGACCACGGTGATCGCGTTGGCGCTCAGATAGGTTTCGAGGATCGGGTTGCCGCCGCTCTCCCAGTCGTAGGAGGTGTATTTTCCCGCCGCGAGGGTACCGCTGCCGGTGGTTGCCGCGGTTTTGATAATCTCCAGCGTAAAACGTGAACCTTCAAGGGAATAGTTGGTGGTGTTATACACTCGGGACGAATAGACGTCGGGATAGACGATATTCACCGTCGCGCCGCCGCGGCTGAAACGCATACCAATTCCCGGCACGTTGGTGGAATAAATTTTATTCCCCAGGTCCGTGGCCCCTGGCGACACGATCTTCGCCGCGAAGCGGTTGGTGCCGGAGGTACAGCGATAGCTCGCCCCGCCGGGGGCGCTCATCGTCCAGTCGCGGGTAAGGATCACCGAACCCACCGGCAGATCCGGGGGTACCACCACCCTGCCCACCACCATGTCCAGCATCACCGTTGGCGAAGAAAGGCGCGTACAGACGGCCCAGGACGAGGTGGTGCCCAGCGCCATCAAGACGATAAAAAGCGTCAGTAATTTCCTCAGCGACATACGCTATCCTTTGTTGTTTGCTGTCCCAGATCCACCGAACACTGCCCGCCGCTCCACTTCACAATCGCGCGTTTGGCGTTCGCATCGCTGATAAACATCATGCTGCCCTGACCGACGACGCCGATCTCCTTGCCGTCGGGGGAGAAAATACTCGCCGCAAACGGCAGCGGCTCATGGTTCGCCTGGCGCGCCTGCAGGGTGAGGTTGTTCTGCACCGTGGTGCCAAACGCCACCTTAACCACGCTGCCTTCCCACGGCACAACCTGCGCCACGGTGCGATCGAAGGCCACGTCGTCATGGCTGCCTTTCGGGTCGATCTCGACGGCGTTAATTCGGTACGGGCGCAGATACGGCAGGATGGCGTAACCATTGCTGTCCACGCGGGTGCCCGGCGATCCCGGGAGCATAGCGCCGGCCGCGTCTTTGGCTTCAATCAGCGCCATCGTCGAGCCGCTTTCCGGTGAGAGCACCACGCCGCCGCTGTGGGCGATCATCGTCCCGCTGGCGCCAATGCCGCTCTGACGATAGCCTTCGCCCTGGCTGTAGCTGCCGTTGAGGGTGGTCCATGGCGTACGGTAGCTGCCGTTGAGCGCCACATCATGCTGACCGCCGGTGGCGGTGGTGGTCGACACGCCGTAGTTAAGGTTGTTTTCACTGTCCAGCGAACCGTTGATACCAATCTGCGAGCTGGCAAAGCGCGAGTTGTTGAACGAGGTGTTCGACGTCAGGTTGGCGGTGCGGTTGTCGCCAAACCACAGCGGGTAGCTGAAGTTGAGTGAAATGCGATCGTCGCGGCGATGGCCGGAGCTGTCCGGGGTATAGACGCGCTGGGCGCTCGCCGACCAGGAGAGACGACCAAACGAATTGTTATAGCTGACCTGATACTGCTTCTCGGTCCCGGAGCGGTTCCAGTAATCGGAAATACGACCGCTGAGATAAAACCCGCCCCAGCCGTCAGGCAGGTTCTGGTTTACCGTGAAGGTCATGCCGTTTTTTTGCCGCCAGAGGGTGTAGTTGCTGCGGCTGTTTTTTTCCTGATCGACGGCGTACAGCGCGTCGTTGAGGTTGTAATAACCTTTCGTCGAGTAGCGATACGCCGCCAGCACGATGCTGGTCTGGGTATCGGTGAACATGCGGTTAAAGGTGGCGCGATAGCTCTGCCCCGAGTCATCATGGCTATCGCTTTTCAGCCGAGAATGGGTGACGTCAAAAGAGAGGGCGCCGATCCCGGTGTTCATCCCGGTGCCCACCAGGAAGGCCTGATAGTCGTCAAAGCCGGTGACCCCGGTGTAGCCGGTCAGCAGGTTATTGATCCCGTGCTGCCAGGTCGCCTGATAGAGCATCGGCTTATTGCGCAGCCCGCTGTCGTCCACTTTACCGGCGGAGAGCGCGTAGCGGGTCATGCCCGGACGCAGCAGCTGAGCAACGGAGGCGTAAGGCACGCTGAACACTTCCACCGAGCCATCCGCCTCTTTTACCGAAACCTCAAGATCGCTGCCATAGCCGGATGGATAGACATCCTGCAGGGTAAACGGCCCCGGCGGAACGGTGGTCTGATAGATAATGTTGCTGCCCTGGCGCACGGTGACGAGGGCGTTGCTCTGCGCCACGCCGCGAATTTCCGGGGCATAGGAGCGCATGCCGTCCGGGAACATATTGTCATCGGTGGAAAGATTAACCCCACGCAGACCGATGGTGTCGAAAAATTCACCATTGGTAAAGATCTGCCCACCGCTGACGATGGAGTTGATCTGCGGGATCGGCCGCTGGAGATAGGTCTGGTTGCTGTTCCAGTGCGCTTTACCCTGCTGCTGCTGCCAGTTCAGGTTACCGATATGCTTCAGCAGCCAGCCGTCCCACGACAGGCCGGCATTGACGCCAAGGTAGGCGCTGCTGTTATCCGACCCGCCGACCGAAGAGGTGTGGCTGTTCCAGGCGTTGGCCATCCAGCCAAGATTAAGCGCGGTAATGCCTTTGTCCCAGAACTCCGGGCTGACATAGTTTTTCAGGCGTTGATCTTCATAGATCTGCGGCACCGAAATGTTCAACCGCAGGGAGGACTGGACCAGGTTGTCTTTGACGTTGTCTTCGTTGCGCCAGGATTTGAGGCTACCGCAGTAGCCTTCCTGTTCGCTCAGCTGCGGATTGAGCTTTTCCGCCGCGATGCCGTACTGCGTCAGCATCGCTTTGGTGTAGCAGACCCCAAGGTTACCGTCTTTGTCGCGCGCGATGCGCAGATCGTAGCGCCCTTTCCATTCGTCGTTGGTGTAGACGTCAAGGGAGTAAGTGCCTTCGGTAATCGCGCTGGTCGAGAAGCGTGACAGATCGACCTTTTCGCGACTGCCGACAATAAAGCCGTCGTTAAATTGATATACCGTTCCCGGGTTTTCCTGTCCGCTGGAAAATGGCGGAAAGCAGCACAGCGCGATGGCGATCGCGGTGCTTAATCTTCCCGGGCAGAATGACCTCTGCTTCATTAGCTTTTCCCTTATTTAACGGCCACTTTCACTGCGACATCGGCGCCATAGTCATTAATGTTGTTAACGGTCAGGGTTTCGCCGCGGTTGACGGCTGAGGAAAGCGCCACCGTCTGGCTGGACTGCGGCGCCAGCATCACGGTTTTGCTGTTCAGGGCTTTACCGCCGTCGCGGGAAATACGGCTGACGGTAATGTAGAACGGCGTCGGGTTGTTGATGGCGAGACTACTGCCGCTGGCGGTCAGGGTCAGCTTCTCGGCCGCCGCATCGCGGTTGCCCAGTCCGGCAGGACGATAAATAAATTTAAAGCGCGAACGGATCGCCAGCTGCAGCACGTTCTGGCCTTCATTTTTCTGATTGGCCACCACCGGCGGTATTTCCAACAGATTCAGCCACCACAGCGTCTCTTTATCTTTCGCCAGACCGGCGCTGCTGCCGAGCTTAATACGCAGCGTCTGGCCGCTCTTGGCGTCAACGCGCGAAATCGGCGGGGTGATAATAAACGGGGTGGTAATGGTATCCGGTGTGGCATCGGCATCGCCGTTATCCAGCCAGGCCTGCGCCAGCGCCGGACGGTCGGCGTTATTTGAAAGCTGTACCGTTATTTCTTTTTCATTTCCTGGATAAATAAAGCGGGTACCGTTAACAATAATATTGTTGGCATGGGCCGCAAAACTAAAAATGAAACAGAAAAAAAGGGCAATACGCTTCATGCTGACCTCAGAATAAAAATACAAGCGGCGGACATTGCCGCTTTATTATTGTTATTAACTGCCCCATCGCGGGGCAGTTTTATTTTCTGACGGAATTACTGGTAAGTAATTTCGTAAGTCGCGTAGCTGTTAACCACACCGGTGGTTACCGTGGTCGGCGCGCTGGTGGCGTAGCCTACGTAGTAGGTGAAACGCGCGCCATCAGCGACAGCGGAAGCGTCGCCTTTCGCTTTCGGCTGAGTGCTGTCACCCGGGATGATTTTGTTGGTCAGTGCGGTAGCGTTGTCAGTAGACAGTACCAGCTGGATGTTCTGAGCACCGGAAGCTTCGGTGTTCGCCAGGTAGCCCTGTTGTTTGCTGGTAGCGCCAGCCAGCAGGTTACCGCCGGTCCAGTTTACGCCCAGTTTGCTTACGTCATCCTGTTTGGTGCCGTCAGCAGCCTGGCAGTTAGAGACGTCAATGGTGAAAGATTTCGGTTTCAGGTAAGTATCCGCTGCTGCCGCTTTAACTTCAGTCAGAGTTACCGGAGACAGGTAAACGTTCGCATCGCTGCCCTGGCCGTTAACAGAAACAGTACAGGATACATCGGTAACTTTACCGAAGAAATTAACCTGGCCGCCGCCAACATTGGTATCAGCTGCATGGGCAGCAGTCATGCCAAAAAACGCGGTTGCCATTGCTGCAGAGAGAAGAACCTTTTTCATTGCCATTTCCTTGTCAGAGTGAATTACGAATCAATGAGCACACTGTGAATTCGCATAGAACCAGAAACATCAGGCGATGCTGATTTATGCCACTGCTAATAGAATCTTCGACTGACCGGGAGCCGCAATATTTAAGGCGTCAGGTAACGAACTTAAAAATATAAGTTCGCTGGTGCTATCGGCGTCAAAGAATGCTATTTATTCGCCGACAAATATACATTTGTTCACGTTTCATTAAGTTATATAACAGATAATCGATAACTATTAATAAATGCTTATTGATAGATCAAAACGGGGTGATGGATGTTTACAGCGCGGAAAGCCTAACGCCAGGGCATGAGAGAAATGGCCGTCTCAGCATGCCGAAATGGCCTCCAGAGGGCTATTGCGAATCGTCCGAATCCGCCCCAACGGCGGCTAAAAACCGCCCAACTAATTCATACAATGAATGGTAACCGCGTAAATGAGGCGCCTTCTACATTCTGATCGCAGGCAGTCCGCGTGATACTCCCATCAAAAAATAATCAATAATCCATTGTTTTTAAATTAAAAAATAGAGAAACATTCATATCTCCGTCATCAAACCGCCATAAAAATGTGATCTAAATCGCACTTTTTGCCACGCGCGTTATAGTTAGCAGACTTATTATAAGCCCATCGAAAGCAAACACGCTTTCCACCATAAAAGTTAAAAGGACAAACACCATGAAAAACGTAAAATTACTCGCCGCTGCCGGTATGCTCTCCCTGGTCTCTTTCGCTAGCTTCGCTCATCCGGTGAGCGTAACAGCAGACACCCTGGACAGCGCAGAAGCGAAAATCGCGACCATTGCGAAAGAACAAGGCGCTTCCTACCACATCACTGAAGCGTACACCGGCAACCAGGTCCATATGACCGCCGAGCTCTCTAAATAAGCGAATGGTTGCAGAGGGAGCTGCCGGACAGGCCGCCTGCGGGCGGCTGGTCTGGCTCCCGCCGCCCACCCCGCACACAGCAATGTCGAGCCCCGTTATGGGGCTTTTTTCGTTTTTGCCCCCGCCGCCTGACGCGCCAGCGCGCGCTGAATAGACAACACGCTCGCCAGCACCACGATCAGCCCGACCAGCGCCATCCCCTGGATCTTTTGGCCAAGGAAAATCCACCCCAACACCACGGCGGTCACCGGGCTCAGCAGGCTCATTGCCGATACCGCCACCGGCGAGAGGCGGCCAATCCCCCGGAACCACAGGCCATAGGCCAGCATCGCGCCCGCCACGCACAGCCACAGATAGCCGGCCACCTGCAGCGCTGTCACCTGTTGTAAAGGGGGATCAACGATCAGCGCCACGGGCGCCAGCACCACCCCGCCGATCGCCAGCTGCCAGCCGGTTAACGCGACGATCGGCAGGGAGAGCGCCCAGCGGCGGGAGAGCCAGGTGCCCAGCGCCATACTGATCGCCCCGAGAAACGCCGCGCCGATGCCCAGCGGGTCGAGGACGGTGCGCGGCGACAGCAGCAGCATGGCCATACCGAGTATGCCGGCGAGGGCTGAGAATACCGCCAGCCAGGGCGAGCGCTGCCGGTCTACGCACCAGGCGAGAAGCATCACCAGCAGCGGCTGGATCGCGCCAATCACTGCCGCCAGACCGCCGGGTAAGCGATAGGCGGCGATAAACAGCAGCGCCTGAAATGCGCCGATATTTAAGATGCCGGTAACGATAAGCTTTAGCCATTCGCCGCGCTGTGGAAAGCGGCGGCTCCAGATCAGCAGGGCGATGCCTGCCGGCAAAACCCTCAGAAGGGCGGCGATAAACGGCCGGTCGGGGGGAAGAAACTGGGAGGTGACGATGTAGGTCGTCCCCCAGATAGCGGGCGCCAGCGCCGTGAGCAGCAGGTCGAGCATCAGACTACGCGAGAGAAAAGCCATGATTTTATCTTCACTTCAAGTTAAATTGGTGCCGCAAGTATGTACACGCAATTATCTTGATATCAAGACAAGTGAGCACTTATGGACAAATCACCGCCGATCGACGCCGTTGATCGGATCCTCGCCCAGTGGCAGCGCGAGCGGCCGGACCTCGACTGCAGCCCAATGGGGCCAATTGGCCGTCTGAAACGATGCGCCATGCTGCTGGAGCCGCAGGTGGAAGTGGCTTTTACACGCCATGAGCTGGTGCGCTGGGAGTTTGACATGCTGGCGACGCTGCGCCGCGCCGGGGCGCCGTTTATTCTTTCGCCTACCCAGCTCTTCTCCACGCTGATGATCACCTCCGGCACCATGACTCATCGCCTGAAGGCATTGGAGAAACGCGGATTTATTACCCGCCTGCCCAATCCGGAAGACGCCCGCAGTATGCTGGTCGCCCTGACGCCCGCCGGACGTGAACGCATCGATGAAGCGGTGGAGACCCATGTCGATAATGAACGGCAGCTGCTGGCGGGGCTCAGCGATGGCGAGCGCCAGCAGCTGGATCAGGCGCTGCGGGTATTGATGCGCCTGCTGGAGAGCCGTTAACAGCCGGCGGCGATAAAGTCGCCGTTAGCGCTGATCGGCACCACGGTGAAAAACAATGTCGCGGCAAAGAGGATCAGCGCCAGCCCGCCGAGGATCTTCACCAGCGGCACCAGCCAGGGCCGCGGACGGCTGGTCGCCGTCAGCCGGTTGACGGTACGGTGACGGGCATAGTGCACCGCCAGCGACAGACCAAGGATCGACAGCGCGGTGCCCAGCGCCATGGTCATCACCGCGGCGATGCCCCAGCTGACGATCCCCAGCGCGTTGGCGAACAGCAGGATCATAATCGCTCCGCTGCAGGGCCGGGCGCCGATGGCCAGCACCACGCCCAGGCGTGTCTTCCAGTCGGCGCCCTGCAGGTCGTGTCCCACGCCGTGGTGCCCGCAGCCGCACGAGGCATCATGCTGATGCGCCGGCCTCAGGGCGCGTATTCTCCTTTTACCCGGCAGCAGGCTCTGCAGCGCACGACAGATAACGTAAACCCCAAAGGCGGCGATGGTCAGGGCGCTGATCTTCTCGACGTACCAGCGGCTGGCGCTGAGATCGCCAGCGGCCAGATTCAGCCCCACCGCGAGAATAAAGACAAACAGGATGGCGCTGACGCCCTGCAGCAGGCTGCCGAGAAAAGGCACCACCCGCGCCGCGGTCAGGCTCTCCTGATTGGTGCTCAGGTAAGTGGTGACGATAAACTTGCCGTGGCCCGGTCCGATAGCGTGGAGCACGCCGTAGAGAAAAGCGCCCACCAGCAGCCAGACGCCGCCGCTGTACTGATGGTTGTTCAGCAGCAGAAGGTACATCACCAGATAGCGATGCAAGGTAATTTGCGTGGCGAGGCACCACTGGAGGAAGTCGCTCCAGTGGCTGTGCAAGGTGATGCCGGCGGCCAGCAGAAGAAGGCCGCCGCTCCCGGCGGCCAGCAGGCGCCAGTCGCGTTGCGAAGTCGGTATCATCATCGGTAAGCCATGGTGAAAAGAGATCAACCGCCAGACGACAATCTCATGCCCGGCGAACAATAGTGCCTGGATAATTTGTCGGATTTTTCTCGTCAATGCTTAAGGTCACAAGGCTCCGCATTATCAGCATCAGCGGGCTCCTACACCTACCCTCTGCCCTACCTTTGCACAAAGCATTTTCATATTTTCAGCATACCACAGACGTTTGTTTTTGCTGTTGACGCCCTGCATAACATATTAGAGCAATCGTTACACACCTAAAAAAGATAAAAATAAATCAGTTATCGCTATCCTGGCACTTTTTGTACTTTATCATCCTGCGCATCAGGCACGAATATTCATTAACTGCTATTAATTTAATATATTCATTAACAGGACCACCCCCATGAAAAGATGCTTACTCGCCCTGGCGTGCGTCGCGCTGCTGACGCCCTCGCTTTCGGCGCAGGCGACCTGGCGCAGCGACCAGCGCCAGGACGCTCGCGATATCCGCCAGGATAGCCGCGAGCAGGGCCGTGAAATCAAGCAAGAGTGCGTCAGAAATAATAATCAAAGCAACGCCAGCTGCCGTCACGATAAGCGGGAAAACCGCCGCGAAGGTCGTCAGGAAGCCCGCGACGAAAAATGGTAAGTCAGCCTGCTCCGGTGGATATCAGATCGCGGACTTCTGCCACCGGAGCCTTTAACACCGCCTGCGACACCGGACCGTCGCGTCTGTCCCCTACCTGCTCTTTATTCTTAGCTCGCAGCAGAATATTACCCACACCAGTCTGCAGCCTATGCCTCTCTTATACCCACCGCCTGATATCACCGCTTCCGCCGATTACCGCCCGCGCTCCCACAGCACCATTAAGATTAAGCTCAACCCGTTAAATAAGACGTAAAGTGCCCTCACAGAGACAATGGCTATTATCCCCAGGCTTTTTGCAGTATGGTTTAATCTCTGTTGTAGTTTTGCAGTGAATGCTATCCAGACGGTTCAAGGTTGTATTCTGTCTGAGAAATTACTCATGCCATTCCCGTCGCTGAGATACGGGAGGCCGGCTGGCTGACGCCGTGCCGCCCCGACAGCCGGGAAATAAATCATGACGGCATTGATGGCCGCCTTGCCGTGGCCGGAAGCCAGTGCCTTCATCATCAAGCGGGCATCATCAAGAGGATCAGGGATGTACAGGACGTGGAAACCTCCAGGAAAGATTCGCCAGTTCAACCAGCTAACCCTTTCTTTACCCTTCAGCATACGGCGTCTTATCGCTGGGGATGGCGATAGCCCATGATACCGCATGCTCCCGTAGCAAATAAAAACGTTATCAGCACGCTGTTAAAAAATAAAAAGGCAGTCGCATTTAACAATGACCTGACGCAGGCCTGGAAAGCGTAATATTTGCCTGCCATAAAAGGGAACACTATGACGAATAACGCCGAGATTAAAAAAAGGAACTTCCTGACTCAGAATGAAATCGAGTCGCTACTTAAAGCCGCCGATAGCGGTCCCTATGCCGCACGTAATTATTGCCTGACGCTGCTGTGCTTCATCCATGGTCTGCGCGCCAGCGAGATCTGTCGCCTGAGAATATCCGATATCGACCTTGCTTCCCGCTGCGTTTATATCCATCGGCTAAAAAAGGGGTTTTCGACCACCCACCCTTTGCTGAATAAAGAGATCCACGCCCTAAAGCGCTGGCTGGCCATTCGCAACACCTGGCCGCAGGCCGCCAGCGAGTGGCTGTTTCTCTCCCGCAAAGGCAATCCCCTTTCCCGCCAGCAGTTTTATCAAATTATCGCCTCCTCTGGCGACCAGGCGGGATTGCCGCTGGAGATCCACCCGCACATGCTGCGCCACTCCTGTGGCTTTGCGCTGGCCAATATGGGTATCGATACCCGTCTGATCCAGGACTATCTCGGACACCGCAATATTCGCCATACCGTCTGGTATACCGCCAGCAACGCGGGACGCTTCTATGGTATCTGGGACAATACGCGCGACAAACAGCGCCTGTCGCTGCTTCAGTAAGCCTGACGCCACGGATGGCGTTGTACCGCGTTGCGGGGAAATTAAATAGCAATAAATTAACCCTCAGTTAATTATGATTACTGTTCCCGCAAGTTCTTATTTAATCCTGCGGTCTCATCGTTAAATTGACCCTGTATTAATTCCGGTTTTGCCGTGATTCTTTATTGTTGGCTAAAAATCCATCCCGCTATTTTTTAAAATCTACCGAGTGAAAAATCCCTTTTATTTTATGCACATGCTATAAAACCCGAGCAGATCTATTGTGACCTTGCTTAAAATCTCTAAAATTAAGAATTATCGCCAGGCGATATTTTGACTGGCTGTAAATATAATATGCTATCTATACGTGGTTAATCGCCTTCACCTTGTACCGTTCTTACATTACGGATCTTTTCCGTCATGGCGTATGGTTTCGCCATGACGACCCCTCACCTCTTTTTCAGGAGTAATTATTGTGAACCGACGTCGTTTTCTTACCGCCAAAGAAGTTCAGGCTATGATGCAGGCCGCGCGTCAGGGCGCCACCGGCGAGCGGGACTACTGCCTCATCCTTCTCGCCTTTCGCCACGGGATGCGCATCAGCGAACTGCTGGATCTGCACTATCACGATCTGGATCTACGGGAAGGCCGGGTCAATGTGCGGCGGTTGAAGAACGGTTTTTCAACTATTCACCCGCTGCGCTTTGATGAACGTGAGGCCATTGAGCGCTGGAGTCAGGTCCGCGCCGGCTGGAAAGCGGCGGCCAAAACCGACGCGCTTTTTATCTCCCGTCGCGGGACCCCGCTCTCACGCCAGCAGGCGTATCGTATTATTCGCTCCGCCGGGGAAAAGGCGGGTACCGTGACGCAGACCCACCCCCATATGCTGCGTCACGCCTGCGGCTACGAACTGGCGGAAAGAGGTACAGATACCCGTTTGATCCAGGATTACCTCGGTCATCGTAATATTCGACACACGGTACGCTACACCGCCAGCAATGCGGCGCGTTTCGCTGGAATATGGGAAAGAAATAATCTTATTGGAGAAAGCATTGCAGAATCGGGAGTTGATACAACTGATTGAATTTAATTAAAAAAATAAACCGTGAACAGGTCAATTGGGGCCAAACTGTTTATATCATAAAAATGTTTTGACATATTTTGCAACTCACCACGCCATATTTCTGCAGAAAAATTATTAACTACATGTTTTTAATATATTTTTAAAGCGTCAATTACGCACTTTTCCCCACCCTGCCCTCCCGTTGCATTGGCGCGCCTTCGCCAGCGGTATCTCTCTTCCTTTCGCACTCTCGCCAACACCACCAGATTAAATAACCAATAAAACCACATTAAACAGATTTTAATACCGTAAAACAGGCAAGATTAAACAACGAACAGATCGTTTATCTCAACGAGTCAAAATGGCCCCAATTGTCTCATCGGTTGGGCGAAAACTGTGCAGAGCCGGCAGCCAGACCACTCGGCTGAAATCTGAAATGCCTGGAAGGCACAACGGCTGCCAATCCGGTTCGTTATTTCGACATCGTTCAAAGGAAAACAGTATGAAAATCAAAACACTGGCAATGATTGTTGTGTCAGCCCTGTCTCTGAGCTCCGCGGCGGCCCTGGCCGATACCACCACGGTTAACGGCGGGACCGTCCATTTTAAAGGGGAAGTCGTTAACGCGGCCTGTGCGGTGGATGCCGGCTCTATCGATCAAACCGTCCAGTTGGGCCAGGTGCGTTCCGCGAAGCTGGCCACGGCGGGGAGCACCAGTTCGTCCGTTGGTTTCAACATTCAGCTGGATGATTGCGACACCACGGTAGCAACCAAAGCGTCCGTCGCCTTCGCCGGTACGGCCATCGACAGCAGCAATACCACCGTTCTGGCGCTGCAAAACTCTGCCGCCGGCAGCGCGACCAACGTCGGCGTGCAGATCCTCGACAACACCGGCACGCCGCTGGCGCTGGACGGCGCCACCTTCAGCGCAGCCACCACGCTGAATGACGGCACCAACATCATTCCGTTCCAGGCGCGTTACTACGCCACTGGCGCCGCGACCGCCGGTATCGCGAACGCTGACGCCACCTTCAAAGTGCAGTACGAGTAAGGCAAACATCAGGCAAGGAAGCCATCCGGGCCAGGAGGGCCCGCGCTTAATTTTGCAACCGGGGTGAAACGATGCAGGGAATGAAATCGGGTCTGCTACTGCTGCTGCCTCCGCTGGCGCTGGCCGGTAATCAGTGGAACGTCACGCTGCCGGGGGGCAGCATGCGCTTTCAGGGCCTGATCATGGCCAGTTCCTGCCGCGTCGAAGCCGGCGATCGGCAGATGACGGTCAATCTGGGACAGATCAGCAGTAACCGATTTCACGACGTGGGCGAAGACAGCAACCCGATCCCTTTCACGATTCATTTACAGGATTGCAGTACGGCAGTCAGCCAGCATGTCGGGGTGGCATTTCACGGCGTGGCTGACGGCAAAAACCCCGACGTGCTGTCGGTGGGTGAAGGCCCGGGGATCGCCAGCGGGATCGGCATCGCGCTGTTCGACAGTCACGGCCAGCAGCTGCCTCTCAATCGTCCGCCGGATCGCTGGATACCGCTCTACCGCGGACCGACGACGCTAAATTTCGTCGCCAAATATCGGGCGACCGGACGCCAGGTCATCGGCGGCGCGGCCAACGCCCAGGCCTGGTTCTCATTAACTTATCAGTAATCAACCCGCAGACCAGCAGGACAACACCGTGAGCAGACAAGGAGATAATGTGAGAAAAACAGCAACGACGATACGCGGCATACTGACGGGATGTGTGCTTTTCGCCGCCGGCGCGTTGAGCGCCAGCGCGCACGCGGGCGTCGCGCTGGGCGCGACCCGGGTTATCTACCCGGCGGGTCAGAAACAGGTCCAGCTGGCGGTGACCAATAACGACGACAACAGCACCTGGCTTATTCAGTCATGGGTGGAAAATGCCGATGGGCAGCGAGACGGCCGGTTTGTTATCACTCCCCCGCTGTTTGCCATGCAGGGCAAAAAAGAGAACACCCTGCGCATTATCGATGCGACCAATAACCAGCTGCCGCAGGATCGGGAAAGCCTGTTCTGGATGAACGTGAAGGCTATTCCCTCAATGGATAAATCGAAGCTCAGCGACAACACCCTCCAGTTGGCGATTATCAGCCGCATCAAGCTCTACTACCGACCGGCAAAACTGACCCTGCCCCCGGATCAGGCGGCGGACAAGCTGACCTTTAGCCGCAACGGATCGTCGCTAACGCTGACGAATCCTACCCCTTATTACCTGACGGTGACCGAACTGAACGCCGGAACGCGCATTCTGGAAAACGCCCTGGTGCCGCCGATGGGTAAAACCAGCGTCAAGCTGCCTGCGGATGCCGGCAACACCATCACCTATCGCACCATTAACGATTACGGCGCGCTGACGCCGAAAATGAATGGCGTACTGCGTTAAATCTGGTGTGCCCCGCCGCGCGGGCCACGCTGCGCATGACCAGAAGCACTGACAGCCGGGCAACGTCGGACCGGAGGGATTATGTCACATCGAAAATATGGACTGGACCATGGGGGTCGCCGAAGCGCCCGGCGCCTGATTACGCCGGCGCTGACGCTGTGGCTCTGCTCACAGCCGTTCGCCGCGCAGGCGGACCTCTATTTTAACCCCCGCTTTTTAGCTGACGATCCGGCGGCGGTGGCAGACCTGTCGGGATTTGAAAAAGGCCAGGAGGTCCCGCCGGGCACCTATCGCGTCGATATTTATCTCAATAACGGCTATATGACCACCCGGGACGTCACTTTCCAGGCCGATGCGCAAGGCAATGGCCTGTCGCCCTGCCTGACCCGCGGCCAGCTGGCGAGCATGGGGGTGGATACCGGACGGGTGACGGGCATGGCGGCCCTGGACAGTACGGCCTGCGTGCCGCTAACGACGCTCATCAGCGAAGCCACCACCCGCTTCGATGTCGGCCAACAGCGCCTGTATCTCACCGTACCCCAGGCGTTTATGGGCAGCCACGCCCGCGGGTATATCCCGCCGGAGCTATGGGATAACGGCATCACCGCCGGGCTGATTAACTATAACTTCACCGGTAATAACGTCCATAACACCACCGGGGGCAACAGCCGTTACGCCTATCTGAACCTGCAGAGCGGTCTGAACTTCGGTCCGTGGCGCCTGCGCGATAACAGCACCTGGAGTTACAGCAGCGGCGGCAGCGCGTCATCCAATGAGAACCGCTGGCAGCACGTCAACAGCTGGCTTGAGCGGGACATTATTTCCCTGCGCTCGCGGCTTACCCTCGGGGATAGCTACACCAACGGCGATGTCTTCGACGGGATCAACTTCCGCGGCGCGCAGCTGGCCTCGGATGACAATATGCTGCCGGACAGCCAGAAAGGCTTCGCGCCGGTGATCCACGGGATCGCCCGCGGCACCGCGCAGGTGTCAGTCAAACAAAACGGCTACGAAATCTACCAGAGCACGGTGCCGCCGGGGCCGTTTACCATCGACGATCTCTACGCCGCGGGCAACGGCGGCGATCTGCAGGTCACCATTAAAGAAGCGGATGGCACCCGCCAGGTCTTCAGCGTGCCCTGGTCAACGGTGCCGGTGCTGCAGCGCGAAGGCCATACCCGCTTCGCCCTCACCGCCGGGGAGTACCGCAGCGGCAACAACCAACAGGAAACGCCCGATTTTTTCCAGAGCACGGCCATGCATGGCCTGCCGGCCGGCTGGACCCTGTACGGCGGCACCCAGCTGGCGGACCGCTATCGCGCCTTTAACCTCGGGGTGGGGAAAAACATGGGCTATTTCGGCGCCTTATCGCTGGATATCACCCAGGCCAACGCCACCCTGCCTGACGACAGCGAGCATCAGGGACAGTCGGTGCGTTTTCTCTATAACAAGTCACTGGATGAGACCGGCACCAACCTGCAGCTGGTGGGCTACCGCTACTCCACCCGCGGCTACTATAACTTTGCCGATACCACCTACCGCCGGATGAGCGGCTACAGCGTGGAAACCCAGGACGGGGTTATCCAGGTGAAACCCAAATTTACCGACTACTACAATCTGGCTTACAGCAAGCGCGGTAAGGTGCAGCTGAGCGTGACCCAACAGCTGGGGCGCACCGCCACCCTCTATCTGAGCGGCAGCCACCAGACCTACTGGGGCACCGACGATGCCGATGAGCAACTGCAGGCCGGCCTCAACGCCGCCGTAGACGATATCAACTGGTCGCTAAGCTACAGCCTGACGAAAAATGCCTGGCAGCAGGGGCGCGATCAGATGCTGGCGGTCAACGTCAATATCCCCTTCAGCCACTGGCTGCGTTCCGATAGCCGTTCGGTCTGGCGGCACGCCAGCGCCAGCTACAGCCTGTCGCACGATCTCAATGGCCGCATGACCAATCTGGCGGGCCTGTACGGCACCCTGCTGGAAGACAATAACCTCAGCTATAGCGTGCAGACCGGCTATGCGGGCGGCGGCAACGGCGACAGCGGGAGCACCGGCTATACCGCGCTCAACTACCGCGGCGGCTACGGCAACGCCAACGTCGGCTACAGCCGCAGCGATGGTTTCAAACAGCTCTACTACGGGGTCAGCGGCGGCGTGCTGGCGCACGCCAACGGCATCACCCTGAGCCAGCCGCTGAACGATACCGTAGTGCTGGTGAAAGCCCCCGGTGCCGGCGGCGTGAAGGTAGAAAACCAGACCGGGGTGCGCACCGACTGGCGCGGGTATGCCGTCCTGCCGTATGCCACCGAGTATCGCGAAAACCGGGTCGCGCTGGACACCAATACCCTGGCCGACAATGTCGATCTTGACGATGCAGTGGTCAGCGTGGTGCCTACCCATGGGGCGATCGTCCGCGCCAGCTTTAACGCCCAGGTGGGAATGAAGATTCTGATGACGCTGACCCATCGCGGCAAACCGGTGCCGTTTGGCGCCCTCGCCACCAGCGACAGCAACCAGAGCGGCAGCATCGTCGCGGATAACGGCCAGGTCTACCTGAGCGGGATGCCGCTGGCGGGCAAGGTGCGGGTGAAATGGGGCGATGCCCCGGACGCCCAGTGCGTGGCCGATTATCGTCTGCCGCCAGAGAGCCAGCAGCAGTCGCTCAGCCAGCTGTCCGTCGCGTGTCGCTAAGGAGATGATGATGAGAACACCGCAGTTTCTGCTGAGCGCCCTGCTCGCTCTGTTCGCGCCGCTGGCCTTCGCTGCCGACAGCACGATCGCCATCAGCGGCTATGTGCGCGACAACGCCTGCGCGGTGGCCGGAGAGTCGAAGGATTTCACCGTCGATTTGCAGGACAACGCCGCGAAGCAGTTTTACGCCGTCGGGGCGACGACCCCGCCGGTGCCGTTCCGTATCGTGCTATCGCCCTGCGGCACTTCCGTCACCGCGGTGAAGGTCGGTTTCACCGGCGTGGCGGACAGCGTCAATACCAGCCTGTTAAAACTCGACGCCGGCGCCTCGGCGGCGGCGGGAATGGGGGTGGACATTCTCGACCAGCAGCAGTCCCGGCTGCCTGTCAATGCCCCGTCGTCAGCCATCGCCTGGACCACGCTGACGCCGGGCCAGACCAACATCCTGAACTTTTACGCCCGTCTGATGGCCACGCAGGTGCCCGTCACCCCCGGGCATGTCAATGCGACAGCAACATTCACCCTGGAATTTCAGTAAGTGGAGGCTGAAATGAAATGGACCCACGTGGGCTGGCTACTGGCCGGCCTGTTAACCGCGAGCCCTTCCCTGCGGTCGGCCGACGTCACCCTTACCGTCAACGGGAAGGTGGTGGCCAGACCCTGCACGGTCTCCACCGTCAATGCCACCGTCGAGCTGGGCGATCTCTACACCTTCAGCCTGATTGGCGCAGGCTCGGCATCGGCCTGGCACAGCGTGGCGCTGGATCTCAGCAACTGCCCCGTCGGTACCTCACGGGTGAAGGCCACCTTCAGCGGAACGGCGGACAGCACCGGCTATTACAAAAACCAGGGGACGGCGGGCAATATTCAGCTCGAATTGCAGAGCGAGGATGGCACCACGCTGAACAATGGCAGCAGCCAGTCGGTACAGGTGGATGAGGCCAGCCAGTCCGCCCGCTTCCCGTTGCAGGTCAGGGCCCTGTCGGTCAACGGCGGCGCCACGCAAGGCACCATTCAGGCGGTGATTAACGTGACCTATACCTACGCCTGAGCCAGGAGAGCATCATGATGAAAAAAATTATCCCTTTATTCACCACCCTGCTGCTGTTGGGCTGGTCGATGAACGCCTGGTCCTTCGCCTGCAAAACAGCCACCGGCGCGACGATCCCCATCGGCGGCGGCTCAGCCAACGTCTACGTTAACCTGACCCCGGCGGTCAACGTCGGGCAAAACCTGGTGGTCGACCTCTCCACGCAGATTTTTTGCCATAACGACTATCCGGAAACGATCACTGACTACGTGACCCTGCAGCGCGGATCCGCCTATGGCGGTGTGCTGTCAAGTTTCTCTGGCACCGTGAAATATAACGGCACCTCTTACCCCTTCCCGACCACCACGGAAACGGCGCGGGTGATTTACGATTCCCGGACCGATAAGCCCTGGCCGGCCGTCCTGTATCTGACGCCGGTCAGCACCGCCGGCGGGGTGGCGATCACCGCAGGATCGTTAATCGCGGTGCTGATCCTGCATCAGACTAACAACTACAATAGCGACTCCTTCCAGTTCATCTGGAATATCTACGCCAATAACGACGTGGTGGTCCCCACCGGCGGCTGCGATGTCTCCGCCCGCGATGTCACCGTCACCCTCCCCGACTACCCGGGCTCCATGGCCGTGCCGCTCACCGTGCACTGCGCGCAGAGCCAACAGCTGGGGTATTACCTCTCCGGCGCCACCGCGGACAGCGCTAACGCGATCTTCACTAACACCGCCTCCGCCTCGCCGGCGCAAGGGATAGGCGTCCAGCTTACCCGCAACGGCAGCGCCGTGCCGGCGAACAGCACTGTCTCACTGGGCACCGTCGGAACCTCGCCGGTCAATCTCGGCCTGACGGCGACCTACGCCCGGACCACAGGCCAGGTCACCGCCGGTAACGTGCAGTCGATCATCGGCATTACCTTTGTCTATCAATGATGACCGAGTACATCCTCTCTCCCTGCTCGCTGGCCGCCCGTGGGTTGAGCCAGCTGATGCACAACGCGGGGAAGCGGCCCGTCGTGCTGCCGGTGGAGGGCGTCTCTCTGCGGGAGCTGGCCGCGGTGAAGCGGATCGTGGTCTTTCTTCCTGACGATCCCCTGTGGATGCTCACCACACTGCGCCAGGCGGCCAGGCTGCTCGACCAGGCATCACGCCCGTTGCCGATGCTGATGCTTAGCCGCAGCCCGGCCATCTGGCTGTGGCGAACGCTGCTTTATCAGGTGAGCCATCCGGATCGTTTGCGCAACGTCCATGCCGCTCCTGCCGACCTCCCCTGCGCGCAACTGATCCATCGGCTGAAGAACGCGCCGCGGCTTGAACGCCTTGCCAGTGAAGCCGCCCTGATCCACCGAAAACGGGCCGCCGGTTTAAGTCATGCCGAGCTCAAAGCGCTCCTCGCCCTGCTGCAAGGGCAGACGATAGGCGAGCAGTCGCAACGTCTCGGATTGAGCCAGAAAACGCTCTACGCTCAGCGGCTGGCGGGGGTGAAAAAGCTGGTGGAATATCACCCGCATCTGGCCCCTCGCTTTCCGCACAGGCAGCCGCCTCGTTCATCAGCAAACTCACGGTCGGCATTTGTACAGGCATGAGGGGAAGCGATGAGTGACTAAAGGCGTGGATTCGCTGGCGAGAGAAAAGCGCACCGGTTTACACCGGTGCCGGTACGTCAGGCGCGAATATCGTCGTATTCACGGGTGTTATCGAATTCATGTTTGGCAAACGGGCAGAGAGGAATAATCTTCCGCTGCTCCTGGCGCATTTTTTCCACCACCTTCGCCACCAGCTGTTTCCCCACCCCCTGGCCTTTCAGGCTGGGATCGACATCGGTATGTTCGATAATGCTGAGGTGTTCGCCGGTGGGAACAAAAACAATCTCCGCGACCTGGTTACCCTGCGCGTCGTTAACATAAAATTTGTTGTGCCCTTCCAGTATTTCCATCTTCTCCTCGCTTATTTATGACGATATTGCAGCGCGCCGCTCGGGCAGGTATCGATCACCTTCACCACCGTCGCGACATCTACTTCATCCGGGATGATCCACGGCTTACGCTTGAGATTGAACAGCTTCGCGCTGCCGCGCACGCAGTTCCCGGAATGCTGACAGATCGCCGTATTAAAGTAGACGTCGATTTTCTCCCCGGTGTAGGCCCGGTAGCCGGCTTCCAGTAATTCCTTATCCATGACATTGCCTCGGTCTTGTTTTATGACTTTCAGGCTAAGCATAGTCCTCCGCTTGACGGCTGACTATGCGCAAGTCGGTAATGGGCGTGAGGAGAGCGATTTGGCGCATCCTCCCCCTCTCCCGGCGCGCAAGGATCCCGCAGTCAACGAACGGTTGACTTTCATTCCCGCAACGAGGCGATTACACTCATGACACACTGGTAAGAGCACTCAGGGATGTTCCATTGAATCATATTGCCACCATAGCCCGCCCAGCGCTGCTACTGCTCGTCTTGCCGCTGACCGGCTGCTCACTCTCACCAGCGATCCCGGTACTGGGCGCCGCATTCCCCGGCTGGTTTTTCTGCTTGTTGGGCGGGGCGTTTTTACTGATCCCCTGCCATATCCTGATTACCCGTAAAGGCTGGCAGCCTCGCTTTTCTCCCCTGGTCTTCAGCTATGTCGCGCTGATGTTCCTGTTCGCCACACTGCTGTGGTTTCTGTTTTTTGTTCACTGATCGCTTATGACTACTTCCCGCACTCCCCTGTTACGCAAGAAATGGCCTCTGCTGGCGCTGGTCCTGGCCGCCATCCTGGCACTGATCCTGGTTATCTGGCAGTTGCAAACGTCGCCAGAGACCAATGACGCCTATGTCTACGCCGATACCATCGATGTGGTGCCCGAGGTCAGCGGGCGCATCGTGGAGATGCCCATTCGCGATAACCAGCGGGTGAAAAAAGGCGATCTGCTGTTCCGCATCGACCCCCGCCCCTATCAGGCGATGCTCGATGACGCGAAAGCGCGGCTGACGACCCTCGACGCGCAGATTATGCTGACCCAGCGCACCATCAAAGCGCAGGAGTATAACGCCCAGTCGGTGGCGGCCGCCGTCGAGCGCGCCAGAGCGCTGGTCAAGCAGACCACCTCCACGCGCATCCGCCTTGAGCCGCTGGTGCCGCAGGGGTTTGCCTCGCAGGAAGATCTCGATCAGGCGCGCACCGCCGAGAAAGCGGCGCGGGCGGAGCTGGAGGCCACGCTGCTGCAGGCCAGACAGGCCTCGGCGGCTGTGACCGGCGTGGATGCCATGGTGGCGCAACGCGCCGGGATCCTGGCGCAAATCGCCCTCGCCGAACTGCATCTGGAATTCACCGAAGTGCGCGCGCCGTTCAACGGCGTGGTGGTGGCGCTGAAAACCACCGTCGGCCAGTACGCTTCGGCGCTGAAGCCAGTCTTCACCCTGCTGGATGACGACCGCTGGTATGTGATCGCTAACTTCCGCGAAACCGACCTGAACAACGTGCACCCTGGGGTGGCGGCGCGCATCACCGTGATGACCAACCACAACCGGACCTTTAACGGGGTGGTGGATTCGGTCGGCTCCGGCGTCCTGCCCGAAGGCGGGAGCGTCATCGAAGGCCTGCCGCTGATCCAGAAAAGCATTAACTGGGTCCACGTCTCGCAGCGCTTCCCGGTGAAAATCGCCGTCAGCGATCCCGATCCGGAACTGTTCCGCATGGGCGCCTCGGCCAGCGCCGTGCTGCAGCCGTAGCCGGGCGACGCGATGTTTCCTCTCGCCCATTTTTTACGCCAGGAACTGCGCGACGCACCGGGACGCGCCAGCTACACGCTGCGCCTGACGCTGAGCTGTGCGGTGCTCATCACCCTGTTCATGACCCTGCAGATCCCCTTTCTGGCCGTCGCGCTGATCGTCGTGTTCTACGTCAGCCAGCCTAACGTGTTGATGATTAAGTTAGTCAGCGTGGTCTTTTTTGTCACCGTCAGCGTGGCGCTCGGCGGCGTGCTGCTGATCATCAAGTGGACCTATGACTACCCGCTGATCCGCCTGGCGGCCTCCGTGGCGCTCTTTTTCTGCGCCATCTATCTAATGCGGGTGCTGGGCAAGCTGGGACTGGCCTTTTTCGTGGTGGCGCTGGCGGTGATTTACGCCCAAACCTTCCCGTCGATGACCAGCCAGAGTGAAATCCTGGTGCGGCTGCTGCTCTGGCTGTGGGTGGCGATTAACACCGCGATCCTCGTCACCCTGCTGGTCAACGCCTGTTTTCAGCAGGCCTTTCCCGGCAACCAGTTTAAGGCGCGTCTGGCGGAGATGCTGCAGGCGGTCGCCAGCCGGCTGGCAGACCCGGACGCTGAAGCGCCACCGACCTTCGGCGAGACCGCCGCGCAGTTCAACCAGCTGCAGTCGCTGTTCGCCCAGGCCAGCCGGGCGACGCCGGAGATCGCCGCCGATCCCCAGGCCTGGCGCTCGCGGCTGGCCGCCACCCTGCGCTGCTACCAGCTGGCGGCGCTGCTGCAAGCGGACGAGGCCGATAGCGACGATCGCCTGCGGCTGTCGCAGGCGGTGCTGCAGCTGAAGAGTGCCCTCAGCGAGGGGCCGTTTGACGGCGCTATTCCTCCCCTGGCGCTCAGCGGCCGCGGCGTCAATCGCGCCGTTCTGCAGGAGATGGCAGCCCTTCTGCAGCGGCTGGCCCAGGGTGAGCCCGTTGCTCTGCCGCAGGGCGAGGTGGAGAAGCCGCCCCTGCTGGCGCCGGACGCCTGGCGCAACCCGGCGTATCTCCATTTTGCGCTCAAGACCCTGCTGGCGACGCTAATCTGCTATGTCTTCTATACCGCTGCCGACTGGCAGGGACTGCATACCATTATGCTGAGCTGCGTGATCGTCGCCCAGCCCGGGCTGGGCGCCACGATGCAAAAGACGTGGCTGCGCATCGGCGGCGCGCTGTTCGCCACTCTGCTGGCGCTGCTGTTAATCGTTTTTGTCCAGCCCTGGACCGACTCGCTGTCGGGGCTGCTGGCGATGTCCCTGCCAGTGCTGGCGCTGGCGGCCTGGATTGCCGCCGGTTCGGAGCGTATCGCCTACGCCGGGATCCAGATTGGCTTCACCTTTGCGCTGGCCTTCCTCAGCTGGTTTGGTCCGCTGACTAACCTCACCGAGCTGCGGGACCGGGTGCTGGGTATCCTGCTCGGGGTGCTGGTCTCCTCCATTGTCCATTTATATCTCTGGCCGGACAGCGAAGCGCCGCAGCTGAAATCGCGCCTCGCCGGACTCTATCGCCGGCTGGCGGACTGCCTCGCCGCCCCGCACGATGCGGTGCCGCTGGCCCCTCTGTTTGTCGCCTTCACCGACAGCGAAGCGCTTATCCATCGGGTTCGCGCCGAACCGCTGGGCACGTATGCCCACCCCTGGCCCCAGGCGAAAAACTGGCCGATGCGCGCCACCCTCGCCCGGGCCGAGGAGATCGCCCGCCTCAGCGAAGGGTACCGGCTCAACGCCGCGCCGGGAGACCCGACCCTGGCCCGCTGCGCCGAACAGCTGCGGCGCTACGCCGAACGTATCGAACAGGAGGCAACGGCCCCTGCCGAACCGCTGGCCACCGACCTGACTAACCCCTTTGGCCCGGCGCTGGCCGCCGCGCTGGCCACCCTGCCCGACTGGGGCCCGACACCGATAGCGACTGAGCAACAGGCTAAAACGTCATGATGATCCTTCCTTTCTCCGCGCGGCTGCGCGACACTCTCCTTACCCTGACGCTGACGCTGCTCAGCGGCTGCGCGCTGATTCAGGACGAGCCTGCCCAGGTCGCCATCGTCAATCCGCAGCAGGCCCAGCTGGCGCAGGTGATCCACCTGGCGAACAGCAACTGGCCGGCAGCCCGCTGGTGGGAGGCCTACGATGACCCTCAGCTCAATATGCTGATCAATCGGGCGCTGCAGAATTCGCCGACCATGCAGGCCGCCCGGCTGCGCATCTCCCAGTCGCAGTCTACGGTGGAACTCGCCCAGTCGGCGATGGGCCTGCAGGCTACCGCCGTCGCGGCGCAAAACCGCCTGCGGATCACCGACAAATCCTTTAGCTGGCCCTACTCCTACTCCCTGCCGGTGGATAAGAACGGTCCGTGGTATACGCTGAACACCGTTGGCGTCGGGGCGCAGCTGAATATCGATCTCTGGGGAGCCGATCGCGCCCGGGTCGCCGCCGCCATTGGCGAGAAAAACGCCCGGCTGGCGGAGACCGCCGGCATTGAGCTCGACATCGCCAGCAGCGTGGCGCAGCTCTATTTCGCCATGCAGGCGACATTCCAGAAAATCGCGCTGCTGCAGGAGCTGGAGG
The DNA here is from genome assembly GCF_040065235.1 of Klebsiella sp. GB_Kp047. Classification (NCBI taxonomy): domain Bacteria; kingdom Pseudomonadati; phylum Pseudomonadota; class Gammaproteobacteria; order Enterobacterales; family Enterobacteriaceae; genus Klebsiella; species Klebsiella sp. GB_Kp047. The sequence goes on along the minus strand of NZ_JBEAJG010000028.1, from coordinate 355,278 downwards.
GCATTGCCCAGTTCTCGGTGGCGGCCCACGAGCACCGGACCCAACGCGGTGTGGAGGATAGCGTGGACGTGGCCAACGCCCAGGCCGAACAGCTCGCCGCCCGCCAGCAGATCATTAGCGCCGAGGGGATGCTGACCCAGTATCGTGAAACCCTGCGGGCGCTGATCGGCGCCGATGCGCAAAGCATGCCGGCGATCCATCCGGTAGCGCTGCCTGCGCTCCAGGAGACGCTGCCGCCGTCGCTCTCTTTCGAGCTGCTGGCCCGCCGCCCGGACCTGCAGGCGCTGCGCGGGTACGTGACCGCCTCCCTGAGCCAGGTCGACGCGGCGAAAGCGGCCTTCTATCCCCATTTTGATATCAAAGCGTTCTGGGGCTATAACGCCCTGAGCGTCGGGGATCTGTTTAAGTCCTCTTTCCAGCAAATCAACCTGCTGCCCGGGCTCTATCTGCCGATCTTCGACGGCGGTCGTCTGAACGCCAATCTGCAGTCGGTGCGCACCGCCAGCAATATTCTGATCAAACAGTACAACCAGGCGGTGCTGGACGCGGTTCGCGATGTCGCCATCAGCTCCAGCCAGCTTAACGACCTGAATCAGCAGCGTGCGCTGCAGCAGCTGAAGGTCACCGCGGCGCAGACCACCACCGACAGCGCTCGCGCCCATTATCAGCGCGGCCTGCTCAGCCGCTACGCCGCCGAAGAGGCCCGACGGGCGGTTCTTGCCCAGCAGTTGTTGCTGCTGGACATTGAGGCCCAGCGGCTGAGCACCGACATTACCCTGATCAAAGCCCTGGGCGGCGGCTACCGCGGCCAGTAACAAAAATGCCTTCCCGGAGGGGAAGGCATTCAGACTGCAGCCAAAGGGCAATCTTCAGGGGTTGCCCGGCGGCGCTGCGCTTGCGCGGGCCTACAGCCAACCGCATAACGGTTTGATATTGCTGCCTTTCGTAGGCCGGGTAAGGCGAAGCCGCCACCCGGCAGAAAGGCGGGCACAATAACCAAACAGGTTTGTCATCAGCAAGAATGCCTTCCCGGATGGGAAGGCATTAAACAGAAGACGCGGGATTGATGCGCGGCGATTACACCAGGGCGCGCAGCTCTTCGCGCATGTAGGTGGAAAAGAATTCCGGATGCTTAATCACCAGCCGTTCGCCGGCGGCGACCCGTTCAGCCCACTCCGCCACTTTGTCGGTAAACCCGGCGCTCCAGCCCTGCTGCTGACCGCGCTCAGCGACATCAGCCGGGCTGACTGGCACGCCCAGTTCTTTCAAATATTTGAGAATTCCCTTCGCGGTACTTTCATCCATAGACTGTGGTACTGGCTCAGACGTATTCATACCACCAATGAAATCCAATGCTTTATCAATGACTGCTGGCATAGGTGTGTCCTTATATTAACCACATAGTAAACCTGACTACACTATGGACCGGAAAGCGACGTGATTTCAAAGAACACGCTCACGTTATGGGACATCGCGCATTCAGAAAAGGGGATTTTGCACAGCTGAGGCGGGGGTTGGACAAAAAACAAGCCGGTCCCGGGGGACCGGCCTGGGGATCGCGTCAGGCGTTGCTGACGGATTTTTGCGCGGCGCTGGACTGACTGTTCTCCAGCATCCGGCGGACCGGGACAATCAGCACGGCCAGTACGGCGGCGCAGATCAGCAGCGCGATAGAGCAGCGGGCAAAGAGGTCCGGCAGCAGCGACAGCTGATCGGCCTTCACATGACCGCCAATCAGCCCCGCCGCCAGGTTACCCAGCGCGCTGGCGCAGAACCACAGCCCCATCATCTGGCCGCGCATTCTCTCCGGCGCCAGCAGGGTCATGGTCGCCAGACCAATCGGGCTCAGGCACAGTTCGCCGAGCGTCAGCATCAGGATGCTGCCCACCAGCCACAGCGGCGACACACCGGCCCCGCCGTTGTTCAGGACGTTCTGCGCCGCCAGCATCATCAGGCCAAAGCCCGCCGCCGCGCACAGGATGCCAATGACGAATTTGGTCATACTGCCCGGACGGACGTTTTTACGCGCCAGCGCTGGCCACGCCCAGCTGAAGACCGGCGCAAGCAGAATGATAAACAAGGCGTTAATCGACTGGAACCAGACCGCGGGGATCTCAAAATCGCCGATCATCCGGTTGGTGTAGTCGTTAGCAAACAGGTTGAAGGAGGTCGGTTTCTGTTCAAACGCGGACCAGAAAAAGGCCGCCGAGACCAGCAAAATAAAGCATACCAGCAGGCGCGCCCGCTCTTTACGGCTCAGGCCGGCGAAGACGAACAGCCAGATGAAATAGAGCGCCACGGAGGCGGCAATCACATAGACCAGCACGCTGGCCACCGCCACCGGGTTAATCACGATCGTGCCCAGGCTAATGAGCGTGACCAGCACCGCCACTCCCAGGGCCAGCGCCAGCAGCCACGCCCCAACTCCATTCTTTTTAGCCACCGGGCTGTTCCAGGTGGAATCGAGGCCAACCTCCGCGTCATAGCGCTTCATCGACGGTACGGCAAAGACACGGAAAATGATCAATGCCACCAGCATCCCGATCCCCCCGATGCCGAAGCCCCAGTGCCAGCCATGGGATTTAATCAGCCAGCCGGAGATTAACGGCGCGATAAACGAGCCGATGTTGATCCCCATGTAGAACAGCGAAAAACCACCGTCGCGGCGCGCGTCGCCTTTTTTATACAGGGTACCGACCATCACCGAGATACAGGTTTTAAACAACCCGGAACCGAGGACGATAAACATCAGGCCGATAAAGAACAGGTCGTTGCCCAGCCATGCCGACAGGGCGATCGACAGGTGCCCGAGGGCGATAAGAATCGAGCCGTACCAGACGGCGCGCTGCTGGCCTAGCCAGTTATCCGCCAGCCAGCCGCCCGGCAGCGCGGCCAGATACATACTGCCGGCAAAAATCCCGACGATCGCCGAGGCGTTCTCCCGCGCCAGCCCCATCCCGCCGTCGTAAACCGTCGCCGCCATAAACAGGATCAGTAAGGGACGGATCCCGTAAAACGAGAAACGCTCCCACATTTCAGTGAAGAACAGGGAGCCCAGCGGATAAGGATGGCCGAAAAAGGTACGGCTTTCGTTTTTATTAACAGAGGAATGCATAAATTCTCCAGAAAAGGTGCGCCGCAGCGCAAGTTAACCGTATAAAGCGGGCTGACGATTTATAATTTGTTTGTCTTAACATCAGATACGAGCATTTTTAACCATTTGATAACCATGCAGTGGTTTTGTCCAGCCCCTTACCGTTCCTTTTTAGATGAAAAGTCGACAAACATCTAGTTTTATAGATTTAATGTTCGCAAAAACGTAAACGGCGTTGACATTATGCCATTGTGCAGAATACATAATTTTATTTATTAAAAACAGTAAGTTGATTGATTAACAAAGGACAAAAACCGTCGGTGCGGGCAGGGCATATAACGACAGCAAAAGTAAGGGAAACGGGCCGGAGGAGGCAGAAATAGCGCTAAGGGAGAATATTGTTAAGCCATCCAGGTGCTACCCCCGGAGAGCCAACCGTGCGGCAGGATTTACAAGGCTTGCCGGCTGCTATCGCCGGCGCCATTTTGCGCGCTATTTTACACGCTGCCCCGCCCGATCAATGACCCGCTCACCGTCTTCCTTCACGAAGGCGCCTTTTTGCGGCGCCGGCAGGATCTCCAGCACCACCTCTGACGGGCGGCAGAGCCGGGTGCCCCGCGGCGTCACCACGATCGGACGGTTAATCAGGATCGGATGCTGGAGCATAAAGTCGATTAACTGGTCATCTGTAAACCGGTCTTCCGCCAGGCCCAGCGCGTCGTAGGGTTCGACGTTTTGCCGCAGCAGCGCCCGCACCGGGATCGCCATCGCGGCGATCAGCTGGCGCAGCTCATCGCGCGACGGCGGCGTCTCCAGATAATAGATAATGGTGGGCTCAGCGCCGCTGTTGCGGATCAGCGCCAGGGTATTACGCGAGGTACCGCAGTCAGGGTTATGGTAAATGGTGATGCTCATAGTACGTTCTCATGGCTGGTTGAAAGAGAGACGCAGCGCCAGCGCGGCCAGCGTCACAAGCAGCACCGGCAGGGTCATGATGATGCCGCAGCGGAAATAATAACCCCAACCGATGGTGATGTGCTTCTGCGCCAGCACATGCAGCCAGAGCAGCGTGGCCAGGCTCCCAATCGGCGTGATTTTCGGCCCCAGATCGCAGCCGATGACGTTGGCATATATCATGGCCTCTTTGATCGTCCCTGTTGCCGCACTGCCATCAATCGACAGGGCGCCGACCAGTACGCTGGGCATATTATTCATGATTGAAGAGAGGAAGGCCGACAGGATACCGGTGCCCAGCGTCGCGGCCCACAGCCCGCGCTCCGCCAGCATGTTCAGCACCGTGGTCAGATAATCCGTTAATCCGGCGTTTCGCAGGCCATACACCACCAGATACATCCCCAGCGAGAAGATCACAATCTGCCATGGGGCGCCGCGCAGCACCTTGCCGGTGTTAATCACCCGCCCGCGCTTCGCGACAGCAAACAGGATCCCCGCTCCCGGCGCCGCGATGGCGCTGACCGGGATCCCCAGCGGGTCAAGAACGAAAAAGCCGACCAGCAACAGCAGCAGCACGCCCCAGCCGGTACGGAACGTCGCCGGATCTTTTATCGCCGTGGCCGGCGCTTTCAGTAACGCCATATCCCAGGCGGGTGGGATATCCTTGCGAAAGAACAGGTGCAGCATCGCCAGGGTGGAGATGATCGCAGCGAGATCGACCGGCACCATCACCGAAGCGTACTCCCTGAAGCCAATGGCAAAGAAATCTGCCGACACGATATTCACTAAATTCGACACCACCAGCGGCAGGCTGGCGGTATCGGCAATAAACCCGGCTGCCATGACAAAGGCCAGCATCGTTCCCTTACTGAACCCCAGCGCCCGCAGCATGGCAATCACGATGGGCGTGAGGATCAGCGCCGCGCCGTCGTTGGCAAACAGCGCCGCCACCGCCGCGCCGAGCAGGATAATCCAGGTAAACAGCAGACGACCCCGCCCTCTTCCCCAGCGGGAAACGTGTAGCGCGGCCCATTCAAAAAAGCCGGACTCGTCGAGCAGCAGGCTGATAATGATCACGGCGATAAACGTGGCGGTGGCATTCCAGACGATATGCCACACCACCGGGATATCGGCTATCTGTACGCCTCCGGTGACCAGCGCCAGCGCCGCGCCAAAGGCCGCGCTCCAGCCGATCCCTAAACCCCGCGGCTGCCAGATCACCAGCACCAGGGTCAGGACAAAAATCGCACCTGCCAGCAACATCGTTCCTCCACCAATCACATTCGAAAAATCATATATGACAAGATAAATTTTTTACCGACAACCTGGCCCGTCGGTCAGTCTGCTGATCATCAGCCGCACATCGTCCTGCTGACTTAGCCAGGCCTGCTCAATCACCTGCGCCGCCCAGGCCGGCATCTGCGGAGAGAGGCGATAATGGACCCACTTACCCTGTTTTCGATCCCGCAGCAGCCCACTCTCCCGCAGCATTGCCAGATGGCGGGAGATCTTGGGCTGGGACTGGGCGAGCGCCGTACAGAGATCGCACACGCACAGCTCTCCCCGGGCCTTGAGCAACAGCACGATCCCCAGCCGGGTTTCATCGGCGAGGTTTTTGAACAGTTGCAGGGGTAATAAAGACATGGTTTCTCCTCAAGCGTGACGGACAGCATACGGGACCACGATTAAAGATCAATATACATTCGAAAATACATATATGTTTTTTTCACAGCTGCGATAAATCTCCCTGCTGTTGCAACACGCGCCTCCTGCTCAATAGCACGCAAAAATGCCGCGCTTTCTTTTATCCATCATTGAAATGTGTCAGGCTGAAGATCCCATCGGATTGACAGGGTTTTCAGGATGAGTACGATTTATGTGGTTGTTTTAACGTATATAAAACCGCTCGAAGAGATTGACAACGCGATCCCCGCCCACGTCGAATGGCTCAAAAAATGCTATGCTGACGGCCTCTTTCTCGCCTCCGGCCGCCGTATTCCTCGTACCGGCGGGGTGATTCTGGCGAAATGCGACAGCCGGGAAATTCTGGAATCGCGTCTGGGCCAGGATCCCTTCCAGCAGCTGGGCCTCGCCCATACGGAGATTATTCCCTTTGAGGCCAGCATGGCGTCGCCCGCGCTGCAGTCGCTGTTATAAGCCTGTTCCGGAGGAAAAATGCAGCCATCCTTTCACTGGATTAATGAACCTGCCGAGTGGCACCGCGATGCCGACGGCCTGACGGTGGTCACCGATAAGCATACCGACTTCTGGCGCCATACCTGGTATGGCTTCGAACGCTTCTCCGGCCATCTTTATGCCGCTGAGGTGGAGGGCGATTTTACCCTGCAGGCAAAAATCTGTGCGGATTTCACCACGCTTTACGACCAGGCCGGGCTGATGATGATGGCGGACGAGCAGACCTGGCTGAAGGCGGGGATTGAGTTTAATGACGATGCCCCGGCCATCGGCAGCGTGCTGACGTTAACCCACTCCGACTGGGCCACCGGGCTTTTCCCCGGCGACCCGCGCACTTTCTGGCTACGGCTGACCCGCAAAGGCGATGCGTTAAGGCTGCAGTATTCGACCGACGGCGAGCGCTGGCCGCTGCTGCGTCTTGGCTACTTTCCGCCAGGCCCGGTAAAAGCCGGCGTCATGTGCTGCTCACCGGAGCGCGGCGGACTGGCGGTTGCATTTCGGGATATTCAGCTTTCCCCGCCGCTGGACAAAGCGCTGCACGATCTGAGCTGAACGCTAGCGGGAAGACCCGACATTCTCTGCATCCTGAGGGCCAGGATTGCAGGGTTCGCGGGTGCCGGGCAGGTAAAAATGGCCGTGCTTATCGGGATCGGTGCCGCCCGGGCACCCTGCCCTGCCCGAGGAGTTATCGCTACTGCCGCCGTCCGAACCGTTGCCGCCGTCGGCGCCCGATATTACCGACTGGCCGTGATGGCCATGCGCTGCAGTGGCTGAAAACGCCACCAGCGCGAATACACAGACCATTAAGCGTCTGCCCATTGCTGCCTCTCCCTTATTGAAATTCCCCGCCCATCGCGTTGACGATGGGATAAGCCGTTGCACCGCGATAAAAAACCGCTTTATCCGCAGGGAGTATAGGGTTAAGACAGAGGGAAAGACAGGGCCGGTGTCTTCAGACATTTCGCACGCAAAATAGCCTTTATGCCGCAGTATGCGCTATCAGAAAATCAATCAGGGCTTTCACCCTTTTCGTTTTACCCGCGTTTTTCGGGTAATAGAGATAAACCGGCGGATAGGTTTTCCAGTAGTCCTCCATCACCGGTAGAAACTGTTCACGATCGGGCTGTAGCCGCCAGATAGGTTCAAACAAGCGGCCAATCCCCAATCCATGGCGGATACCGTCTGCCATGACGTCAATATCATTGCTGATTAACTGCCCCGGCATCTCCACGGTGAGTTGCTCGCCGTGGTCATTGAGGATCAGCGGCAGGATGCGGTGGTTGGTAATAAAGCGATAGCCAATCAGCCGGTGATGGCTGAGATCGGCGGGCGACTCAGGCACGCCATATTCGGCCAGATAGGCTGAGGAGGCATATAACCCTTCGCGAAACGGTTTCATTAACGGGCGGGCGACCACCCCGCCTTCGAGAATATCGCCAAAGCGGATCCCAAGGTCGAATCGTTCTTCAATGATATTGACGGTACCGTCATAGACCGATATTTCCAGCTGGATCCCCGGGTATTGCTGACAGAAAGCCGCCATCGCCGGTTTAAGAATAAGCAGGTAGGCAAAGCGCGAGAGCGTAATTCTCACCGCCCCGGAGGGTTCCCGATTCTGATCGCGGAGGCTCTCCAGCGATGTTTCCAGAACCTCGACCGCCGCAGCGGTTTGCTCCAGCAACTGTTGGCCAGTTTCCGTCAGCTCGATTCGCCGGGTGGTACGCACAAAAAGCGGATGACCGATATGCTCCTCCAGCAGCTTAAGGGCATTGCTAACAGACGGCGGCGTGATTTCTAATTTCCTCGCCGCGGCCGAGATATTGCCTTCGCGCGCAATGCTCTGAAAGATGCGTATTTGATTATAAAGGGCGTTATTCATAGCATCTCCTTGCGACAGTCTCGCCTGATTATTAAGTACAGGCTAAATATTCTTAAGTCAATGACCGCCTAATCTTCACTCCCTGTGGCTCGTATACTTTTGTCTCTTCCCGCTGATAACGACTTTCCGGAGACAACGATGCGAATTTTATGTCTGGATATCCCCGCGCCCGGCGCAACGCTGGAACACTATGCGCCGCACCTTACCGCGGAAGCCCTCCATGCCTGGGGGCTGTATAAATCTGGCTTTATCCGCGACATCTATTTCCGTCAGGACCGACCCGGCGTCGCTATTTTCCTAGAGTGCGACACCGTGGAAGAGGCGAATAACGTCATGGCCGAATTTCCGCTGGCGAAGGCGGGTTTATTAACCTTCGAGTGTATTCCACTCGGCTCGTTTATTAACTGGGAAAACCTCTTCTCTGCCGAATTTAAACCTCAGGAGTAACGATGAGAAAGCCTCATATCCTTATCGTTTCCGGGCATCCGGATCTTAACCATTCCATCGCCAACGCCACCATCCTCGATGAGCTGGCGACCGCCCTGCCTGATGCGGAAATCCGTCGTCTGGACTGGCTCTATCCGGACGGCAAATTCAACATCGCCGCAGAGCAGGAAAGCCTGCTGCAGGCGGATGTGATTGTCTGGCAGTTTCCCTTTAGCTGGTATGGGCTGCCCGGGTTAATGAAACAGTGGCTGGACGAGGTCTTTGTCCACGGCTTCGCCCATGGCTCAACGGCGAAACTGGGTGGTAAAAAGCTGATCCTCTCCTTCACCACGGGAGCGCCACAGACGCTCTATACCGCTGACGGTTTCTTTGGCCATGCCATTGAGGAGTATCTCCTTCCCTTCGAGACCACGGCCAGGCTGTGCAATCTTGAGCTGCTGGCGCCGGTTTATACCTGCGGCATTAGCTACGCCGACCGGGATGCCGACAAAATCGCTCAGCAAAAAACGCGTGCCCGGGAACACGCGGCCAGACTGATCGCACGGCTTAAAACTCTGGTGGAATAACCCAAAGGGAGAAAATAAAGATGCAGTATACCCGGCTCGGGAAGAGTGACTTACTGGTCTCCCGCATCTGCATGGGATGTATGGGGTTTGGCGATCCGTCAACGGGCCAGCATCGCTGGACGCTGGACGAAACAGCCAGCAGGGAGATCATCCGCTACGCGCTGGAACAGGGCATCAATTTTTACGATACCGCCATCGCCTATCAGAACGGCTCCAGCGAACGGTACGTTGGCCGGGCGCTGCGGGAGATGGCAAAACGCGAGGATGTGGTGCTGGCCACCAAGTTTCTGCCACGAACCGCTGCCCAGATTGCCGAGGGGATCAGCGGAAAACAGGCGATCACCCGCTCGCTTGACCAGAGTCTGCGAAACCTTGGGATGGACTACATCGACCTCTACATTTACCACATCTGGGATTACAACACCCCGGTTATCGACGTGCTGGAGGCGCTGCATGCCGCTGTCGCCGCCGGCAAGGTGCGCGCGATTGGCATTTCCAATTGTTATGCCTGGCAGTTGGCGAAGGCGAACGCCCTTGCCGAACGCGAAGGGCTCACGTCCTTTGTTTCTGTGCAGAGCCACTACAACCTGATTATGCGTGAAGACGAACGAGAGCTGTTCGGGCTGTGCGCGGAAGATAATATCGCGATGACTCCCTATAGCGCGCTGGCCAGCGGCCGTCTCGCCCGCTTAGAAGGCCACACGCGGCGAGCGGTGGAAGATGATTATGCCCGGGGCAAATACGACCGCACGGCAGAGCAGGATCGGAGCATTATTGCCCGCGTCGCCGAACTTGCCGAACGGCATCAGGTCTCCATGACCGAAATTTCGCTGGCCTGGCTGCTGACTAAAGTCACCGCCCCGGTGGTCGGTGCCACGCAAAAGCATCATGTTGACGGCGCGGTCAACGCTGTAGCCCTTCAACTGAGCCCGGAAGAAATCCGCTATCTGGAAGAAGCCTATCAGCCGCACTTCCTCACCGGCGTGATGGCGCAAAACACGCCGCAAGCCAAAGACCATCCTCAGGTGTGGACGCGCTAACGATCCGCCCAGTGGATCGGAAAGGAGCAAATATGAAAAACGTGATTGCCGCGGCAGCCTTGTCGCTTGTGCTGTCTGATTTTGCTTATGCCAACGAACAAAGAGATGAAGCTATGATGAAAATTACCCCTTCTACCCTTACGGACGCTGATATTCAAGCGGTGTCGCCGGCGCTGGCGCGCTTCGGCCGCGAGGCCATCAGCAACGACCTCTGGCAACGTGACGCCCTGTCCGCCCGCGACCGTAGCATCGTGACCATGGCGATGCTGATTGCCCGCAACCAGCCAGGAGAGCTGAAGCACTATATTGCCGTCGCGCTCGATAGCGGCGTGACGCCAGCGGAAGTGTCAGAGATCATTACTCACCTCGCCTTCTACGCTGGCTGGCCCAATGCGATGTCAGCCGTCAGCGTCGCTAAAGCCATCTTTGAAGCCAGGGGCGTGACGGCAGAGGCCCTGCCCGCCGCCTCGCCGACGCTGCTGCCCCTCAATGAACAGGTAGAGAAACAGCGTGCAGACACCGTCGAAAAAAATGTCGGCCCCATTTCACCTGGCCTGGTTAAATTTACCGCCGACCCGCTGTTTCTCGACCTCTGGCAACGGCCCGCGCTAACGCCCCGCGACAGAAGCCTGGTGACGGTCAGCGCGTTAATCGCCGCCGGACAGAGCGCGCAGATTGGCTACCACCTAAACAGAGCCATGGATAATGGGCTTTCGGCTGAAGAGGCCGGAGAAGTGGTTGCCCAGGCGGCGTTCTACGCGGGATGGCCAAATGCGTTTACCGCTGCTCCTGTGGTCGGTGAGGTATTGCGATCGCGAGAGCAAAACTGAATAAAAAAGAATAAAGGACAGGGAAGCTGTCCTTTATTCGTCGTTAATTGTTAATTTAAAGGTACCACGAGGGCTTTCGATTAGGTCTCACGGAAAGAACATAAACGGTCTATCGAAGTATGGAGACTTCGATCGTGAATCTGTTCAGATCGCTCATTGAGAAAATTTCCGTTCCGTATGCCGTCATGAGTCTCATCCTTTGAAAGCAGCGATCGCTGTGGCGAGACTGTAGCGCGGACATGTCTATTTGGTCAGGCCATGACTGACCTCCCCCCACCGCATATCGCAAGAATTTGCTTTCTCAGCCAGCGGTGACCGGGGTCGCGTTCCATCCTTGGGTGCCACATCTGCGATACCGTAATACGACGGCTTTTGAACGGCAGCTCGAAAACGTGTACCTGGTCCGTTACCTGCTGATTGAGTAAATAGAGTGCGGGTATCATGGCGATAAGATCCGATTCCAGCGCCACGGACAGTGCTGTCGGAAATCCCGGTACGACGCTCGCAATTTTACGTTTTGTCCCCAGTTCGGCCAGCGCATCGTCAACGGATCCGTGCAACGCGCCCTCGGGTGACGCTACCACATGGCCCCAGGCGACATAATCACCCACGCCTATTTCTGCCTGCTTAGCCAGCGGGTGCCCTTTACGCACGACGCCAACAAACCGATCCTCAAACAGTCGTTGCAGCCGTATTTCTGGCCCCATATTACTCTGAACGCCAATCTCCAGATCAACCAGCCCTTCCCGAAGATAGCGCGACGTTTTTTCCGGCTTAGGCGCGAAGCGTATACAGACGTCAGGCGCGGCGTCGGCAACCGCTGCGATGAGCGCAGGCCCAAACGCCACCACAAAACCATCGTTTGCCCTGATGGTAAAAAGACGCGCCAGACTTCGCGCGCAGAACGTTTCCGTTGAGGGCTGCAATACTGCCCTGGCCTCGTGCACTGCACGCCTGGCGCGATCCCGGGTCGCTTCGGCCCACGGGGTCAGTACCATGTTACGCCCGGCGCGCACCAGAATCGGGTCTCCTGTGACATCGCGTAATCTGCTTAATGTTCGGCTCATGGCCGAGGTGCTGAGGTTCAGACGACGTGCCGCACCTGCGACACTCGCTTCACTCAGCAATATGTCGAGAGCTACCAGCAAATTAAAATCGGGATCAGACATTACCCTTTCTCCCAGCACATTAAGATAAGGCGTTTGATGCAACAATAAAGTGAAAATAGTGCGCCTTCCGCCCAGTAAAAGCCATCTTTATAGTTTTGTCATCCATACACTCTTCTCAGAGGACAAATGATGACGCTCTTTTCCAGCCAACCCGGCGACGAAGGACTGCCTGGGCCGGCGCGCGCACGGGTGATGGCCGCAATAATGACCACCACCTTAATGGGCGTGTTTGATGGCACCATGATCAACATTGCCCTGCCCTCAATGGCTCAGGAGATGCAGGTACCTGCCGGTATTGCCGTCTGGTTCGCCAACGGGTATCTGCTGGCGGCTGCGATGACGCTGGCGATATTCGCGGCGCTTGCGGCCCGTCTGGGTTATCGCCCCGTATTTCTGGCGGGCCTGACGACCTTTACCCTGACATCACTGGGTTGCGCGCTGGCGAATAAGCCCGAAGTGCTTATCGGTATGCGCGTGCTTCAGGGGATCGGCGGCGCGGCAACGCTGAGTATTGCCCCCGCAATACTCAGGTCCGTATTTCCCGGACGATTACTTGGCCGCATTCTGGGGTTCCATGCCCTGCTCATTGCCTCCAGCTCCGCTATCGGCCCGGTATTGGGTGGTACGATCCTTCACACCCTGAGCTGGCAATGGCTGTTTGCGATAAACGTTCTTCCCGGCACCCTCGCCTTACTGCTGGCGGTCAGAGCGCTGCCGCGGGATGCGATCCGTATACAGGCGCCCTTCGACACCCTGGGCGCCATATTGTCGGCGCTGCTGTTGGGTTCGACGATCATGGCGGCGAACAGCCTACAGAACGCCACTTATCAATTCGGCAGCCTTTGCTGGATGGCTCTCGCTGCGCTGAGCGGCATGGCTTTTATCTGGCAAATCCGCCGCACGGGTCATCCCTTACTGCCGCCGACCATGTTTAAAAATGAACGTTTTACCCTCGCGGCCTTCACGTCGATGATTGCTTTTTTCAGCCAGGGGATCACCTTTATTGCGCTACCCTTCCTGTTTCAGAGCGAATACGGCTACAGTCCGGTAGTGTCTGCCCTGCTGTTTACGCCGTGGCCATTAGGGATCGTGGTGATTGCGCCGCATGCAGGCCGTTGGGCGGACACGATATCAGCCCCGGCGATATCCACTCTGGGGCTGGTGATATTTGTCGTCGGTTTGATCCTGCTGGCGACGTTACCCGCCAGCCCTTCAATGTGGGATATCTGCCTGCGAAGTCTGGTGTGCGGAATAGGGTTTGGCTGCTTTCAGAGTCCCAATAACCGGGAAATGCTCTCAAACGTTATTCGTGAGCACGCGAGTTATGCGTCCGGTGTTTTATCCATTATGCGCACTTTCGGGCAGTGCCTGGGAGCCGCCGCTGTAGGCGTTCTGCTGGCAGCAGATGAAAGGGCAATTCATGTTGCGCTGTGGAGCGCCGCCGCGGCCTCTGCGGTATCGGTCGTCGTCAGCGCGAGCCGGTTGCGTAAAATCACTCATCCTGCGGAAACAGGATAAGTGCGAAAATATCACTAAACGCTACGACTCCAGCGCCAGCAGCGCAAAACGCCGATCCGGCAACCAAAGTGGAGTCCTCCGTCGGAGTTCAATAGACTAACAGAAAGCTATAACCGCTTATTTTTCAAGGGAAAATTGAGTTGGGTAGACTTCAGGAGACTTGAAATTGGAGCGGGCGAAGGGAATCGAACCCTCGTATAGAGCTTGGGAAGCTCTCGTTCTACCATTGAACTACGCCCGCGAAGAGGTGCGAGAAGCATTATAGCCCTTACGCACCCTGTGACAAGCCTGCCGGATGCTGACTGGCGATAAAATAACCTTTTAGCACTTAGGTTTACTTCCCTGCGGCGGCAGGTAGCGCAGCGGATCGATGGCCGTCGCCCGGTAGCGGATCTGGAAATGCAGCCGCACTGAGTCGGCATCCGTACTGCCCATGGTGGCAATTTGCTGGCCGGCCTTCACGCTCTGGCCATTATTCACCATTAGCTTATCGTTGTGGGCATAGGCGGTGATGTAATCCTCGCTGTGCTTAATCATGATCAGATTGCCATAGCCGCGCAGCTGATTGCCGACGTAGACTACCTTGCCCGCCCCGGCGGCATACACCGGCTGGCCGCGGGTTCCGGCGATATCAATGCCTTTATTGCCGCCATCGGCGGTGGAATAAGGCAGGACCACTTTGCCGCTGGTCGGCCAGCGCCAGCAGCGCTGCCCCACCGGCGGCCAGGAGGACTGAGGTACTGCGGACGAAGGCGTGACCGCCGCGGTGCGCGTAGAGGAAGATTTTTTCTTCGTTGTCTTCGTTGAACTGCTGCCGTTAAGCTTCAGCTTCTGCCCCACCTCAATGGTGTAAGGCGGGGAGATGTTATTCAGGCGGGCCAGATCGCGAACGCTGGTGCCGGTGGTGCGGGAGATGCCATACAGGGTATCGCCGCGTTTAACGGTGTAGGTCGTACCGGAATCGGAGGTGCTGGAGCAGCCAGCCAGCGCCAGGCTTACCACCAGCATCAGTGTCATATAAACGCGTTTCATCATCAGGCATCCTGCACTTAACACAACCACTTACCTCGCAATCAGGGCGAATATCATACCAGTCCGCGGCGCAGGGCGTCATCCCTGATGGCGAAACCAATCCCCCCAGCCATCGAATACGGCCCGTGACGAACAGTGATTGCTGTTGGTGCCGCACGTCATGATGGTCTTCCCCAACATGCGGGTGGCCGTTCACAGAGCCGCCTCCAGGGCTTGTTTTGGTAATGCCTTTCTGCCATTTATGGGCTAACCTAGTGGCCTGAGTACATGACCCGGCGGGTTTGTGCCGGGTCTTTATTTATTTTCAGGAGTCGTCATGGCCGGGGAACACGTCATTTTACTGGATGAGCAGGATCAGCCTGCCGGTATGCTGGAGAAGTATGCCGCCCATACGCTTGATACCCCTTTACATCTCGCGTTTTCCTGCTGGCTGTTTAACCAGCAGGGTCAGTTGCTGGTCACTCGTCGTTCGTTGGGCAAAAAAGCCTGGCCCGGGGTATGGACCAACTCGGTCTGCGGACACCCCCAGCAGGGCGAGACCTTCGAGCAGGCCGTCACGCGCCGCTGCCGCTTCGAACTCGGCGTGGAGATCGCCGATATCGCGCCGGTTCACCCGGCCTTCCGCTACCGGGCGGTCGCCCCAAACGGTATCGTTGAGAACGAAGTATGTCCGGTGTATGCCGCGCGCGTGGTGAGCGAAGTGCAGCCTAATGACGATGAAGTCATGGATTATCAGTGGGTTGACCTGGCAACGATGTTAAGCGCGCTGGCCGCCACGCCCTGGGCGTTTAGCCCGTGGATGGTGCTGGAAGCGGAAAATCGGGACGCCCGCCAGGCGCTGACCGACTTTGTTGCGCGTCTGCGCGGGTAAGCTGACTCGTCTCGCTGCCGCCACCACCCGGCGTAAAAAGCGGCGCCATAACGGTCATCGTTGCCTGGCGGCGCTACGCTGGCACAGGCCTACGGTTCTGCGCTGTTGCGTAGCCCGGATAAGGCGTTTACGCCGCCATCCGGGAGCCCCCGGCCTGCGCTGAGTCGGGTTACGCCAGCCTTCAGACCTCACGTCAGACATAAAAAAACCCGGCAAGCCGGGTTTTTTGCAATGCACAAGACGCGATTATTTCTGCGGACGCATTGCCGGGAAGAGGATCACGTCGCGGATGGTGTGGCTGTTAGTGAACAGCATCACCATGCGGTCGATACCAATACCCAGACCGGCGGTCGGCGGCAGGCCGTGCTCCAGCGCGGTCACGTAGTCTTCATCGTAGAACATTGCTTCGTCGTCGCCTGCGGCTTTCGCATCAACCTGATCCTGGAAGCGCTGCGCCTGGTCTTCGGCGTCGTTCAGCTCGCTAAAGCCGTTACCGATCTCACGGCCGCCAATGAAGAATTCAAAGCGGTCGGTGATTTCCGGGTTCACGTCGTTACGGCGCGCCAGCGGAGAAACTTCCGCCGGGTATTCGGTGATGAAGGTTGGCTGGATCAGGTGCGCTTCCGCCACTTCTTCGAAGATCTCGGTCACGATACGGCCCAGACCCCAGCTCTTCTCCACTTTGATGCCGATAGACTCAGCGATCGCTTTCGCGGAATCGAAGTTATCCAGATCCGCCATCTCGGTTTCCGGACGGTATTTCTTGATCGCTTCGCGCATGGTCAGTTTTTCAAACGGCTTGCCGAAGTCGAACACCTGGTCGCCGTAAGGCACTTCGGTGTTGCCGAGGATGTCCTGCGCCAGGGTGCGGAACAGGGATTCGGTCAGCTCAATCAGATCTTTGTAATCCGCATAAGCCATGTAGAGTTCCATCATGGTGAACTCTGGGTTATGACGAACGGAGATCCCTTCGTTACGGAAGTTACGGTTGATCTCGAAGACGCGTTCGAAGCCGCCCACCACCAGACGCTTGAGGTACAGTTCCGGCGCGATACGCAGGTACATGTCCAGATCCAGCGCGTTATGATGGGTGATGAACGGACGCGCGGAAGCGCCGCCCGGGATCACCTGCATCATCGGGGTTTCCACTTCCATAAAGCCGCGGCCAACCATGAACTGACGGATGCCCGCCAGGATCTGCGAACGCACTTTGAAGGTCTTGCGCGATTCATCGTTGGAGATCAGGTCGAGGTAACGCTGACGATAGCGCGCTTCCTGATCCTGCAGGCCATGGAACTTGTCCGGTAACGGGCGCAGGGCTTTGGTCAGCAGACGCAGCTCGGTGCAGTGGATAGACAACTCACCGGTTTTGGTCTTGAACAGCTTACCGCGGGCGGCAATGATGTCGCCGAGGTCCCATTTTTTGAACTGGTCGTTGTAAACGCCTTCCGCCAGATCGTCACGCGCCACGTACAGCTGGATGCGGCCGCCAACGTCCTGCAGGGTGACGAAGGACGCTTTACCCATGATACGACGGGTCATCATGCGGCCAGCCACGGCCACTTCAACGTTCAGCGCTTCCAGCTCTTCGTTTTCTTTGCCATCGAAGTCAGCGTGCAGTTGGTCAGAGGTATGGTCACGACGGAAATCGTTCGGGAAAGCGACGCCCTGCTCACGCAGCGCAGCCAGCTTCTCGCGACGGGTTTTCAGTTCATTATTAAGGTCAATTGCCGCGTCAGCGCCCTGTGCTTGTTGTTCAGACATGTTGGTTCCTCATAACCCTGCTTTCAAACTTGCTTCGATAAATTGGTCCAGGCTGCCGTCGAGCACCGCCTGAGTGTTGCGGGTTTCCACCCCGGTACGCAGATCTTTAATACGCGAGTCATCCAACACGTAAGAGCGGATCTGGCTGCCCCAGCCGATATCGGACTTGTTGTCTTCCATCGCCTGCTTCTCGGCATTTTTCTTCTGCATCTCCAGCTCATAAAGCTTCGCTTTCATCTGCTTCATGGCCTGGTCTTTGTTTTTGTGCTGCGAACGGTCGTTCTGGCACTGCGTTACCAACCCGGTCGGGATGTGGGTAATACGCACCGCGGATTCTGTACGGTTAACGTGCTGCCCACCGGCGCCGGAGGCGCGGTATACGTCAATGCGCAGGTCAGCCGGGTTAATTTCGATATCGATATCGTCTTCGACTTCCGGGTAAACGAACGCGGAGCTGAAGGAGGTATGACGGCGGCCGCCGGAATCGAACGGGCTCTTACGCACCAGACGATGAACGCCGGTTTCGGTACGCAGCCAGCCGTAGGCGTAATCACCAATGATCTTGATGGTCACGGATTTAATCCCTGCGACTTCACCTTCGGATTCTTCGATGATTTCGGTCTTAAAGCCGCGCGCTTCCGCCCAGCGCAGGTACATGCGCATCAGCATGCTGGCCCAGTCCTGGGCTTCGGTGCCGCCGGAACCGGCCTGAATATCAAGGTAGCAATCGGCGCTGTCGTATTCGCCGGAGAACATGCGGCGGAACTCAAGCTGCGCCAGCTTCTCTTCCAGCGTATCCAGCTCGGCGACGGCTTCGTTGAAGGTCTCTTCGTCGTCCGCTTCCACGGCCAGATCCAGCAGGCCGGCAACGTCTTCCAGCCCCTGGGACATCTGATCCAGGGTATCTACGATGGCTTCCAGGGAAGAACGCTCTTTACCCAGCGCCTGAGCGCGTTCAGGTTCGTTCCAGACGTCCGGCTGTTCCAGCTCGGCGTTTACTTCTTCGAGACGCTCTTTCTTGGCATCGTAGTCAAAGATACCCCCTAAGAACGTCGGAGCGCTCCGTGAGGTCCTGAATGCGGTTTTTTACCGGATTTATTTCAAACATGGTCGGTTTCTTTTAATGGATTTGTCAAAATGCGGTGATAAGAGCGGAATTCTACCGGATTCGCGCCCTTATTCATACACTGTTGTCAATTTGGCCAGAGGTGATCGATGATCAGCTGCAGGCTGCGGTTGCCGCGGAACTCATTGATGTCGAGCTTGTAGGCTAACTGGACTTCGCGCACGCCGTTGTCGGGCCAGATGGAAGTATCCACGTTGAAGGCGATACCGTCCAGCAGGGGGCCGCCGTCAACTGGCTCGACCATCACCTTCAGGTGACGCTCGCCCACCAGCCGCTGCTGCAGCAGACGGAAACGGCCGTCAAAGAGTGGTTCCGGGAACATCTGTCCCCACGGCCCGGCGTCGCGCAGCATCTGCGCTACTTCCATGCTCATCTCCGCCGCCGTCAGCGGGCCGTCGGAGACCACCTCGCCCTGCAACAGCGCGGGATCCAGCCACTCGGTCACCAGCTCGCCGAAGCGCTGCTGAAACTCCTCAAAGCGCGCCTCTTCCAGCGATAATCCTGCCGCCATCGCGTGGCCGCCGAACTTCAGGATCAGCCCCGGATAGAGCGTATCAAGGCGCTCCAGCGCATCGCGCATATGCAGCCCCTGAATGGAGCGGCCGGAGCCTTTCAGCGTGCCGTCGCCGGTGGGCGCAAAGGCGATCACCGGCCGGTGGAAACGTTCCTTAATTCGCGAGGCGAGGATGCCGACCACCCCCTGGTGCCACTGCGGATGGTACATCGCCAGCCCGCCGGGCAGGGTGTCGCTACTGCGTTCCAGCTGTTGACACAGGGTTAACGCTTCCGCCTGCATCCCCTGCTCGATCTCTTTGCGCGTCTGGTTGAGCGCGTCAAGCTCGTTGGCTAACACGCGCGCTTCGCCGATGTTATCGCACAGCAGCAGCGCGACGCCGACCGACATGTCGTCCAGCCGTCCCGCCGCGTTCAGGCGCGGCCCGAGGGCGAAACCGAGGTCGCTGGCCGCCAGCTTTTGCGGATCGCGGTTGGCAATCTCCAGCAGCGCCTTAATGCCGGGCCGGCACTTGCCGGCGCGAATGCGGCTTAACCCCTGCCAGGTGAGAATACGGTTGTTAGCATCCAGCGGCACGACGTCGGCAACGGTGCCAAGCGCCACCAAATCCAGCAGCTCGGCAAGGTTCGGCGCGGCGATGCCGCGGGCGTCGAACCAGCCGTTATCACGCAGAAAGGTGCGCAGCGCCAGCATCAGATAGAACGCCACCCCCACCCCGGCTAGCGATTTCGATGGGAAGTCGCAATCGCGCAGGTTAGGGTTAACGATGGCCTCCGCCGCCGGCAGCGTCTCCCCCGGCAGGTGGTGATCGGTCACCAGCACCGGGATCCCCAGGGCATGGGCATGATCGACGCCGGCATGGGACGAGATCCCATTGTCGACGGTCATGATCATCTGCGCGCCGCGGGCGTGAGCCTGATCGACCACTTCCGGGCTTAAGCCGTAGCCGTCTTCAAAACGGTTCGGCACCAGGTAGGAGACGTTGCCGTAGCCCAGCGCGCGCAGGGCCAGCACGCTGAGCGCGGTGCTGGTGGCGCCGTCGGCGTCAAAATCGCCGACCACGACAATGTGCAGCCCTTTCTGGAATGCGTCGTGCAGCATCCCGACCGCTTTTTCAACGCCGGTGAGCTGTGTCCAGGGGAGCATGCCTTTGACGCTGCGCTCCAGCTCCTGGGCGCTGCGCACCCCGCGGCTGGCATACAGCCGCTGCAGCAGCGGCGGCAGATCGGCGGGTAAATCGACGCCGTCAACCGCCTCGCGGCGGCGTAGTTGTATCTGTTGTTTCACGCGAATCAGTTACCGCTTGTCTGTTTTTTATGCTCGTCGAGGAACGCCTTCAGCTCTTTCGGCCCCTGATAGCCCGGCAGCACCATGCCGTTGCTGAGGACCATCGCCGGGGTGCCGTTGACGCCCATTTGCACGCCGAGGGTGTAATGTTTGGCGATATCCACGCTGCAGCTCGCCGGCTGCACGCCCTTGCCGTTCATGGCGTCATCCAGCGCTTGGTTGCGATCTTTCGCGCACCAGATGGCCTTCATGTCCTGCTCCGCCTGGCTCTGCAGTCCCTGGCGCGGGAAGGCCAGGTAGCGCACGGTGATCCCCAGCGCGTTGTAGTCGCTCATCTGCTCATGCAGCTTGTGGCAATAACCGCAGGTGATGTCGGTGAAGACGGTAATGACGTGTTGCTCCTTCGGCGCTTTGTAGACAATCATTTCGTTGCTCAGCGCGTTCAGCTTCCCCAGCAGCAGCTGGTTAGTGACGTTGACCGGCTGCGCGCCGCTCACGTCGTACATCGGCCCCTGGATGATGTGCTTGCCATCGTCGGTGACATACAGCACGCCGCTGTCGGTCAGCACCGTGCTCATCCCGGAAACCGGCGACGGTTGAATATCGGTGCTCTGTACACCCAGCTTCGCCAGCGACTGTTTAATTGCCGCGCTATCGGCATGCGCCGCCCCGGAAAGGGAAGCCGCCAGCAGGGTGAACATCAATAAACCTTTTTTCATACTCAGTCCTTTTATTCAGCACTCACGCCCGCGGGTGGTGCTGTTGATGAAGTTGTCGCAGACGCTCGGTCGCCACGTGGGTGTAAATCTGCGTGGTGGAGAGATCGCTGTGTCCTAACAGCATCTGCACCACACGCAGGTCGGCGCCATGATTGAGCAAATGCGTGGCGAACGCATGGCGCAACACGTGCGGGGAGAGCTTTTCGCTGTCGATCCCCGCCAGCACGGCATAGTGTTTAATCCGGTGCCAGAAGGTCTGGCGCGTCATCTGCTGGGCGCGCTGACTGGGAAATAAGACATCCGACGCCACGCCGTTCAGCAGCCAGGGGCGACCATACTCGAGGTAATTTTCCACCCACAGTACCGCCTCTTCCCCCAGCGGCACCAGCCGCTCTTTGTTGCCTTTCCCCACTACCCGCAGCACGCCCTGTCGCAGGCTGATGTCGCTCATCGTCAGCCCCACCAGCTCCGAAACGCGCAGGCCGGTGGCATACAGCACCTCCAGCATCGCTTTATCGCGCAATTCCAGCGGCTGCTCCACCAGCGGGGCCTGCAGCAGACGCTCAACCTGCGCCTCACTGAGATCCTTCGGCAGCCGCTGCGGCAGCTTTGGCGAGGCCAGCAGCGCGCTGGGGTCGTCCGGGCGAATTTTTTCCCGGTACAGATGCTGGAAGAAACGACGCACAGCGCTCAGCAGGCGCGCGGTGCTGGTGGCTTTATAGCCGCCGGACTGCCGCTCGGCCAGCAGCGCCTGCAGGTCGTCGCTGCCGACGCTTGCCAGCGACAGACCGCGATGGTGCAGCCACTCCACGAGCATCGTCAAATCACGACGATAGGCGCTGAGCGTATTCTCCGCCAGGTTGCGCTCCAGCCAAAGGGCATCGAGAAACTGTTCGATTAGTGCCAGATCCTGTTTCACATCGGCCTCTTTGTTCGTTAAACGCTCTCATTATGCCTTAAGAGGACGCCTTTCTGGTACACTGCCCGCCATTCAAGGCAAGAATCGAGATGTTTACGCGATGAATATAGGTCTGTTTTACGGCTCCAGTACCTGCTATACCGAAATGGCCGCGGAGAAAATCCGCGATATCATCGGCCCCGAGCTGGTGACGCTGCACAATCTGAAAGATGACTCCCCCGCGCTGATGAGCCAGTACGACGTACTGATCCTCGGCATCCCGACCTGGGATTTCGGCGAAATTCAGGAAGACTGGGAAGCGGTCTGGGACCAGCTGGACACCCTGGACCTGGAGGGCAAAATCGTCGCGCTCTACGGCATGGGCGATCAGTTGGGCTACGGCGAATGGTTCCTTGACGCGCTGGGCATGCTGCATGACAAGCTGGCGACCAAAGGCGTGAAGTTTGTCGGCTACTGGCCAACCGAAGGCTATGAGTTCACCAGCCCGAAACCGGTGATCGCGGATGGCCAACTGTTCGTTGGCCTGGCGCTGGATGAAACCAACCAGTACGACCTGAGCGACGAGCGCATCCAGAGCTGGTGCGAGCAGATCCTCGGCGAAATGGCCGAACACTTCTCCTGACGCCGCTTACTCCTGCGCCGGTTTTTGCAGCACCAGCCGGCGCAGGTCCCGCCACTCTCCGGCATCCATGCTGTCCGCCGCCAGCCACAGATGCTGACCGCGTCGGGTATCGACATGGCGCAAACGCAGCAGCATTCCGCTGTTGATGACCCACGGCGTCCCGAGGATCTCCCAGTCGGCGTTTTGCCAGCGCAGCCGGGAATCGGTGAGCAGTTTTATCTCCCCGCGACGGGCATGGATCCGTCGCTGGCTGCGCACACAGTCAAAGACCACCAGCGACAGCAGCAGCAGCCAGATCGGGGTGTAGCTTAACGGCCAGGGAACCAGCAGCACCAGCGCCGCCACAACGCCGTGGAGCAGCAGAGAAAACCACTGCGCGCGCCAGGAGATACGGAGATCAGATTGCCACAGGACCACGTTCCCGATTCCGTGTCTGAATTAAGGTTACCATCCGCTGCAGCTCCGCATCGGCCGGTTTGCCATGGTTCATCAGCCAGTTGAATAGATCCGGATCGTCATTTTCCAGCAGGCGAATGAACAGCTGTTTGTCAGCGTCGCTGAGGGTATCGTACTCATACTCAAAGAACGGCATGATGGAGATGTCGAGTTCGCGCATCCCGCGGCGGCATGCCCAGTGGATACGTGCTTTATTGTTAATGTCCATGTTGACCTTCCAGCAGCAAAATATTGGTTAGTTTAACCCGTTTTCTGCCGTAACTTTACAGGAATATCGCTGAATGCGAGCATCCTTCCATAAAAACCATAAAATAATGATGGGCTTATTGTTTTCCCACGCCGGGCCTTCACCAAACGTCAGCGCACAAATGGCCTGTTGAAAGCACTTGCAATGCACTATAGCTCTTTTACCATTGGTCACACACACTGCGTTAAGCGATTCAGGATATGACTATGGCTTTTACACCTTTTCCTCCGCGTCAGCCTTCCTCTTCCGCTCGTCTGCCGTTAACGCTGATGACCCTGGATGACTGGGCGCTGGCGACGATTAGCGGGCCAGACAGCGAAAAATATCTGCAGGGGCAGATTACCGCCGATGTGAGCAGTCTCACCGATGCTCAGCATCTGCTTGCCGCCCACTGTGACGCCAAAGGCAAGATGTGGAGCAACCTGCGCGTATTCCGTCGCGACGGCGGCTTCGCGTGGATTGAACGCCGCAGCCTGCGCGACGCGCAGCTGACCGAGCTGAAAAAATATGCCGTCTTCTCCAAAGTCACCATCGCCGCCAACGACGATCTGGTTCTGCTGGGGGTGGCCGGCTTCCAGGCGCGCGCCGCGCTGGCGCCGCTGTTCGCCGCTCTGCCCGACGCCGCCACTCCGGCGGTCAGCGAAGGCGCCACCAGCCTGCTGTGGTTTGAACACCCGGGCGAGCGCTTCCTGCTGGTGACCGATGTCGACACCGCCAACCACGTCACCGACGCGTTGCGCGGCGAAGCGCAGCTCAACAACAGCCAGCAGTGGCTGGCGCTGAATATTGAAGCCGGTCTGCCGGTTATCGACAGCGCCAACAGCGGGCAGTTCATTCCGCAGGCCACCAACCTGCAGGCGCTGGGCGGCATCAGCTTCAAAAAAGGCTGCTACACAGGTCAGGAGATGGTGGCGCGGGCGAAATTCCGCGGCGCCAATAAGCGCGCGCTGTGGACGCTGTCAGGTACCGCCAGCCGGGTGCCGGAGGCCGGGGAAGACCTGGAGCTGAAGATGGGCGACAACTGGCGCCGCACCGGTACGGTGCTGGCAGCCGTACAGTTGGATGACGGAAGCCTGATGGTCCAGGTAGTGATGAATAATGACATGGAGCCGGACAGCGTATTCCGCGTGCGCGACGATGCCGGCAGTCTGAGCATCAAACCATTGCCGTATTCGCTGGAAGAAGATTAAGGAAAAGTTCCCGGCTTGCGGCGCTTGCGCCTTAGCCGGGCTACCCGGCCGCAGAGTATCGTAGCCACGGTAAGCGCAGCGCCACCGTGGGATGTTTATCAGGACTGGCCGATGTAAAGATAGATCGCCAGGAAGTGACACACGCTGCCGCCGAGCACGAAGCCGTGCCAGATAGCGTGGTTATAGGGAATACGTTTGCAGACGTAGAAGATGACCCCCAGTGAGTACACCACCCCGCCAACCGCCAGCAGCGTTACGCCACCCACCGCCAGCTTCACCGCCAGCTGATAGACCACAATAAGCGACAGCCAGCCCATGGTCAGATAGGTCACCAGCGACAGAATTTTAAAGCGGTGCGCGATGGTCAGCTTAAACAGGATCCCCAGCAGCGCCAGGCTCCAGATGACGATCATCAGCCCCTTCGCCAGCGGCGAGTTCAGCCCCACCAGCAAAAACGGCGTATAGGTCCCGGCGATTAACAAGTAGATAGCGCAGTGGTCGAATTTCTTCAGCCACTGTTTCGCCCGCTGATGCGGGATCGCGTGATAGAGCGTGGAGGCGAGGAACAGCATAATCATGCTGCCGCCGTACAGGCTGTAGCTGGTGATCGCCGTCGCGCTGGCGTTGGTGTCCACCGCCTGCACCAGCAATAGCACGAGCCCGACGATACCGAACACCAGCCCGATCCCGTGGCTGATGCTGTTGGCAACTTCCTCTGCCAGAGAATATCCCTGAGTGATTAATGGTTTGCGCACCATATTGGACTCCTGAAAACAAGAACGCTTTCATTGCTCACTTAGGGTAACTGAGAATGATTCCAGTGAACACCTGTTAGCTAAAATAAAAAGATGTATATTTGTAAATACATTAAAATCAAAAGGTTAAATTTTTATTTCAACTCACAGCTGTTCCTGCTTACCTTAAAGCGTTTTGAATTCAATGACATAAAACTGGCTCTCGCCAGGATAGATGTCGCTGATGACCTGCCGCAGCTGCCCCAGGGTCATATTCTCCTGTTGAGCATGCTGTTCGGTCAGCGTATCGAGGGTCACTGTCGAGGTCGCGGTCACGGCGATGGTGCAAAAATAGCCGTCATCTTCATAGCGCCCGACGCGCAGCACATCGCCGGGCTTAAAGTGCGACTCCGCCGCATCGCGAATGGTGATAGTTTTGCGCCCGGCGAGGATGTCGTCCTGAAAACGCTGAAAAAAGGTAATGTCATTGGCCTGCATGATATAATTCCGTCCTGGTCATTATGAATTGTGAGTTCGCCACTGTGAGTATGTTCTCCCACGCCGCTGTCGCCAGTCTCAATAATCTTGAGATGATGGTCTACCACTACGTCATAAAGAATCGCGACAAAGTGATGTACATGACCATCCGCGAAGTGGCCGAAGCCGCCGGCGTCTCCACCACCACCGTGTTGCGCTTCTGCCGCAAACTGCAGTGCGAGGGCTACTCTGAATTTCGCGTACGTTTTAAATTATATCTTGAGCAGAACGAGCCTCAACAGGCAAATATCGGCGCCAGCGAAATCATGAGCTTTTTTAAAAGCGTTAATAATGACGAGTTCGATGGATTACTAGACCAGGCCGTCGATATTATTCTCGCCTCAGAACGTATTATTTTTGTCGGCGCCGGCACCTCGGGCGCGCTGGCGAAATATGGCGCCCGTTTCTTCTCCAACGTCGGTAAATTCAGCAACCATATTGACGACCCCTATTTTCCGGTAACCAACGATATGGCCCGCAACGCGCTGGCGATCGTGCTTTCCGTCTCCGGCGAAACAGAAGAGATCCTGCGTTTCGCCAGCCAGTTCAGCCTGCATCATTGCAAGGTGATGTCGATTACCAGTCACGAGCATTCGCGGCTGGCCAAACTGGCCGATTTCAATCTCTCCTGGCACGTCCCGCAGACCCGCATTGGCGGCGTCTACGATATTACCACGCAAATTCCAGTGATCTATATTCTCGAATCGCTCGGGCGTAAATTAGCGCGCAAAATCAGCTAAAAATAACAGCCTGTTTTTTTGATGTAACATATTACCTTTGGAGAAATTTGTTATATCGTGACATTCAATTTCACTTTGCTAGACTCGAGCGCAATAGTTATTAGAGAGATTAGCCAGGATGAAAAAATTAACCCTTCCGAAAGATTTTTTATGGGGCGGCGCGGTTGCCGCGCATCAGGTTGAAGGCGGCTGGGATCAGGGCGGCAAAGGCCCCAGCATCTGCGACGTGCTGACCGGCGGGGCGCACGGCGTGCCGCGTGAAATCACCCACCAGGTGGAAGCCGGCAAATATTACCCCAACCACCAAGCGGTCGATTTCTACGGCCGCTACAAAGAAGACATCAAACTGTTCGCCGAGATGGGCTTCAAATGCTTCCGCACCTCCATCGCCTGGACCCGCATCTTCCCGCAGGGTGACGAAACCCAGCCGAATGAAGAGGGACTGAAGTTCTACGACGACATGTTCGACGAGCTGCTGAAATACAACATCGAGCCGGTGATCACCCTCTCCCACTTCGAGATGCCCCTGCACCTGGTGCAGCAGTACGGCGGCTGGACCAACCGCAAAGTGGTCGATTTCTTTGTGCGCTTTGCCGAAGTGGTTTTCGAGCGCTATAAGCACAAAGTGAAATACTGGATGACCTTCAACGAGATCAACAACCAGCGCAACTGGCGCGCGCCGCTGTTCGGCTACTGCTGCTCCGGGGTGGTCTATACCGAGCATGACAATCCGGAAGAGACCATGTACCAGGTGCTGCACCATCAGTTCGTCGCCAGCGCGCTGGCGGTGAAAGCGGCGCGGCGCATCAACCCGGACATGCAGGTCGGCTGCATGCTGGCGATGGTCGCCCTCTACCCTTACTCCTGCAAACCGGAAGATGTCATGTTTGCCCAGGAGTCGATGCGCGAGCGCTACGTCTTTACCGACGTCCAACTGCGCGGTTACTACCCGAGCTATGTGCTGAATGAGTGGGAGCGCCGCGGCTTCAACATCAAGATGGAAGATGGCGATGCGCAGATCCTGCGCGACGGCACTTGCGCTTACCTCGGCTTCAGCTACTACATGACCAACGCGGTGAAAGCCGAAGGCGGCACCGGCGACGCCATTTCCGGCTTCGAAGGCAGCGTGCCGAACCCGCACGTCAAAGCCTCCGACTGGGGCTGGCAGATTGACCCGGTCGGTCTGCGCTATTCCCTGTGTGAACTGTATGAGCGCTACCAGAAGCCGCTGTTTATCGTCGAGAACGGCTTTGGCGCCTACGATAAAGTCGAAGCCGACGGCAGCATCAACGATGACTACCGCATCGACTATCTGCGCGCCCACATCGAAGAGATGATCAAAGCGGTCACTTATGACGGCGTCGATCTGATGGGCTATACCCCATGGGGCTGCATCGACTGCGTCTCCTTCACTACCGGGCAGTACAGCAAACGCTACGGCTTCATCTACGTCAACAAACACGACGACGGCACCGGCGACATGTCCCGCTCGCGCAAGAAGAGCTTTAACTGGTACAAAGAAGTCATCGCCAGCAACGGCGAGAATCTGTAATTGACCGCCCTCTCCCGGCCGGGAGAGGGCAAATCGCTTATCTGCCAGACACTTCTTTACAGCTTTACCATTGCCAAAACGCGTTCGCCCGATAAGATAGGCCTCGTGAATATTTGAGGCGCTCATGATTAAGCGACAACGCAAAGCCATTCTTTTTGTCCTCCTGGCCTGTCTGGTGGTGCTGGTCTGCACCGCCCAGCGAATGGCCGGGATGCACGCGCTGGTCATGAACCTCACCGCCGACAGCCCGTCACTACAGCAAACCCAGGATAAAGCCGACGCGCCGGTCACGCCGTGCGAACTCAGCGCCAAGTCGCTGATGGCCGTCCCGCCGATGCTGTTTGAAGGGGCGCTGTTGGCTATCACCCTGCTGCTGGCGGTGCTGGCGGCGATCCCGCCGCGTATCGAGCGCCAGTGGCCTCCCCGCGTTATCTCCCCGCCCCGATTGCGGGTGCATCTGCGATTATGCGTCTTCCGTGAGTGACTGATTTTCCTGACAGTTCAGGTTAATTCATCATTTATGGAGCAAATTTATGTCTATGTTATTCAGGCGACTACTGGTCTGCCTGCTTTGGCTATGGCTGCCCGTCAGTCAGGCCGCCGACAGCGGCTGGCTACGCGCCGCCGACAATCAACACGCCAGCGTCCGCCTGCGGGCGCAAACCGAGAGCAATGGCGATACCCGCCTGCTTTTAGACGTGGCGCTGGAAAAGGGCTGGAAAACCTACTGGCGCTCGCCGGGGGAAGGCGGCATCGCGCCGGCTATCGCCTGGCACACGCCGCTGGAGGTTGACTGGCGCTGGCCGACGCCGCAGCGCTTCGACGTCGCGGGCATTTCCACTCAGGGCTATCACGGTGACGTCAGCTTCCCGATGACGCTGCGCGGGAAGATACCACCGACGCTCAGCGGCGTACTGACGTTATCCACCTGCAGCAATGTCTGCATTCTTACTGACTATCCCTTTTCGCTGGATATGACGGCCCCGCCAGGGGAGGGTTTTGGCTACGATTTCACCCGCGCGATGGGCACGCTGCCGCTGGGCGATGGTCTGACTTCGCAGCTGACCGCCAGCTACGTCAGCGGCAAACTGACGGTGACCGCTCGCCGCGATGCCGGCTGGCAGCAGCCAGCGCTGTTTATCGACAGCATGGAGGATGTCGATTTCGGCAAGCCGAGCTTTACCAGCCGCGGCGATACGCTGACCGCCACCATACCGGTCACCGATAGCTGGGGCGAAGCGGCGCCGGATCTGCGCGGTAAAACCTTGTCGCTGGTGCTGGCGGATAGCGGCCAGGCGCAGGAAAGCCAGATCGCCATCAGCGCCGGCAGCGCCGCGCCGGAGCTGACGTTAGGCTGGGTGCTGCTGATGGCGTTGGCCGGGGGGCTTATCCTCAATGTGATGCCTTGCGTGCTGCCAGTGCTGGCCATGAAGCTCGGCTCGCTGGTGCAAACCGAACATCGCGAACGCGGCGCGGTGCGGCGGCAGTTCCTCGCCTCGGCGTGCGGGATCGTCGTCTCGTTCCTGGCGCTGGCGCTGATGATGACCGCGCTACGCCTGGGTAATCAGGCGCTCGGCTGGGGGATCCAGTTCCAGAGCCCGTGGTTTATCGGCGCCATGGCGCTGGTGATGATCCTGTTCAGCGCCAGTCTGCTGGGGCTGTTCGAAATCCGCCTCTCCTCCAGCGCCAGTACCTTCCTCGCCACCCGCGGCGGCAACGGCTTAATGGGCCATTTCTGGCAGGGCGCCTTCGCCACCCTGCTGGCGACCCCCTGCACCGCGCCGTTCCTTGGCACCGCCGTGTCGGTGGCGCTGGTGGCGCCTCTGCCGCTGCTGTGGGGCATTTTCTTCGCCATGGGGATCGGCATGAGCCTGCCGTGGCTGCTGATCGTTGCCTGGCCGGGGCTGGCGCAACGACTGCCACGTCCCGGCCGCTGGATGAATCATCTGCGCGTACTGCTGGGGCTAATGATGCTTGGTTCAGCGCTATGGCTGGTCAGCCTGCTGACGATCCACATCGGCCGTACGCCGGTGCTTACCCTGCTGGTAATTCTGGCCATCGCCCTGCTGCTGGCCACCGCCTGGCGCTACCGCTGGCGGACGGCGCTGCGCGCGGGCGCCCTGGCCATCGTGGTGGCGGGCGCCGTCGCCTTAGTCTCCCGATCTGACGGCGAGGGCCCGCGCCGCGACCGGGTTAACTGGCAGCCGCTCAGCGAGCAGGCTATCGCCAGCGCCCTGGCGGAACATAAGCGGGTGTTTATTGATGTCACCGCCGACTGGTGCGTGACCTGTAAAGCCAATAAATACAACGTGCTGCTGCGCGATGACGTCCAGCAGGCGCTGTTAGCGCCGGACGTGGTCGCCCTGCGCGGCGACTGGAGCCGACCCTCCGCCACGATTAGTCAGTTTTTAACCACTCGCGGCAGCGCTGCGGTGCCGTTTAACCAGATTTACGGACCGGGATTGCCGCAGGGAGAGATCCTGCCTGCGCTGTTAGATCGCGAACACCTTCTCGCCACCCTGTCCGTCGCCCAAGGAAAATAACATGAGAGCTATCACCGCCTTATTGCTGCTGTGCATATCCGCCTTCAGCTTCGCCGCCCCGGCGGAAGAACCACAAGCAAACGCTAATGACCAGCTGGCGCAGCTGCTGTTTAACGATCCGAACAGCCCGCGCACCGGCGCGAAAGCGCCAAAACTGACGATCGTCTCGTTTACCGATTACAACTGCCCTTACTGCAAACAGTTTGATCCGCTGCTGGAAAAAATCGTCCACGATAACCCGGACATTCAGCTGATCGTTAAGCTGCTGCCGTTCAAGGGGCAAAGTTCGGTCAATGCCGCCAAAGCGGCGCTATCGACCTGGCGCCAGCAGCCCGATAAGTTCTGGGCGCTGCATCAGCGGCTGATGGCGAAAAAAGGCTATCACGATGACGCCAGCATCGCCGCGGCGCAGAAGAAAACCGCCACCGATAGTGTAAATATCGATGACAAGACCATGGATTCGCTGAAGATGAACCTGATTTTGTCGCAGGTGCTGAATATTCAGGGCACCCCGGCGACCATCATCGGCGATCAGATGGTGGCCGGCGCGATCCCTGCTGATGAGCTGGAGGGGCTGGTGAAAGAGCAGCTGGCGAAAGCCCGTGGCCAGTAAAATCAGGCGCTGGCTGCGCGAGCTGGCGGTGTGGCTGCTGATTGGCGCGGCGGTGAGCCTGGCGGTGGATTATTTTCGCCAGCCCGCGCTGCCGCAAAACGTCAGCGCCACATCGCTGCACGCCCTCGACGGCAGGACGGTGGATCTGAACGCCATGAGCCAGCAAAAGCCGCTGCTGCTGTACGTTTGGGCCACCTGGTGCGGAGTTTGTCGCTACACCACGCCGTCGGTGGCATCGCTTGCCGCCGACGGCGGCAATGTGCTGACGGTGGCCCTGCGCTCCGGCGATAACGCCGCGCTGGAGACGTGGCTTGCCAGAAAGAAACTGACGCTGCCGACGGTAAATGACCCGAGCGGCCAGCTGGCGCGGCAGTGGGATATTCGGGTGACGCCAACGCTGGTGGTGATTTATCGAGGCGAGGTGAAGTCGGTTACCACCGGCTGGACCAGCAGTTGGGGAATGCGCCTGCGGCTGTGGCTGGCCTCCTGGTAGGCCGCCGGGTTACCCGGCTCGCGCTGCGCTTAGCCGGGCTACGGGTACTGAGGCTGTGGCCGGCCTCCTGGTAGACCGTCGGGCTTTAGCGGTTTTTATGCCGGGTGGCGGCTACGCCTTACCCGGCCTACCATTCGGCTTTGATCCCGTAGGCCCGGCAAGCGCAGCGCCGCCGGGCAATAGACATCTACGGGTTATTTCCCGCCCGCCAGTTCAAGGAAGCTACCCGTCACATACGACGCTTTGTCGCTCAGCAGCCAGGCAATGGCCTGAGCGACCTCTTCCGGCTGGCCGCCGCGCTGCATCGGTAGCGAACCTTTCACTCGATCCACGCGCCCCGGTTCACCCCCGGAGGCGTGCATTTCGGTATAAATCAGCCCCGGACGGACGCCGTTGACCCGGATCCCCTGCGCCGCCACCTCCAGCGCCAGCCCGGTGGTCAGGGTATCCACCGCCCCTTTCGACGCGGCATAGTCAACGTACTCTCCCGGCGCGCCAAGGCGCGAGGCCGCCGACGACACGTTAACTATCGCCCCGCCCTTACCGCCATGCCGATGCGCCATGCGCTTGACCGCCTCGCGGCAGCAGAGGAAATAGCCGGTGACGTTGGTCGCCAGCACGCGGTTAATGCGCTCGGCGCTCAGGCTCTCCACCGTACACTGGGTAAAGAGGATCCCGGCGTTGTTGACCAGCGCCGTCAGCGGCTCGCCCATGCGGTCAATCGCCTCAAACATCGCCATCACCTGCGCTTCATCGCTGATGTCCGCCCGCAGCGCCGTGGCTTTGCCGCCAGACGCCAAAATGGTATTCACCACCTCGGTGGCGGCGTTAATGTTGTGATGGTAATTGACCGCCACGGTATACCCTTCCTGCGCCAGCAGCAGCGCCGTCGCCCGGCCTATGCCGCGGCTCGCGCCGCTAATAAGAGCGATTCCCATACCTTCCCTCCAAAAAATAAAGGCGCCGCAGCGCCTTTAAAAGTATAGATAATACGCAAACTTACTGGTATTCGCTCATCGGTACGCAGGAGCAGAACAGGTTGCGGTCGCCGTACACATCGTCCAGACGCTTCACCGTCGGCCAGTATTTGTTGTGCAGACCCGCCGGGAATACCGCCAGCTCGCGGCTGTACGGATGGTTCCACTCGCCCACCAGCTCGCCCTGGGTGTGCGGTGCGTTCACCAGCGGGTTGTCTTCCAGCGGCCATTCACCGGCTTTGACGCGGTCGATTTCAGCGCGGATCGCCAGCATCGCGTCGATAAAGCGGTCCAGCTCCACTTTGCTTTCCGATTCCGTCGGCTCAACCATCAGCGTACCCGCTACCGGGAAGGACATGGTTGGCGCATGGAAGCCAAAGTCGATCAGACGCTTGGCGATATCCAGTTCGCTAATGCCGGTCTCTTCTTTCAGCGGACGAATATCGAGAATACATTCGTGCGCCACGCGACCATCGCGACCGGTGTAGAGCACCGGGTAGGCGTCTTTCAGACGGGTAGCGATGTAGTTGGCGTTAAGGATCGCGTTCTGGCTCGCCTGCTTCAGCCCTTCCGCGCCCATCATGCGAATATACATCCAGCTGATCGGCAGGATGGACGCGCTGCCGAACGGCGCGGCGGAAACCGCGCCCTGACGGGTCAACATCCCTTCAATCTGCACCACGCTGTGACCCGGCACGAACGGCGCCAGGTGCGCTTTCACGCCGATTGGGCCCATACCCGGGCCGCCGCCGCCGTGCGGAATGCAGAACGTTTTATGCAGGTTGAGGTGCGAAACGTCGGCGCCGATATAGCCCGGAGAGGTGATCCCGACCTGGGCGTTCATGTTAGCGCCGTCAAGGTAAACCTGGCCGCCGAACTGGTGCACGATCTCGCACACTTCGCGAATGGTCTCTTCATATACGCCGTGGGTCGACGGATAGGTGACCATGATGCAGGAGAGATTCGCCCCCGCCTGCTCTGCTTTTTCACGCAGGTCAGCGAGATCGATATTGCCGTTTTTGTCGCACGCAACCACCACCACCTGCATACCCGCCATCTGCGCGGAAGCCGGGTTGGTGCCGTGCGCGGAGCTTGGGATCAGGCAGATATCGCGATGGCCTTCGTTGCGGCTCTCGTGATAGTGGCGAATCGCCAGCAGGCCAGCATATTCGCCCTGCGCGCCGGAGTTCGGCTGCATGCAGACGGCGTCATAGCCGGTCAGTTTCACCAGCCAGTCGGAGAGCTGGGCGATCATCTGGTGATACCCTTCCGCCTGCTCGACCGGGCAGAACGGGTGCAGCTCAGCGAATTCCGGCCAGGTGATCGGGATCATCTCCGCCGCGGCGTTCAGCTTCATGGTGCAGGAACCCAGCGGGATCATCGCCTGGTTCAGCGCCAGATCTTTACGCTCCAGGGCGTGCATGTAGCGCATCATCTCGGTCTCGCTGTGGTAGCGGTTGAACACCGGATGGGTGAGGATCGCATCGTCGCGCAGCATCGCCGCCGGGATGGAACGGCTGTCCAGCGCCACGTCTTTATCCAGGGTATCAATGTCCAGACCATGATCGTCGCCGACGATGGCGCGGAACAGGTTGAGCACGTCTTCGCGGGTGGTTGCTTCGTCGAGCGTAATGCCCACCGCGCCGTGAATATCGCTGCGCAGGTTAATCTGCAGGGCTTCGGCACGCGCCAGCACCGCGGCTTTATCCGCCACTTCCACGCATAGGGTGTCGAAGTAGTGCGCATGGCGCAGCTTCAGCCCTTTCTTCTGCAGGCCGTCGGCCAGAATGTCGGTCAGGCGATGAATGCGGCCTGCGATACGTTTCAGACCCGCCGGGCCGTGGAAAACCGCGTACAAGCTGGCGATGTTGGCCAGCAGCACCTGCGAGGTACAAATGTTGGAGTTCGCTTTCTCGCGGCGGATGTGCTGTTCGCGAGTCTGCATCGCCATGCGCAGCGCGGTGTTACCCGCCGCATCTTTCGATACGCCGATAATCCGGCCCGGCATGGAGCGTTTGAATTCATCTTTCGCTGCGAAGAAGGCCGCGTGTGGGCCGCCGTAGCCCATCGGCACGCCGAAGCGTTGGGCGGAGCCGAAGACGATATCCGCGCCCTGCTTGCCCGGCGCCGTCAGCAGCACCAGCGCCATAAAGTCGGCGGCGACGCTGACTATCACTTTGCGCGCTTTCAGCTCGGCGATTAGTTTGCTGTAATCGTGGATTTCGCCGGTGGTGCCCACCTGCTGCAGCAGCACACCGAAGACATCCTGGTGATCGAGCACTTTGTCGGCGTCATCGACGATCACGTCGAAGCCGAAGGTTTCCGCACGGGTGCGCACCACGTCCAGGGTTTGCGGATGGACATCGGCGGCAACGAAGAAGCGGTTGGCGTTTTTCAGTTTGCTGACGCGTTTGGCCATCGCCATCGCTTCGGCGGCGGCGGTCGCTTCATCGAGCAGCGAAGCGGAAGCGATATCCAGCCCGGTGAGATCGAGAGTGACCTGCTGGAAGTTGAGCAGCGATTCCAGGCGGCCCTGGGAGACTTCCGGCTGGTAAGGGGTATAGGCGGTATACCAGCCCGGATTTTCCAGCATGTTGCGCTGAATAACCGGCGGCAGCTGCACGGCGGTGTAGCCCATGCCGATGTAAGACTTGAAGCGCTTGTTGCGACCGGCGATCGCCTTCAGCTCTGCCAGCGCGGCGAATTCGGTTGTCGCGTCGCCCACCTGCGGTGGGGTCGCCAGCTGGATATCCTGCGGCACAATCTGGCCGATCAGGGCGTTAAGCGAATCCGCGCCGACAGTCTTCAGCATCTCTTGCTGCTGCTGAGCGTCCGGGCCAATGTGACGTTCAATAAAGGCGTCGCGGTTTTCAAGCTGACTTAAAGTCTGAGTCATGAGCGATGGTTCCTGAAACGTGCGGTGAATCGTGATTGTCTGACTAGTTTGCCCGGCAAGCGCTGATGCTTACCGGGCCGGAATACGCAAAATCATTCGCGCGGCAGGAAGCCAACGCCCCTGCAGCGTG
The DNA here is from genome assembly GCF_040065235.1 of Klebsiella sp. GB_Kp047. Taxonomy (NCBI): domain Bacteria; kingdom Pseudomonadati; phylum Pseudomonadota; class Gammaproteobacteria; order Enterobacterales; family Enterobacteriaceae; genus Klebsiella; species Klebsiella sp. GB_Kp047. The sequence goes on along the minus strand of NZ_JBEAJG010000028.1, from coordinate 319,623 downwards.
AAGGATGACGCGTATTTATTCGTCTTCTAACAGAGCTTCATACGCGGCGGCATCCAGCAGCGCGGCAACCTGCGCTTCGTCGCTGGCTTTGATCTTGAAGATCCAGCCGTCGGTGTACGGGTCGCTGTTGACCAGTTCCGGCGAGTCGTTCAGCTCTTCGTTAACGGCAACGATTTCACCGCTAATCGGGGCATAAATATCGGAAGCCGCTTTCACGGATTCGGCAACCGCGCAATCGGCGCCCGCTTCGACGGTGGCGCCCACTTCCGGCAGATCAACGAATACCATATCGCCCAGCAGCTCCTGCGCATGCTCGGTGATCCCGACGGTATAGGTACCGTCCGCTTCTTTACGCAGCCATTCGTGTTCTTTGCTGTATTTCAGTTCTGCTGGTACGTTGCTCATCAATTCATCTCCAAAAAAGGGAAATCACACAATGGCTTTGCCATTGCGTACAAAACCAGGTTTAGTCACTTTTACCGGCATTTCACGGTTACGAATTTGCACCACCGCGGTGTCGCCAATCCCGGCCGGCACGCGAGCCAGCGCGATGCTGTAGCCCAGCGTCGGCGAGAAGGTGCCGCTGGTGATAATGCCTTCTTTTTGGTTACCGTCGCTATCGGTAAAGCGCACCGGCAGGCCGCCGCGCAGGACGCCTTTCTCAGTCATCACCAGGCCAACCAGCTGTTCGGTGCCCTTTTCACGCTGCATCTCCAGCGCTTCGCGACCGATAAAGTTACGATCCGCCGGTTCCCAGGCGATAGTCCAGCCCATATTCGCCGCCAGCGGAGAGACGCCTTCGTCCATCTCCTGGCCATACAGGTTCATTCCGGCCTCCAGGCGCAGGGTATCGCGCGCGCCGAGACCGCATGGCTTAACGCCAGCGTCCAGCAGACCGCGCCAGAAATCCGCCGCCTGCTCGTTCGGCATGGCGATTTCATAGCCCGCTTCGCCGGTATAGCCTGTGGTGGCGATAAACAGCTCGCCGGCCTGCACGCCGAAGAACGGCTTCATACCTTCCACGGCCTGACGCTGCGCGTCGGTAAACAGCGTCGCCGCCTTCGCTTTCGCCTGCGGACCCTGGACCGCGATCAGCGACAGATCGTCGCGGACGATGATTTCGAGGCCGTAGGGTTCAGCTTGTTCGGAAATCCAGACGAGGTCTTTTTCGCGGGTGGCGGAGTTAACAACGAGGCGGAAATAATCTTCAGAGAGGAAATAGACAATCAGGTCGTCGATGACGCCGGCGGAGGCGGTCAGCATGCCGGTGTAGAGCGCTTTGCCTGGGGTGGTGAGCTTCGCCACGTCGTTGGCCAGCAAATAGCGCAAGAACTCTCTGGTCCGGCTGCCATGGAAATCAACGATGGTCATATGCGACACATCGAACATGCCTGCGTCGCCGCGCACCGCATGGTGCTCATCAATCTGGGATCCGTAATGCAGCGGCATCATCCAGCCATGGAAATCCACCATGCGCGCGCCGCACAGCGTGTGTTGTTCATACAACGGAGTCTGTTGAGCCATCTTTTCCTCATCGAATAAAAACGGAACCAGCCACAAGATTGTCGGCGATTTTTCGCCACGAAATCGGGTGTCGGCATCGCTGACGAACGCCGACGCAAACGTTCTCTTTTGCCTGAACTTACCACCGAACCCGGCACTAAACCATAAGCTCATTCAGGGCATCACATTAGCTTATGACTAAAATCCGCCGAAAAGCCTACAGAGTTATTGACTGGAAAAAAGCGATTTATGCCACATAAAATTAACATTAAGGCGGCACTGATTAGGGAATGATGGTGTTTTGTGCGATTTTATCGTCCTAATTTCTTTAACAAAAAAAAGGACGCATTAATAAATCTAATGCGAAAAAAGAGGTGAAATTAGAATATTTCAAATGAGGGGGAAAACCCGGCGCGCAGGCCGGGTGAAAGAAGTGTGACGCGGTTAACGTAACCAGGCAGGCAGATCGTTGAGGCCCATCGCCTGGCGAATCAGCTGCGGTTTCACGCCCGGCAGCGTATCGGCCAGTTTCAGCCCCATGTCGCGGATGAATTTCTTCGCCGGATGGCTACCGGAAAACATGTCGCGGAAGCCCTGCATGCCCGCCAGCATCAGCGCGGCGCTGTGCTTGCGGCTACGCTCGTAGCGGCGCAGATAAAGATGCTGGCCGATATCCTTGCCCTGGGCGTGCAGGCGCTTCAGTTCGTCAATAAGCTCGGCGGCATCCATAAAGCCGAGATTGACGCCCTGCCCGGCCAGCGGGTGGATGGTATGCGCGGCATCGCCGACCAGCGCCAGGCGGTGGGCGGCGAACTGGCGGGCATAGCGGCCGGTCAGCGGGAAGACTTCACGTGCGCTTTCCAGCTGGCAGAGGCCAAGGCCATTATCGAAGGCGATATTCAACGCCTGATTAAAGGTGGCTTCATCAGCCTCCTGCATCCGCTGCGCCTCCGCCGGCGACAGCGACCAGACGATCGAGCACAGATGCGGATCGCAGAGCGGCAGGAAGGCGAGGATCCCGTCGCCATGGAACGCCTGGCGGGCCACCGCCTGATGCGGCTCAGCGGTACGGATGGTCGCCACCAGCGCATGATGATGGTAATCCCAGAAAGTCAGCGGAATATCGGCTTTATTGCGCAGCCATGAATTGGCACCATCGGCGCCGATCACCAGCCGCGCGGTGAGCATGCTGCCGTCCTGCAGGCTGAGAAAGGCTTCATTCTCGCCCCACGCCACCTGCTGCAGTTGCGCAGGCGCCAGCAGGGTGACGTCGGCGCAGCGCTGCGCCTTCTGCCACAGCGCATAATGCACCACAGCGTTTTCAATAATGTGGCCCAGATGGCTGAAGCCCATGCTCTGGTCATCAAAGCTAATGCGGCCGAAGCTGTCTTTGTCCCACACTTCCATTCCGTGATAGCAGCTGGCGCGCTGGGCGACGATCTCTGACCAGACGCCGATGCGGGTCAGTAGCTTTTCGCTGGCGGCGTTAATTGCCGACACGCGCAGCGCCGGCGGCGCATCGGCGGCCAGCGGCTGCGGCTCCGCTTTCTCCAGCACCGCGACGCGCAGGCCGCTGCCCTGTAAACCGCAGGCTACCGCCAGCCCCACCATTCCACCGCCAACAATGGCAACATCAACACTTTGCACGTTCTACTCCTTAACGGGGAACCCAACCGAGGGTACGCTGCGCCAGCGCATCGCGCGCCGGGGTAAATAATTCCATGGCCATCAGACCGACATTGCGCCCCGCCACCAGCGGCGTCCAACGGTTGGCAAACAGATGCACCAGCCCATCGGTCACGCCGATGGTGGCGGCTTTATCCCCTGCCCTGCGCGCCTGATAGCGACACAGCAGCGGATAATGGCCGACATCTTCGCCGCTGAGATGGGCGTCAGCGAGCAGCTCCGCCAGGCTCATCACATCGCGCAGGCCGAGATTAAAGCCCTGCCCGGCAATCGGGTGCAGCGTCTGCGCCGCGTTGCCGACCAGCGCCAGGCGGTGCGACACCGCGCGGCTGGCGGTGGTGAGAGCCAGCGGATAGACGCTGCGCTTCCCGGCGTGAGTAATGCGCCCCAGCCGCCAGCCGAACGCCTGCTGCAGCTCCTGACAAAAACGTTCGTCAGACCAGCTCAGCACCTCATCGCGGCGCGACTGCGGATGACACCACACCAGCGAGCAGCGCCCTTGCGACATCGGCAGCATCGCCAGCGGGCCATGCTCGGTAAAACGTTCGAACGCGCGGCCTTCGTGGGGCAGCGCGGTGCTCACGTTGGCGATAATCGCCAGTTGCTCATAGGGCTGCTGTTGCCAGCTGATGCCGCAGCGGGCGCCCAGCGACGAACGCGAACCGTCCGCCGCCACCAGCAGCTTACCGCTGATCGTTTCGCCCCCCTCAAGGGTAAGGCTGACGCTCTCCTGGCTGCGACTGACCGCTTCCACTTTCGCCGGGCAATGTAGCGTCACGCCCGGTGCCTCGCGCAGCAGGCTAAACAGTCGCTGGCCGACATCGTGGAGTTCAACCACCTGACCCAGCGCCGACAGGCTATAATCCGCCGCCGCCAGATTCACAAAACCAGCATGGCCGCGGTCGCTGACGTGTACCCGCTGGATAGGCGTCGCCCGCTCGGCGAGACGTTGCCAGACGCCGATGCGCGCCAGTTGCTGGCAGGTGCCGGCGGCCAGGGCGATCGCCCGGTCGTCGAAGCCGGGATGGCGAGCCGACTGGGGATCCTGCGCCTCAATCAGATGGACCGGCAGCGCGCCGCCGGTCATACGGGAGATGGCCAGGGCGAGCGTCGCGCCGGTCATCCCGCCGCCGACAATCAGCACGCTCATGACTGGCGCGCCGCCGCCATCAGCGCCTCGATCTCATCTGCCTTCTTCACCACGCCGGCGGTGAGATTTTCGTTGCCGTCTTCAGTAATCACGATGTCATCTTCAATACGAATGCCGATGCCGCGATACTGCGCCGGTACGTCGGCGTCGGCGGCGATATACAGCCCCGGCTCGACGGTCAGCACCATTCCCGGTTCCAGGACGCGCGAACGGTCGGTGTCGTAATTACCGACATCGTGCACATCCAGCCCCAGCCAGTGGCTCAGACCGTGCATAAAGTACGGGCGGTGGGCGTTGTTGGCGATCAGCTCGTCAACCTCGCCTTTGAGGATCCCGAGCCGCACCAGGCCGGTGATCATGATGCGCACCACTTCCTGATTCACCTGGCAGATTGAGGTGCCCGGGCGGTAGAGTTCCAGCGCGGTCTCCAGCGATTCCAGCACGATATCGTAGATTTCGCGCTGCGGCTGGCTGAATTTGCCGTTCACCGGGAAGGTGCGGGTAATGTCGCCGGCGTAGCCGCGATACTCGCAGCCGGCGTCAATCAACACCAGATCGCCGTCGCGCAGTTCAGATTCATTTTCGGTGTAGTGCAGAATGCAGCCGTTTTCGCCGCCGCCAACGATGGTGTTATAGGAGGGGAAACGCGCGCCGTGGCGATTGAATTCATGAAGAATTTCGCCTTCCAGCTGATACTCGAACATGCCTGGGCGGCATTTTTCCATCGCCCGGGTATGGGCCAGAGCGCTAATTTCACCGGCGCGGCGCATCACGGCCAGCTCTTCCGCCGATTTGAACAGGCGCATCTCATGCACAATGGGCCGCCAGTCGATGACCGAGTTCGGCGCCTGCAGGTTCTGGCGCGAGCCTTTGCGAAGTTTTTCGAGGGCGTTGAACACAATCTGATCGGCATAGGCATATTCGCCCTGGGCGAAATAGATAGCGTCCAGACCGTTGAGCAGCTGATACAGCTGCTGGTTGATTTCGCTGAACGCCAGCGCCCGGTCAACGCCAAGCTTCGCCGGCGCGGCTTCCTGGCCCAGACGGCGACCGAACCAGATCTCAGCGGTCAGATCGCGAACCCGGTTGAACAGCACGCTATGGTTGTGGGTTTCATCGCTTTTAATCAACACCAGCAGCGCTTCCGGTTCGTTGAAGCCGGTGAAGTACCAAAAATCGCTGTTCTGCCGGTAGGGATATTCCGAATCTGCACTGCGTACCGCTTCCGGTGCGGCGAAAATCAGCGCCGCGCTGCCTGGCTGCATCTGCGCCAACAGCGCCTGGCGACGCGAGAGAAATTCCTGCTGAGTCATGACGCCCCCTGAACGAATTTTAGTTAGTGTAATGTCGGTTTGCGGACTTCCGGTGCGGTTGGCTGCTGACGCGCAAAGGTGTCGTGGCACAGCAGTGCGGCAACGCGGACATACTCGATAATCTCCTCCAGAGACATCTCCAGCTCTTCCTGATCTTCGTCTTCATCGTAGCCCAGCTGGGCAATATTACGCAGATCGTCAATCGCTTCCCCGGTTTCGTCTTTCACTTTATCCAGCTTCGGCTGGCTCACGCCAAGGCCAAGAAGGAAGTGGTTGACCCAGCCGGCGAGAGCGTCGGCGCGATCAAAGACGCTCACCGCATCGCCTTCCGGCAGATACAGTTGAAAGAGGAAGCCGTCGTCATCCAGTGAGTCGCTGATGGCGGAATGCATGTTACGCAGCGCCTGGGCCAGCTCATGGCCGAAGGCGAGACCTTCGTTGGTCAGGTCGTGCACCAGCGGCTGCCAGCTGCTGTCCGTGTTGCCGCCGCACAGCAATCCGCTGATCAAACCGTGCATCTCGGCCGGGGTAAGCCCTACCCCTTGTTGGTTCAGTAACTGGTCTACATCGTTGTAACCAGGCATTTCGTTCTGTATAGACATGCGCATTCGTCATCGTTGGGAGGAATATTCATGGTATGCTACCACTTTGGACCCTGGTGAACCAGAATAGGGCTTGTATCTTCGCACCAGGGTAGCTATAGTGTCGCCCCTTCGCAGACCCGGGTCAGGGTGTGAAGGCAGCGCAGTCAATCAGCAGGAAGGTGGCATGTCTGCACAACCCGTAGATCTCCAAATTTTCGGCCGTTCACTGCGAGTGAATTGCCCGCCTGAACAAAGGGATGCCCTGAATCAGGCAGCTGAAGACCTTAATCAGCGGTTGCAAGATTTAAAAGAACGCACTAGAGTCACAAATACTGAGCAGCTGGTCTTCATCGCCGCGTTGAACATCAGCTATGAGTTGACTCAGGAAAAAGCGAAGACCCGCGACTACGCTTCCAGCATGGAGCAGCGCATTCGCATGCTTCAGCAGACCATCGAGCAAGCATTGCTTGAGCAAGGTCGCATAAGCGAAAGACCAGGGTCGAAGTTTGAATAACACTTTGCAGTTAACTGTGTTAGAGTAACTCTAGGAACAAAATTTCTCTGAGATGTTTGCAAGCGGGCCAGTCCCCTGAGCCGATATTTCATACCACAAGAATGTGGCGCTCCACGGTTGGTGAGCATGCTCGGTCCGTCCGAGAAGCCTTAAAACCGTGACGACACATTCACCTTGAACCAAGGGTTCAAGGGTTACAGCCTGCGGCGGCATCTCGGAGATTCCCTTCCTCACTTCGCATTATTCCCCCACACCTGTTTTCGGCTGACGCCGCACTGTATTACACTGCTTTCTATTGTTTCGCCTGCTCGCCATGAGACCTGCATGACCCTACAGCCCGATACCCTGCTTTCCCGCCAGCATATTCGCCAGCAGATCCGCGAGCGTCGACGCGCGCTCAGCCCTGAGCAACAGCGGCAGTTTGCCCTGCAGGCCGCAGAGCGAATGATGGTCTGGCCGCCGGTGGTTCTCGCCCAAACCGTGGCGCTGTTTCTCTCCTTTGACGGCGAGCTGGACACCCAACCGCTGATTGACCAGCTCTGGCGGGCCGGCAAGCGGGTGTATCTCCCGGTGCTGCATCCGTTTAGCCCCGGTAACCTGTTGTTTTTACATTACCATCCGCAGAGCGAACTGATAGTGAATCGCCTGAAGATCCGCGAACCGAAGCTCGACGTGCGCGACGTGCTGCCGCTCGCTGATCTCGATGTGCTGGTCACCCCGCTGGTGGCCTTCGATGCCGGCGGACAACGGCTGGGGATGGGTGGCGGTTTTTACGACCGGACGCTGCAAAACTGGCAACAGTATCGCCTGCAGCCGGTGGGCTACGCGCACGACTGCCAGCAGGTGGACGCCCTGCCGAGCGAAGAGTGGGATATCCCGCTGCCGGCGGTGATCACCCCGGGCAAAACCTGGTGTTGGTAGGTACGTGAGGAGAAGAATTTCAGCCTGGAAGGTGTTAACAAAAAAACGGGCAGGCACGCGACCTGCCCGAGAGGCAAAAATGGTTAGAACAGCAGACGGGCGCGGATAGTCCCCGGGATCGCTTTCATCGCCTGCAGCGCCTGCTGGGCAACATCTTCTTCCGCTTCGATATCAATAACCACGTAACCCATCTGCGGCGACGTTTGCAGATACTGGGCGGCAATATTGATGCTCTGCGCGGCGAAGATCTGGTTGATGGCGGTCAGGACGCCCGGCCGGTTCTCATGGATGTGCAGCAGACGGCGTCCACCGTGCAGCGGCAGAGAAACTTCCGGGAAGTTGACCGCCGACAGGGTAGACCCATTGTCAGAGTACTTCGCCAGCTTGCCGGCCACTTCCAGACCGATGTTCTCCTGCGCTTCCTGAGTGGAGCCACCGATATGCGGCGTCAGGATCACGTTATCAAACTCGCACAGCGGCGAAGTGAAGGGGTCGCTGTTGGTCGCGGGTTCGGTCGGGAAGACGTCGATCGCCGCCCCGGCCAGATGCTTACTCGCCAGCGCATCGCATAGCGCCGGAATATCCACCACGGTACCGCGGGAAGCGTTGATCAGCAGCGCGCCCGGCTTCATCAGCGCCAGCTCTTCCGCGCCCATCATATTTTTGGTGGAGGCGTTTTCCGGCACGTGCAGGCTGACCACATCACTCATGTTCAGCAGGTCGGAGAGATGCTGTACCTGAGTGGCGTTGCCCAGCGGCAGTTTATTTTCAATATCATAGAAGAAGACATGCATCCCCAGCGATTCCGCCAGAATGCCGAGCTGGGTGCCGATGTGGCCGTAACCGATAATCCCCAGTTTCTTGCCGCGCGCTTCAAAGCTCCCCACCGCCAGCTTATTCCATACGCCGCGATGCGCCTTAGCATTGGCTTCCGGCACGCCGCGCAGCAGCAGCAGCAGCTCACCGATCACCAGCTCGGCCACCGAACGGGTATTGGAGAATGGCGCGTTAAACACCGGAATACCGCGCTTCGCGGCGGCGTCCAGATCGACCTGGTTGGTACCGATGCAGAAACAGCCGACGGCAACCAGTTTTTCCGCCGCGGCGAAAATCTCTTCAGTCAGGTGGGTACGGGAACGCAGGCCGATGAAATGGGCATCACGGATCGACGCTTTCAGCTGTTCGGAATCCAGCGCGCCTTTATGAAATTCAATGTTGGTGTAACCTGCCGCGCGAAGGCTATCGATTGCCTTTTGATGCACACCTTCAACCAGCAGAAATTTAATCTTGTCTTTTTCCAGTGATACCTTAGCCATTTCCCCGTCCTGTTTTGTCTTAACTGATGTCGTGCTGAACGAAAGTTCGTCTCAGCAACATATCAAAAAAAACTATCGCGGCAATATGAACGTTTGCGTCGCCGTCCTGAAGAAATGTCATTCAGAAGGAAATGGCAGGACAAAACACCAGAAAGATAATGAACGGTAGCGCGTTAATCAGAATGGTTGCACAAATGTGACAGAAGTCACTAAATTGCGCCAGGTGAAAAAATATTTGCGAGGGAGCCGGTTGGCTCCCTGCGGACAGACTATTTTACGATGGTTTTCACACCGTCAGCGGTGCCGATCAGCGCCACGTCGGCGCCGCGGTTGGCGAACAGCCCCACGGTCACGACGCCAGGAATGCCGTTAATCGCGTTTTCCAGCGCGATAGCATCGAGAATTTCCAGGCCGTGCACGTCAAGGATCACGTTGCCGTTATCGGTCACCACGCCCTGACGGTATTCCGGACGGCCGCCCAATTTGACCAGCTGGCGCGCCACGGCGCTGCGCGCCATCGGAATGACCTCAACCGGCAGCGGGAATTTACCCAGAATATCGACCTGCTTGGAGGCATCGGCGATGCAGATAAATTTATCCGCTACCGAGGCGATGATCTTCTCACGGGTCAGCGCCGCGCCGCCGCCTTTGATCATCTGCATGTGGCCGTTGATCTCATCCGCGCCGTCAACGTAGATCCCCAGGCGATCGACGCTGTTGAGATCGAAGACGGTGATCCCGAGGCTTTTCAGCTTCTCGGTGGAGGCATCGGAGCTGGAAACCGCCCCTTCGATTTGCCCCTTCATGGTGCCCAGCGCGTCAATAAAATGGGCCGCCGTCGAGCCGGTGCCTACGCCCACAATGGTCCCTGGCTGTACGTATTGCAGCGCCGCCCAACCTACCGCTTTTTTCAGTTCATCCTGCGTCATAATTATGGTCCGAGATGTGAATGCCTGTGGCGCATTATAGAACATCGACAGTGGAAATGTCCCTGCGATGCAGATCACACAACAGAGCAGACCAATTTCGTCTGTATCAAATAAAAATTTATGTCATAGTGCGAGATAACGATTAGTTATGGGGGCACGCCAGAATAATGAAACGACCGGACTACAGGACACTACAAGCGCTGGACGCGGTGATTAGAGAACGAGGATTTGAGCGCGCCGCGCAGAAGCTATGTATTACCCAGTCCGCCGTCTCACAGCGTATTAAGCAACTGGAAAATATGTTCGGCCAGCCGCTGCTGGTACGTACCGTGCCGCCGCGCCCAACCGAGCAAGGGCAAAAATTGCTGGCGCTGTTGCGCCAGGTTGAACTGCTGGAGGAAGAGTGGCTGGGGGACGAGCAGACTGGCTCCACGCCGCTGCTGCTGTCGCTGGCGGTGAACGCCGACAGTCTGGCGACCTGGCTGCTGCCGGCGCTGGCTAATGTGCTGTCGGACTCCCCTATTCGTCTCAACCTGCAGGTGGAAGATGAAACCCGCACCCAGGAACGCCTGCGCCGTGGCGAAGTGGTCGGCGCGGTAAGTATCCAGCCACAGGCGCTGCCAAGCTGCCTGGTGGATCAGCTCGGCGCGCTCGATTACCTGTTTGTCGCCTCAAAAGAGTTTGCGCAACGCTATTTCCCCAACGGCGTAACGCGCTCGGCGCTGCTGAAAGCGCCGGTCGTCGCTTTCGATCATCTGGATGATATGCATCAGGCATTTCTGCAGCAAAACTTCGACCTGCCGCCGGGTAGCGTCCCCTGCCATATCGTCAACTCGTCGGAAGCCTTCGTCCAGCTGGCGCGCCAGGGCACCACCTGCTGCATGATCCCCCATCTGCAGATCGAAAAAGAGCTCAACAGCGGCGAGCTTATCGACCTCACTCCCGGCCTGTTTCAGCGCCGTATGCTTTACTGGCACCGCTTTGCCCCGGAAAGCCGCATGATGCGCCGGGTGACCGATGCGCTCATCGACTACGGCCACAAGGTACTGCGTCAGGATTAAGCCGCGGGCATAAAAAAAGCCACTTCGCTGAAGTGGCTTTTTTGTTTCTATCGCTTACTGGGCCGGTTTCGGCGCTTCAGCCGGTTTCGCCGGCGTGGCCGGGGCCGCAGCCTGCGCCGGCTGCAGTTCAAACACGACGTCGACCTGGTCGTCAAACTGGATTGTGGCCTGCTCGTAGGTTTCCTGGGCGGAAACCGGCGCAGCGTCAGCGGCCTTCATCATGCGAACCATCGGGCTCGGCTGATAATTAGAGACGTGGTAGCGCACGCTGTACACCGGACCCAGCTTGCTGTGGAAACCTGCGGCCAGCTCCTGCGCCTGATGCACGGCGTCGTCGATCGCCGCTTTACGCGCTTTATCTTTGTAGGCGTCCGGTTGCGCAACGCCCAGCGAGACGGAGCGAATTTCGTTCAGACCGGCTTTCAGGGCGCCGTCCAGCAGACCGTTGAGTTTATCCAGCTGGCGCAAGGTCACTTCGACAGTGCGCACCGCGCGGTAGCCTTTCAGAATGCTTTTCCCGTTCTGATAGTCGTAATCAGGTTGGGTGCGCAGATTCGCCGAGTTGATGTCTTTTTTCGCAATGCCGCTCTTTTCGAGGAAAGAGAGGTATTGCGCAACGCGATCGTCAGCCTGTTTTTTTGCCGATGCGGCATCTTTTGCCGCCACGTTCACTTCGATCGCCAGGGTGGCGATATCCGGAACCGCAGCAACGCTTGCTGTGCCTGAAGTCACAATATGCGGACCGTCCGGCAATTCGCTGGCCTGTGCCGCCATCGTGCTAAATCCGAGTGTTGCCGCCAGGGCTAAGACTTTTAACTTCACTGTCGTTTCTCCATGTTACTTAAATCGCCCTTACGGGACGCATGCCAGCAAGCTTAGCGCGTACAGCGGGAAAGTCCATCGGACAACGCTTAGTTGAGCAACGCCTGGATATGGCCGACGCCCTCTTTTGCCAGCTGAAACGCAATAAACCACATGACGGCGCCGACCACAATGTTGATGATCCGCTGGGCTCTGGCGGTACGTAGCCGCGGCGCCAGCCATGCGGCCAACAGCGCCAGACCAAAGAACCACAGGAAAGAGGCGCTAATGGTTCCCAGCGCAAACCAGCGCTTCGGCTCCATCGCCAGCTGGCCTCCCAGGCTGCCCAACACCACAAAGGTATCCAGATAAACGTGCGGATTCAGCCAGGTGACCGCCAGCATAGTGATAATGATTTTCCAGCGCCCCTGCTGCATCACCTCGGCGCTGGCGAGCTCAAGATTCTGGCTGAACGCTGTTTTCAATGCGCCAAAGCCGTACCACAGTAAAAAGGCCACGCCGCCCCAGGTCACGAGCGCCAGTAGCCAGGGGGACTGCATCAGCAGCGCGCTGCCGCCAAAAATGCCGGCGCAGATCAGCAGCAAGTCGCTGACGGCGCACAGCAAGGCAATCATCAGGTGATACTGACGACGGATCCCCTGGTTCATCACGAAAGCATTTTGGGGGCCAAGCGGCAAAATCATTGCCGCCCCCAGGGCAAGGCCCTGAAAGTAATAGGTAAACATGAGGATTTTTCCGCTGTGTTCGAGAGTGGCGCTGACTATAACGCGAATAAATTATTAGCGGAAATTGAAAGTATTAATCATTAATAAGCAAAGCTAATAATGAGCCATTAAAAAAGGCCGGCATCGCCGGCCTGAGTCACTGAGTGGCCATTTACTCGGCTTTTTCCGGCAGACGCACCACATGAACATCCATCTGCGGATAAGGGAAGCTGATGCCGTTGGCGTCAAATTCACGCTTGATGCGCTCGAGGATATCCCAGTAGACGTTTTGCAGATCGCTGCTTTTGCTCCAGACGCGCACCACGAAGTTCACCGACGAGGCGCCGAGTTCGTTCAGGCGAACCGTCATTTCCCGATCGCGCAGAATACGATCGTCAGATTCGATAATCGAGGTCAGGAGCTGCTTCACCTTGTCGATATCGGCATCGTAAGAGACGCCGATAATAAACTCATTGCGGCGCGCCGGTTCACGGGAGAAGTTAATGATGTTGCCGGCGATGATTTTGCCGTTCGGCACCACCACCACTTTACCGTCGGCGGTACGCAGGGTAGTGGAGAAAATCTGTACGTTAAGCACCGTACCCGCTACACCACCAAGGTCGACATACTCGCCGGCGCGGAAAGGGCGGAACATCACCAGCAGTACGCCAGCCGCGAGGTTAGACAGTGATCCCTGCAGCGCCAGACCGACGGCTAAACCCGCGGCGCCCAGCACCGCAATGACCGAGGCGGTCTGCACGCCCACGCGTCCCAGGGCGGCAATCAGCGTAAAGGCGATAACCGCATAGCGCACCAGCGCGGAGAGGAAATCGGCAACGGTGGCGTCAATTTTACGCGCCAGCATCAGGCGGTTGACGGTATTAGAGACGACGCGCGCCACGATCATCCCGACGATCAGGATAGCGATAGCCGCGACGATGTTGACGGCATAGCTCAGCAGCAGCTCCTGGTTGCGTGCCAGCCACGTCCCGGCGTGGTTGATGCTATCGACAACGTTCAAATCTTCCATTTAACATTCCTTATGAATCCCCCAGGGGGAAGTAAATAACTCAGCCTGCGACAGGGCAGTCAGGTTATAGGGTAAACAATAAGTGCACGTTTTGCCAAATGGATCACAGTTTTCTGCTGAGCTATCCTGTTGTTAAGATAATAAAAAAGCCCGCATTGCTGCGGGCTTCGGGGTAAGAAACAGATTTTTCTTACAGAACGTCGATCGCGTTCAGCTCTTTAAATGCCTGCTCCAGACGAGTCACCATGGAAGTCTGTGCAGCACGCAGCCATACGCGCGGGTCGTAGTATTTCTTGTTCGGCTGGTCTTCGCCTTTCGGGTTGCCCAGCTGGCCCTGCAGGTAAGCTTCGTTCGCTTTGTAGTACTGCAGGATACCGTCCCAGGTTGCCCACTGGGTGTCGGTATCGATGTTCATTTTCACTACGCCGTAGCTGACGGAGTCTTTGATTTCCTGAGCGGAAGAACCGGAACCGCCGTGGAAGACGAAGTTCAGGCTGTTGTGCGGCAGGTTGTGTTTCTTGGAAACATATTCCTGAGAATCGCGCAGGATAGTCGGGGTCAGAACGACGTTACCCGGTTTGTACACGCCGTGTACGTTACCGAAGGAAGCGGCGATAGTGAAGCGCGGGCTGATTTTGCTCAGCTCGGTGTAAGCGTAATCCACGTCTTCCGGCTGGGTGTACAGGGCGGAAGCGTCCATGTGGCTGTTGTCCACGCCGTCTTCTTCGCCACCGGTGCAACCCAGTTCGATTTCCAGGGTCATGTCCATTTTGGCCATGCGCGCCAGGTATTTAGAGCAGATTTCGATGTTTTCGTGCAGGGACTCTTCAGACAGGTCGATCATGTGAGAAGAGAACAGCGGTTTGCCGGTAGCGGCGAAGTGTTTTTCACCCGCGTCCAGCAGGCCGTCGATCCACGGCAGCAGTTTCTTCGCGCAGTGGTCAGTGTGCAGGATAACCGGCACGCCGTAGTGCTCAGCCATCTGGTGCACGTGGTGCGCGCCAGAGATAGCGCCGAGGATAGCAGCACCCTGAGGAACGTCAGTTTTCACGCCTTTACCTGCGATGAACGCTGCGCCGCCGTTAGAGAACTGAACGATAACCGGAGAGCGTACTTTCGCAGCAGCTTCCAGAACGGCGTTGATGGAGTCAGTCCCTACGCAGTTTACCGCCGGCAGTGCAAAGTTGTTTTCTTTCGCTACCTGGAACACTTTCTGAACGTCGTCGCCAGTGATGACGCCCGGTTTTACGAAATCAAAAATTTTAGACATGTTACTTAGTCCTGTATCTGTATCTTCGACCGTTGAAGAAGGTTCGCGAGCCCTTAAGCGCGCTGAAAAACAGGCGGGTTTCCCCGCCTGAACTGAATTACTGCTTAGCGCGCTCTTCGAGCATCGCTACTGCCGGCAGGACTTTGCCTTCGACGAATTCAAGGAACGCGCCGCCGCCAGTGGAGATGTAGGAAATTTTGTCAGCGATGCCGAACAGATCGATCGCTGCCAGGGTGTCACCGCCGCCGGCGATGGAGAAACCTTCGCTGTCCGCGATAGCGTTAGCCACGATTTCAGTCCCTTTACGGAAGTTCGGGAATTCGAATACGCCAACCGGGCCGTTCCACAGAATGGTTTTGGCGTTCTTCAGAATTTCAGCCAGTTTCTGTGCGGAAACGTCGCCAAGGTCCAGAATCTGCTCATCATCTTTGATGTCGTTAACAGATTTCAGAGTCGCCGTTGCGGTTTCGGAGAACTCGGTCGCGACGCGAACGTCAGTCGGAACCGGGATATCGCAGGTGCTCAGCAGGCGCTTGGCTTCATCAACCAGGTCCGCTTCGTACAGGGATTTGCCGACGTTGTGGCCCTGGGCGGCAACGAAGGTGTTAGCGATACCGCCGCCGACGATCAGCTGGTCAGCGATTTTAGACAGGGAATCCAGCACGGTCAGCTTAGTAGATACTTTAGAACCACCGACGATAGCGACCATCGGACGAGCCGGCTCTTTCAGCGCTTTACCCAGCGCGTCCAGTTCAGCGGCCAGCAGCGGGCCTGCGCACGCCACGTCAGCAAATTTGCCGATACCGTGGGTGGAAGCCTGCGCGCGGTGCGCGGTACCGAAGGCGTCCATCACGAACACGTCGCACAGCGCGGCGTATTTTTTGGACAGCGCTTCGTCGTCTTTTTTCTCGCCTTTGTTGAAGCGAACGTTTTCCAGCACCACCAGCTCGCCGGCAGCCACTTCAACGCCGTCCAGGTAGTCTTTAACCAGACGTACCGGGCTGGACAGTTTGTCTTTCAGGTAATTAACAACCGGCAGCAGAGAGAATTCTTCGTTGTACTCGCCTTCGGTCGGACGACCCAGGTGGGAGGTTACCATCACTTTCGCGCCCTGCTTCAGCGCCAGTTCGATGGTCGGCAGAGATGCACGGATACGCGCGTCGCTGGTTACTTTCCCGTCTTTAACTGGTACGTTCAGATCCGCACGGATAAAAACGCGTTTACCAGCCAGATCCAGATCGGTCATCTTAATTACAGACATGGTGAATCCTCTCGTTGATTCATAAAGTTTTGTCGACGTTTACGCGTCGAACCTGAAACCAATAGCCGCCATCGCTAACGTCGTGTCGAGCATTCGGTTAGCAAAGCCCCATTCGTTATCGCACCAGACCAGCGTTTTGATCAGATGCGCGCCACTGACCCGGGTTTGCGTGCCATCAACAATAGCACTGTGCGGATCGTGGTTAAAATCTGTCGAGACCAACGGTAATTCCGTATAGTCAACTATACCATGAAATGCACCTTGTGCTGCTTTTTGCAGCAACTGGTTGACTTCACATGCTTTTACCGGTTTTTTAACCGTCACGCTCAGGTCAATTGCCGTCACGTTTATCGTCGGCACCCGCACGGCAATCGCTTCAAAACGGTCGTTAAACTGCGGGAAAATACGGGTTATCCCTGCCGCCAGTTTGGTATCCACCGGAATGATCGACTGGCTGGCCGCGCGGGTACGCCGGAGATCCGGATGATAGGCGTCAATCACCTGCTGGTCATGCATCGCCGAGTGAATGGTGGTGACGGTACCGGACTCGATGCCATAGGCATCATCTAACAGTTTAATGATCGGAATAATGCAGTTGGTGGTACAGGAGGCGTTGGAGACAATACGGTGCTCGGCGCGGAGTTCATCCTGATTGACGCCATACACCACCGTCGCGTCGAGGTCGTTGCCGCCGGGATGGGAGAAGAGCACTTTCTTCGCCCCCGCCTGCAGGTGCGCCTCACCGTGCTCACGGCTTCCGTAAACGCCGGTGCAGTCGAGCACCACGTCTACCGCCAGCTCGCGCCAGGGCAGCGCCGCAATGGTCGGCTCGTGCAGCAGACGGATGGCATCATCGCCAACAAACAACTGCTCGCGCTCCTGACGAACATCCCAGGCGAAACGGCCATGGCTGGTGTCATATTTCAACAAATGCGCGATGCCCGCAGCATCCGCCAGCTCATTGATTGCCACCACGGTGATTTCCGCACGGCGCCCGGATTCATATAGCGCACGAACCACATTGCGTCCAATACGACCGAAGCCATTAATCGCGATGCGAATGGTCATAGATCTCCTGCAAGGCTGTCCCTGTGATGAGGTGGCTGACAGAGTAATCCAGCTACGCTCTGAGGGAAACCTTACCAGCTGCAAACTGCGACTGATTGATTAATTGTCGAACATTTAAACGACTGAAACGCTTCAGCTAGAATAAGCCAAACGAGGAATAAAAGGAATGTTTGTCCAGCGCAATAAACCAGCTATATGACTCACATCACATTTTTGCTGGAATAATTTACAACCGTATTACATGGTTCAGGAATAGCAGATACAAAAAAGCCGGGTGACGAGGTAAAAGCAAAAACGGTAACCCTTGGGTTACCGTTTTTGGTGCTTGCCCCCTCTCCTGTGGGAGAGGGTTGGGGTGAGGGCATTAGCCCGCACCGTACCAGCGATTACAGCAGCGCTTTCGCTTTAGCGACCACATTGTCGACGGTGAAGCCGAACTCTTCGAACAGCTGCTCAGCCGGCGCAGACTCACCGAAGGTGGTCATGCCAACGATAGCGCCGTTCAGGCCAACATATTTGAACCAGTAGTCAGCGATGCCCGCTTCCACGGCAACGCGCGCGGTCACGGCTTTCGGCAGTACGGATTCACGATAAGCCGCATCCTGCTTGTCGAACGCGTCGGTGGACGGCATGGAGACCACGCGCGCCTTCACGCCTTCGGCGGTCAGTTTGTCCCACGCGGCAACCGCCAGCTCAACTTCCGAACCGGTGGCGATGAAGATCAGCTCCGGCTGGCCGGCGCAATCTTTCAGCACGTAACCGCCGCGGGCCACGTTCGCCAGCTGCTCTGCGGTACGCTCCTGCTGCGCCAGGTTCTGACGGGACAGGATCAGCGCGGTCGGGCCGTCCTGACGCTCAACGCCATATTTCCACGCAATCGCGGATTCCACCTGGTCACACGGACGCCAGGTGGACATGTTCGGGGTCACGCGCAGGGAAGCCACCTGCTCTACCGGCTGGTGAGTCGGGCCATCTTCGCCCAGACCGATGGAGTCATGGGTGTAGACCATCACCTGCCGCTGCTTCATCAGCGCCGCCATACGTACCGCGTTACGCGCATATTCCACGAACATCAGGAAGGTGGAGGTGTACGGCAGGAAACCGCCGTGCAGCGCGATACCGTTGGCGATAGCGGTCATACCGAACTCACGCACGCCGTAGTGAATGTAGTTACCGGCAGTATCTTCGTTGATCGGCTTAGAACCAGACCACAGGGTCAGGTTAGATGGCGCGAGATCTGCGGAGCCACCGAGGAATTCCGGCAGCAGCGGACCGAACGCTTCGATGGCGTTCTGAGAGGCTTTACGGCTGGCGATTTTCGCCGGGTTGGCCTGCAGCTTCGCGATGAACTCGTTGGCTTTCGCGTCGAAGTCAGACGGCATCTCGCCTTTCATACGACGGGTGAATTCGGCGGCTTCCTGCGGGAAAGCTTTGGCGTAGGCAGCGAACTTCTCATTCCAGGCCGCTTCTTTCGCCTGGCCAGCTTCTTTGGCATCCCACTGCGCATAGATGTCAGACGGGATGTCAAACGGCGCGTGTTTCCAGCCCAGCGCTTCGCGGGTCAGGGCGATTTCGGCGTCGCCCAGCGGCGCGCCGTGGGAGTCGTGGGTACCGGCTTTGTTCGGCGAACCGAAACCGATGATGGTTTTGCACATCAGCAGGGACGGTTTGTCGGTAACCGCGCGCGCTTCTTCTACCGCGCGTTTGATGGCGTCAGCGTCGTGACCGTCAACGCCGCGCACCACGTGCCAGCCGTAGGCTTCAAAGCGTTTGGCGGTATCGTCGGTGAACCAGCCTTCAACGTGGCCGTCGATGGAGATGCCGTTGTCATCATAGAAGGCCACCAGTTTGCCCAGCTTCAGGGTACCAGCCAGGGAGCACACTTCGTGAGAAATGCCTTCCATCATGCAGCCATCGCCCATGAAAGCGTAGGTGTAGTGGTCGACGATGTCGTGCCCCGGACGGTTGAACTGCGCCGCCAGAGTTTTCTCGGCGATAGCCATCCCGACCGCGTTAGCGATACCCTGGCCCAGCGGACCGGTAGTGGTTTCCACGCCCGCGGTGTAGCCGACTTCCGGGTGGCCCGGCGTTTTAGAGTGCAGCTGGCGGAAGTTTTTCAGCTCTTCAATCGGCAGATCGTAGCCAGTGAGGTGCAGCAGGCTGTAAATCAGCATCGAACCATGGCCATTGGACAGTACAAAACGGTCACGGTCAGCCCAGGCCGGATTGTTCGGGTTATGGTTCAGGAAATCACGCCACAGCACTTCGGCAATGTCAGCCATACCCATCGGGGCACCCGGGTGGCCGGATTTGGCTTTCTGTACAGCGTCCATGCTCAGCGCACGAATAGCGTTAGCAAGCTCTTTACGTGAGGACATTTTGACTCCAGTTCGGACTGTTGAAGGCCATGCCCTTAACGACTTGACGAGAGCGCGTTTTGGGCTACGCCGGAAAAAAGTGTGAACAATGTAACCCAAGCGACAAGTCATGTACATGGAGCATCCTTTTGCCCTTTAAGAAATCTCTGGAACAGGTTGTGCTACGCCGGAATCCGCTCGCCCGTATCCTGCGATACTCTTTATAATTTACGCAGAATACGGTTCCCTGCCGTCGCCGTATTGTCGGATAAACAACCATAAGATTGTGGAAGATAAAAAATGAAAATTCGCTCAACCGTACTTGCTCTTGGGATCGCAGCAACGCTCACCGGATGTCAGAACATGGACTCCAACGGTCTGCTCAGCTCAGGGGCCGAAGCCTTCCAGGCATACTCCCTCAGCGACGCGCAGGTGAAAACCTTAAGCGACCAGGCCTGTAAAGAGATGGACGCCAAAGCGAAAATCGCCCCGGCCAGCAGTGAATACAGCCAGCGGCTGAACAAAATCGCGGCTGCGCTGGGCGATAACATCAATGGTCAGCCCGTGAACTACAAGGTCTATGAGACCAAGGATGTCAACGCCTTCGCCATGGCCAACGGCTGCATCCGCGTCTACAGCGGGCTGATGGATCTGATGAACGATAATGAAGTCGAGGCGGTGATCGGCCACGAAATGGGCCACGTCGCGCTGGGCCACGTGAAGAAAGGGATGCAGGTTGCCCTGGGCACCAACGCCGTGCGCGCGGCGGCGGCCTCCGCCGGCGGCATCGTCGGCAGCCTGTCCCAGTCGCAGCTCGGCGATCTGGGTGAAAAACTGGTGAACTCGCAGTTCTCCCAGCGCCAGGAATCGGAAGCGGACGACTACTCTTACGATCTGCTGCGTAAGCGCGGCATCAATCCGTCGGGACTGGCCACCAGCTTCGAAAAACTGGCCAAGCTGGAAGCCGGCCGTCAGAGCTCGATGTTTGACGATCACCCGGCATCGGAAGCCCGCGCGCAGCATATTCGCGATCGCATGAAGGCCGACGGGATTAAATAACCGCCAGCGGGAGGCATGTCTGCCTCCCTTTTTTATCTACCAGTAAAAATATTTAGCCGCATCAATTGATAATTTAAGCGCACAAACCGTTAATTATGATTGCACCTCGTCGCAGCCAATTATTTTATATGCTGTTACTCAGCAATATATTATTTGGCAAATGAAAAACGGCGTACGCAATCCGCCTTTCAGAACCGGGTTCGACCAAATATTAAATAGTCCACCCCTCTTCGCCAAACGCAGCCAGCGCGCGCCACACCGCTTGTTTCCTGCCGATACCATTGCTCACACAATGATTGCTTTCGACATTATTTCAGGAGAATATCGCGATTGCAGTGATTCCCTTGAATATATCGACAGACAGAGAAGTGCCCTCAGTGAAAAAAGAATTACCATTCATCGCACTTGGCATTATTGCCGCCGCACCGGCTTTCGCCAGCCAACAATCGACCAGCCAGGGCTTTATTGACGACAGTCATCTGGATCTCTTTTTACGTAACGCTTATATCAAACGCGATTATCGCGATGGGCTGCCGGATAAAGCCGAATGGGGCCAGGGAATTATCGCCACCTTCGCATCCGGCTTTACCCAGGGGCCGGTCGGCTTCGGCGTGGACGGCATCGCCCAGTACGCCGTGCGTCTCGACGGCGGCCGCGGCCGTAGCGGCGCGGGCGGCATCGACTTTTTCGCCCAGGATGACGACGGCCGGGCAAAATCCGACCTCGCGAAATTCAGCGCCACCGGCAAAATGCGCTTTTCGAATACCGTGCTCAGCTACGGCAGCCAGCGCCCAATGCTGCCCATCGTCTACGCCGACGACTCGCGCCTGCTCTACGAGAGCTATACCGGCACCATGCTGACCTCACGCGAAATCGACGGTCTGGACATTAACGCCGGCTACCTGACCGATCAGCAGCGTAAAAGTGACGACAGCCACAACAGCGGTCTGAAAAGCCTCACCTTCGGCGGGGCAAGCTACCGGTTCAACGACCAGCTCAGCGGCGCGCTGTACGCGTCGCATGTCGAAGATGTGCTGAACAAACAGTATCTTGGCCTCAACTTTAAGCAGCCGTTCGCCGCCAGCCAGCAGCTGATTCTCGATTTCAACGGCTATCACTCACGTCTGGATCAAGAATATGCCGATGCCAATGACACCGGACGCAGTAACAACATCTGGAGTCTGGCCGCCAGCTATATCTGGGATATTCACACCTTTAAAGTCGCTTACCAGCAAAGCAGCGGCAGCACCGGCTACCACTATGGCGGCTACCAGAACCAGGGCGGCGTCGGCGATGGCGGGAACACCATCTGGCTGGCCAACTCCTACTGGTCTGATTTTAACGGGGAAGATGAACGTTCCTGGCAGGCATCGTACGGACTGGATTTTGCCGGGCTGGGGCTACCGGGGCTGACCTGGACCACCGCCTACGTGCGCGGGGATAACATTAAAACGTCAGAGACCAGCAACGGCAAAGAACACGAATGGTTCAATCAGGTTCAATACCAGGTGCAAAACGGGGCGGCGAAAGATTTGAAATTCAGACTCCGGTATTCGGTACTGCGGGTTTCCAGCAACGCCAGCGACTATAACGTCAGCGGCAATGAAGTGCGGTTCTACGTCGAATATCCGTTTAACGTGTTTTAGGCACGTCATGAACCCTCTCCTGCGGGTCGGCCCTCTCCCGGCGCGCAGGAGCAACCGTCCGGCGCCTTGATTAACCCCCTGTGCCGTACGGTACCCTCTCCCCGGAAGGGAGAGGGTTGGGGTCACTGGGTTATCATTAATACAGCGTCTTCTGCGGCGGGCCGGCAAAGCGCAGCGCGCCAATCTGGCCCATCTTCACTTCCACCACCGATGGCCCCGGCATCGCCAGCGCCTCGGTCATCACCGCCTGAAAATCCTCAGCCCGATCCACGCTCCACGCCTGCAGACCCATCGCCTGCGCCAGCAGGGTAAAGTCCGGCGTGTGCAGCTCGTTGTAATACTGGCGACCGCCAAAGTACTTATCCTGAATACCGCGCATCACGCCGTAGCCGCCATCGTTCATAATCAACAGCGTCACGTTGGCCTTCTCCTGCGCCAGGGTCGCCAGTTCGCCAAGGTTGAGGCTCAGGCCGCCGTCGCCGACCAGGCCGACCACTTTCCGTTGCGGATTGGCAATCGCGGTGCCCACCGCCATCGGCAGCCCCATACCGATGGCTCCGGCCAGAGAATGGATATTCATCAGCGGACCGTGAGCGCGGAACAGACGGCTGCCCCACAGGCTGCCGGAAACGGTAATATCGCGCACCAGGATGCCGTCATCGGGCAGCGCCTGCGCAATCGCGTCATTCAATTTAGCGTAAGCGCCGCACTGGTCGCGCAGCCCCTGCTCCGCCGCCTCTACCGCCTCTTTAAGTTGGCTATCCCAATGCGCATCGCCCCATATCCGGCCCTGTACCCGCTTCGCCAGCGCGTCTAATAAAGCGCGGCAGTCCGCCACCAGCGTGTTGTCCATCAGGTAGTTACGGCTGGCCGCCGCCGGGTCGATATCAATCTGCACCCTCGGCGTGGGCAGCGCCAGCGTCCATGAGCGCGTTTCGTTGCTGCGCAGCCGGGAACCGGCCACAAGTGTGAAATCACATTGTGAAATCAGCGCTTCAACCGAGGGAGAATTATGAAACGCGCGCAGGCTGGCGCGATGGCTGTCTGCCAGAATGCCGCGGCCGTGGGTACTGGAAATCACCGTCACCCCGGCATCCGCCAGCGTCTTCACCGCCTCGCCGCTCTCTAACGCGCCGCCGCCAAGCCACAGCAGCGGCTGCTTCGCCTGCTTAAGCTGTGCCCACAGCGCATCGACCATCGCCGGTTCCGGCTCAACCGCCGGAGCGCGTTTCAGCGGCGCGGTCAGCAGTGAAGGCGGAATTTTGGCGCTCTGAATGTCGATTGGGATCTCCACCGAGACCGGGCCGCACGGCGGCGTCTGCGCCTCCTGAATCGCCTTATGCAGGATAGCCACCGCCTGGTTGGCGTTGCTAATGCGGTAAGCGCGCTTCGAACTGGCTTTCAGAAAGGTCAACTGATCGCGGGTTTCGTGAATAAAACCGGTGTCGGCGTCCAGCCAGGCTTTTTCGACCTGTCCGGTCAGGTGCAGCAGCGGCGTACCGGCGTTCATCGCCTCAACCAGCGCGCCGACCGCATTACCCGCCCCCGCGCCGGTACTGGTCAGCGCCACGCCGAGCCCTGAAAAACGGCCGTGGGCGTCAGCCATGGTCACCGAGCCCGCTTCACCTCGCGCCGGAACAAAGCGGATTTTTTCCCGCTGGCCGACGGCATCGGCGATCGGCAGGTTATGGATAGAAATGACGCCATAAATGGCTTCAACGTGATACTGCTCCAGCGTTCTGGCGATGGCATCGCCGACGGTTATCATTTCGCTCATTGCTCACCCTTTCTCAGTCGCACCAGTGGTTGACGCTATTACCCGTCGCCAGATAAATGCTCTTTTGCTGCATCCAGGCCTTCAGCCCCTGGATCCCTTTTTCGCGGCCCAGACCGCTCTCTTTAAAGCCCCCAAACGGGGTCGAAATGGAGAAAACTTTGTAGGTGTTGATCCACACCGTACCGGCTTCCAGCTGCTCGCTCAGACGCAGCGCGCGGCCGGTATCGCGCGTCCAGATCCCCGCCGCCAGCCCAAAGACCGAATCATTGGCCTCACGGATTAACGCCGCTTCATCGCGAAAACGCATCGCCACCAGTACCGGCCCGAAGATCTCTTCCTGGCAAACGCGGGCCTGATTGTTCAGCCCTTCAATGATGGTCGGCAGGAAATAGCTGCCTGCCGCCAGTGCCGGATCCGCCGGGATCTCGCCGCCGCATAGCACCCTGCCGCCTTCGCGTTTCGCCAGCTCGACGTACTCCTGCACGCTCTGGCGGTGTTTATCGTTGATCAGCGGCCCGACGTGGGTGCCAGCGTTGAACGGGTGACCAACCCGCAGCCCTTGGGTTAACTCCAGCAGGCGGGCCATTAATTGCGGGTACACTTTGTCATGAACAAACAGCCGCGAGCCGGCAATACAGGCCTGGCCGCCGGAGCTGAAAATGCCGTAGCAGATGCCCCGCGCCGCCTGTTCGATATCGGCATCTTCCAGCACGATGGTCGGTGATTTGCCGCCCAGCTCCAGCGACGCCGGGATCAGTTTTTCCGCCGCCACATGCGCCAGGTGACGTCCGGTGGTGGTGCCGCCGGTAAAGGAAATTTTGCGCACCTTAGGATGGCGGGCCAGCGCATCGCCGATAATCGATCCTTTACCCGGCAGCACGCTCAGCAGTCCGGCGGGTAAACCGGCCTGCTCAAAGATCTTCGCCAGCTCCAGCGCCATCAGCGGCGTGGCTTCCGCCGGTTTGAGGATCACCGCATTTCCGGCGGCGATCGCCGGGGCCACCTTCTGCATTTCGCTGGCGATCGGCGAGTTCCACGGGGTGATCGCCGCCACTACGCCCAGCGGCTCATAGCGGCTCAGGGTCAATAGATCCGCCTGCCGCGGCGTCGGCAGCTCGCCCTCCAGCAGTTCACAGGCGGCGGCAAAATAGCGCGCCGTCCCCGCCGCGCTCATCACCAGTCCCCGCGCCTCCGCCAGCGGCTTACCGTTATCGCGGCTCTGCTTTTGGCTTAACTCATCAAGTTGCACCTCTATCAGTTCCGCGACCTTATGCAGGATCTTCGCCCGCTGATGCGGCAGCATCGCCCGCCACGTTGGCTCCCGCCAGGCGCGGTCGGCACAGTCGATCGCCTCCTGCAGATCATCGAGGCTTGCCGCATGCAGCGCCGCGTTAATAGCGCCATCCGCCGGAAACTGGCTGTGCATCAAATTGCCGCCGCCGCGACGCCACTGGCCGCCGATAAAAATGTCTAATTCGTCCATCTCAGCCTCTCTGCGTTATGCCAGTTCACGGCAGGCGCGTACCGCGCTCAGTGCCGCGAGGGTCGATGTTTTCGGATTGCTGGCGAGCGGCAGGCCGCTCAGCTCCAGGTGAAACTCGCCGAACAATCCTTCGGCGTGTAGCGTATGGGTGTTGCGTTGCGTAGCCGGATCGACCATCAGCTGTACCCGGGTCGCGTCAAGGCCGATACCGCCCAGCGCGATGGTTGCCGCCACGTTGGCATTCGCAGGGAATAACCGGGCCGCCTCGCGGGCGCTGCCCTCAAAGAAAATCTGCGCTTCATTGACCGCGCTGAGGTCGATAAGCTGTTCAGCATAGCTACCGCGCCAACTGGCCGGGCTTTTACGCGACCGATAGGTCACTCGTTCAAGCCCCCCCTCTTTCGCCGCCGCCAGGCCATCTATTCCGGCCACCGCGCCAGCCAGCAGCGTCAGCTTGCCACCCGCCTGGCGTAAACGCTGTTCCAGTTCGCTGTCCGCCAACGCACCGGTCGAGATCACCGCCAGATGCCAGCCGCGCGCCAGCACCGCTTCGCCGTACTGCGCGACCGCCTGCTGACTGGCGCATTCCAGCACCAGATCCGGCGTCCCACCGCATTGCAGCGGATCGGTAAGCGGCGTCACCGTTTGACCAAACTGCAGGCAGATCGCTGCGTGATGCGATTCGCGCGCCACGATCCACTCCACCCTCACCTGCGGCGGCAGGCGTTCAATCACCGCCTGGGCCATCGCGCCATAGCCAATTAACATGACCTTTTTCATCATCTTTCCTTACAGATGGCGACAGAAACCGCCGGAAACGTCCAGCGCCGCGCCGGTGGTAAAGGAGGCCAGCGGCGAAGCGAGGAATAGCAGCGCTTGCGCTGGCTCCTGCGGCTTACCGAGACGCGCCATCGGGATCCCCCGCTTACGGGCGATATCGGCGGTCCACTGCTGCCAACTCTGGCTCTTATCGCTTCGGCTCTCAAAACGGCGCTGCCACTGCCCGGACTCCACCATCCCCAGCAGAATGGAATTCACTCGAATGCCTTTATCCACCAGCTCTTTCGAAAGAGTCAGCGTCATATTGAGCAGCGCGGCGCGGGCGGCAGAGGTGGCGATCATGTGCTCTTCCGGCTGTAACGCCAGCAGCGAGTTCACACAGGTAATCGAGGCGATATCCGACGCCTCAAGCAGCGACTGAAAGGCCTTTACCGGGTTAATCACGCCGAACAGTTTCAGTTCGGCTTCGTGCAGCCAGGCCTCGCGTGGCGTATCGGCGAAGTGGGCGACATAGCCCTGGCCGGCGTTATTAATCAGCATATCGACGCCGCCGAAACGCGCGGCGACCGCGGCGGCGAACGCCTCAACTTCCGCTTCGTTCAGTACGTCACAGCGCCAGGAGAACACCTCGCCTTCTGGATATTCGTTTTGCAGTGCTGCATAGGCGCTGGCCAGACGATCCGGGTTGCGGCCGCAAAAGGCGACCTTCGCCCCTTCGCCCAGCAACAGGCGCAGCGTTTCAAAGCCGATTCCTGACGAACCGCCGGTGACGACCGCGACGCGTCCTTCAATTTGTGCATTCATCGCGCACCTCTTCCCCTATGCGTAAAAGCTGTTGATTAAAAAAGATTTCGTTATCGAGATAGCAGGCATGCCCAGCCTGCGGGATAGCGATGTAAGGAGCGTCGTAACGCAGCGCCACTCCCTGCACTAACTCCGGTTGGGTAATGGCATCCTGCTCGCCACACCACACGGAGAGACGACCGCGATAGTCGGCGAGCCAACGGTGAATGTCGTCATGAGCCAGCATCCAGGCCGCGGCGAGATAACCGTCGCGGCGTAGCCTGCGCATCCCCGCCGCCACCGTCGCCACATCAGCTTCGCGCGCGCCAGGGCGCAGAAGTTTTGCCGCTCGCCCCTGGGCCATCGCCTCGCCGCCTTGCGCTATCTGCTGCTGACGCCCTAGCCAGACGTTTTCCCGCTGTGCGACCTCCGCCTGACCGTAGCCCTGCGCGACGTCGGCCAGCACCAGATAAAGCACCCGCTGCGGATATTTCGCGGCGAAGGCAGCCGCCACCAACGCGCCCAGCGAATGGCCGACCAGTACGGTTTGTTCTACCCCGGCACGGTCCAGCATCAGCGCCAGCGCGTCAGCGTAATCGCCAGCATCCGCCGGCGCCGCCGCAAGCATCGGGCTTTCGCCATAACCGGGCATATCCCAGGCCAGGACGCGGTAGCCGGGCAGCGCCATCTGTTTATGCCAGGAGGCTGCGCCGGAACTGATGCCGTGCAGCAGCGTCAGCGGTACCCCGCATCCTTGTTCACGAAAACCCGTCATCATCGCTCCTTAGTTACGCTTCACTTTTGACAGCGGATGATCTTCCGGATAAGTCGGAACATGCGGTTTCGGCGTGCCCAGCATCACGCACATCAGCGCCTCCTCTTCGCCGTGGTTAAACAAACCGCGGTAAATTCCAGGCGGCACCGAGATCAGATCGCGTTCGCGCAGTACCGTTTCGGTATAGTTGTCGCCATCCTGAATCATCAGGGTGATCTGCCCTTTGAGCATGAAGAACACCTCTTCTACGTCATCATGCAGATGCAGCGGGCCTTCACATTTGGACGGCAACACCATGGTGGAAAAGGTGAAGTGCTCCGCCGGAACGGTGTTGGTATCGCTGGCGACGCCGGTGGCGCCGGTGCCGATGTAGCGCATCTGCGCGCGGCGATATTTGGGGTCGAAATCGGCCTGGAATTTCAGCGCATTCCAGTCGTATTTACGGCCTTCGAAGCGCGCGATACGCGACTCCACCCACTCTTCCATCGTCAAATGGTCAGGTTTCAAACTCTGTTTTGCAGTTACGGTTGAATCAGTCATCGTTTTATCCTCAGTAACGTCTCAGCAGCGGCAGTAACAGGGCGCAGCCCACCGCCGCCATCACTGCCAGAAAAATCAGCCCGGAATCCATGCTATGGGTGAAGGCGATAAGCGCGCCCATCACCGCCGGCGATAGCGCCCCGGCAAAGTTTCCCAGCCCGTTGAAAATCCCCCCCGCCGTGGCGCTGACCCGTGGATGGGTCGCTTTAGCCAGTAGGGCGAAAATGTTCGGCGCGCCGGTGCCCCACATAAAGGTGCTAAAGCTCATCGCCGCGATTACCGGCAGCGGCGTGGTGAAATGCATCACTGCCGCCAGGCCAATACCCGCGCCTGCCAGGGAAATAAAGCAGGCGGCGGCGCGCCTATCGACGCGGTCGGACAGCCAGGCGCCGATAATTTCGCCTAGCAACATGGCGATAAACGGCATCGACGACAGCCAGCCGGCGTGTTCCAGATGAATGCCTTTACCTTTAATCAGGTAGCCCGGCAGCCAGCCGTTGATCCCCCACAGATAGGCGAGAAAGGCGATGTTGAAGATGCAGATCATCCAAAAATGCGGACTCACAAAGAGCTCGCGACGCGCGCTGCGGCGCGCTTCCTGCGAGGTTTTATCGCTGCTCGCTCTCGCCTCCAGTTGCACGCCGCGCAGCCCGATGCGCACAAAAATCAGCACCGGTACCGTCAGCATCGCCATCACGAAAAATGTGCTCTGCCAGCCGAAAGTATTAAGTAGCCAAATTGACAGCGGGAATCCCAACGCTGCGCCAACCGGCGTGCCGAGCAGCCACAGCATGGTGGCGCGGGCCTGTAGCCGCTGCGGGAAGGTGTGGCGCACCACGGCAAACGCCAGCGGGAACAGCGGCCCTTCGGCGATGCCCAACAGGACGCGTAGCATCACCATCAGCGCGTAGTTGTGGGTGAAACCCATGATCACCATCAGGATGCACCACACCACCATCATTCCAGTCAGCAGACGCAGCGGCGCAATCCGGTCGCCAAGGCCGCTTAATAACACTGACGAGAAGCCGTAACTCAGCAAAAAGGCGCTCATCAGAATGCCCAGCCGGGTGGTGTCGAAATCGATGCCCATCGCCTGCTGGAAGTGACTATCGGAAAACAGCGCGGCGATACTGATTTTGTCGAAAAAAGCCAGCAGCACGCAGGCCAGCAGGGACAGCGGAATGGCCCAACGAACTGCTTTTTCAGGCGTGCGGACGCCCTCGCCGCTCGCCTCTGCAGGCGCGGCGTTGGTCTCTAATGTGGTCATTTCTCCCCCTTAAGGGTTCGCGTTACTTATCGCAATGACATCAGCGAGAAAGTCGGGTCAGCGAGCGGGACGTTAGAGAGATCCCTTCCCGCCGCCATCCAGCGCTTCGCCAGCTTCACGATACGTGCATTATTGAAGGCCACCAGCTGAGTTAAGCGTCCATCGGCATTCAGGGAGAAGTAGATCGCGCCCTGCGGCTCGTCACGCACAATGGTGCGGCTGCCCGCCTGCGGGATCCCGAGGATCTGGATATTGCGATCGTATTGATCCGACCACAGCCAGGGCGCCTCGTCGTAGCCGCTGGCCTGCGGATCGAGCATCGCTTTCGCCGTTGCGATGGCCTGATTTTGCGCAAAGGCCCACGACTGAATGCACAGGCCGTACTGATGGTGCTGAGCGACATCGCCAGCGGCGAAAATCGCCGGATCGTTACTGCGCCCCTGGGCATTAACGACAATCCCGCGATCGACAGTGAGCCCGGCATCGCGCGCCAGTTCGAGATTCAGATCGACGCCGATCCCCACCACTACCGCATCGAAGGTTTCCCGCTGGCCGTCGCAGTGCAGAGTCGGCAGGCCGTTATCATCTTCCAGCTCCAGCGCGCCGCAGCCGCCGCGAATCTCAACGCCCTGCTGGCGATGTAGTTGCGCCAGCGCCTGCGAGACCTCCATACTGACCGAGCGCATGCACAGCGCCGGCTGCTGCTCGTAAAGGGTTACGGCCACGTCGCTTTTGCGCGCCGAGGCGGCGATTTCGAGGCCAATCCAGCCGCCGCCGACGATCGCCAGCCGCGTTGCCGATGCCAGCCGCTGCTTCAGACGCTGCGCGTCCTGCCAGTGGCGCAGGGTATAAACCTGCGGATGCTGCGCCCAGCCCTCGGACGGCAGTCGCGCCCGGCCGCCGGTAGCGATCAGCAGTTGGTCATATGCCAGCGTTTCGCCGTTGCTCAGCGCCACGGTTTTATTTTGCCGATCGATCGAATCCGCACGCAGCGGGCGATACCAGCGTAGGTTCAGCGCCTGCTGCGCCTCGGCGCTAAATAACCGCGGCAGCGCCGGTTCGGCCTCCAGCAACGCCGCCTTCGACAACGGCGGGCGCTCGTAAAAATCCCATTGCTCTTCGGCAACCACGCAAATCTCGCCGCTAAACCCTTCATCACGCAGCGTTTTCGCTGCCCAGCCGCCAGCCTGGCCGCCGCCGATAATGGCAATCCGCGCCGTCATACCGCCTCCGGTTTTTTCTGCTGGCGACGGGTATCGTGATCGATACCGCCTTCCACTGCCCATTCGGTAAAGGACACGAGTGAATGCTCCAGCTCGCGCGGCTGCCAGTTTTCCGTCAGATAATCATCGTTGGTGTAGTACTCAAAAGCGCCGCCGGTCGGGCTGTTGACATACCAGAAGTAGGCCGAGGAGACCGGATGGCGGCCAGGGCCGATAAAAGTACTCCACGCGTTTTTATTCATCGCAATGCCGCCGCCGATCACTTCATGAATATCCCGTACGGTAAACGCGACGTGGTTTAGCCCGCGTTTTCGGTTGGGCAACTGCAATAAGAAGAGGTTATGGTGTCCACCGCGCACGCCGCAGCGCAGGAACACCGCGCGATTGATGTAGCGGTCTGACACCTGAAAGCCGAGTACTTCGCGATAGAAACTTTCCACCGCCGCCAGTTCTTCCACGAAGAACACCACGTGGCCGACATTAATGGGCTGCGCGCGGTCGTACACCGGGCTCGGAGTGTCGATGCGACGCACATCGCCCCACTGGTTAATCGGCTCGACGTTCAGTTCCACCGCTGTTTGCTGGCTAACCTGCACCCGCAGCGTCATACCGTTAGGGTCACGACACTCCAGCGCGCCATCGATTTCACGGAAACCGGGCTGACGTTCCAGCTTCGGGCGCAGCGCATCCAGCGTCGCCCGATCCGCAACGCCCCAGGTCATGCGACGCAGGGTGTTGCCCGCCTCAAAAGCTGGCGGTAAGTCAGCGGCATCGGTTGGGTTAAGTTCGACCCGCGCGCCGCTAAGGGTGGCAAACGCGCGGCCGCTGGCGTCGGCGGTCAGGCCAAAATCGCGCATAAATTTGGCGCAGTGGTTCAGGTCGTCTACGCCAAATTCCAGCTTTTCAATTCCGGTAATACTCATTATTCGTCGCCTCTTTACCGTTCAGTCGCCCGAATTTGGGCGTAAGACATGCCCGACGCAATCAAGCGCCTGCTGTTAAGTTGTTGATTTAACTTGCCTGTGACAAATATCCGAGGAAGCCGGAAATTTTGTCCGCCGCCATACTGACGTCGTTCTGCAACCGCTCGCGATCGCTTTGCGGGATCTCGTCCGACGGCACCAGAATGCTGACGACCGCCGCCACCCGGCCGCTGCGGTCAAAGACCGGATAGACAATCGATGAGATGCCGTGGCGGTAGAACGATTCGCCAATCACGTAGCCGCGAGCTTTATCCTGCTGCACCATCTGCCACAGCGCTTCGCGGTCATGCAACTGGCCCGGCGTATTGCCCGGCAGCCGTTCATCCGGGAACAATTGTTCAAACTCGCTGCGGGAAACATCGGTCAGCAGCATGCGACCAAGCGAGGTGCAGTGCACCGGTAGCCGCGTTCCGACGCTGACCTGGTTGATACGCGAACCGGCAGCGCTCACGCGGGCGATGTAGATAATGTCGCGGCCGTCGCGGATCGCCAGATGGCTGCTGCACTGGCTGATATCGCGCAGTTGCTCGATGACCGGCTGACCCACCTGAGCGACATCCAGGGAGGCGATATATTCAAAGCCCAGACGCAGTACGTTCATGCCCAGCGAAAAGGTATTGGTGCGGGCGTTACGCTCAAGAAAGCCCATATATTCCAGCGTCTGCACCACGCGATAGGCGGTCGCTTTCGGCATATCCACCAGCCGATGCAGCTCGGCAAAGGTCAGATCGCGATGCTGTTCGCCAAACGCCAGCAGCAGTTGTAAACCGCGCTCCAGACCCGGTACCAGGTACTTCACTTCCTGATCGTTCGCCATACCGCCTCACTTGTTAGTTAAAGACAAAACCGCCGTTGACCGGGATCAGCTGGCCGGTGATAAAGCGCGAAAGATCGCTCAGCAGCCAGACCACGCTGCCGGTGACATCTTCCGGCTGCTGCGCGCCGCTGAGCGCGCGGCCGTTCTCATACAGCTGATGACGCTCGGCGGGAACGTATTCCGTGGCCTCAACGCGGGTCAGTCCCGGCGCGATAGCGTTGATACGGATCCGCTTTTCACCCAACTCGCGGGCCATGGAACGGGTCATCGCAATCACCGCGCCCTTACTGGCGACATAGGCCATCAGCCGCGGCGCGCCCCACAGCGCGGTATCCGAAGCGACGTTGACGATCGCCGACCCTTCGCGCAGCAGCGGTACCGCCTCGCGGGTCACCAGCCAGGTGCCTTTGACATTGACCGTCATCACCCGATCCCACAGGTCCGGATCGTAATCGATCATATTTTTACCGCCGACGCCGGTGGCCATCGCCGCGTTATTGACTAAGCCATCGACAGGCCCCTGCGCGCCGATGGCGCTGAAGACCTGCTCGATCGACGCTTGACTGGCAAGATCGATGGCGTGGGATTCGATCTGATAGCCCTTCTGCTGCAGGCGATGAGCGCTTTCCGCCAGCTCCCCCTGCAGGATGTCGCACATCACCACCGTCGCGCCCTGCGCGGCGCAGGATTCGGCAAAATGGTAACCGAGGCCGCGCGCCGCGCCGGTGACGACAATACGTTTACCGTTCAGCAGGCCGTTCATCAGGCGGCACCCTGCTGCGCTTCGCGAAGCGCTAACTGCTCTTTCGCCGCTTTCTGCATCATGCGGCGCAGGCGGGACAGACCGACGTCATGTTGATAAAGGTATTCATGATCGCGGGCGTTCGGCGCCAGGCTTTCCAGCACCACGCGATCCTGCTCCAGTACTTCCCAGTGCAGTTTTTCCAGACGGTTGCGGTACATAAAGCGCCACAGATCGCGCTGCCAACCTTGAACGCCGCGGATGCGCCAGAAGAAGACGCGGCAGTTGTCGTTATCTTCCGGAACCACCATGCCGACGATCCAGAAGTGGCCGCCCGGCCCGAAACGCTTTTTGTACGGAATAGACAGGCGCATCCAGTAGGCGCCGCTGTTACCCAGTTCAACCCAGTCAAAGTTGACGCCGCTCTGCCCTTTTTTCTCGAAGATAAAGCCGGTTTTCGTCGGCTGCAGCACCATATCGGCTTTGCGATCGCCTTCCGCCATCGAGTGCGATGACGAGTGCAGATAGGTACCGTGCATCGGGTCCATCACGTTTTCCAGCGCGTACTGGTAGTTGCATTTCCACGCCGCGGTGCACAGGAAGTGACTGTATTTTTTGTGGTCGGCCAGCTCCTCCGGGAAGCTCAGTTCATCAGGCTGCTGGTCGGCGGTGACGCCGAACCACAGGAAGATTGCCCCGTGCGCTTCCTGCACGTTGTAGCTGCGCACGCACTGCTGGCCGACCAGCGGGCAGCGGTCAACCGCCGGGACGTCTTTGACTTCGCCGTTGCCGGCGACTTCCACGCCGTGATACCAGCAGGCGATACGATCGCCTAAGTTCCAGCCCATCGACAGGCGCGCGCCGCGATGCGGGCAGCGGTCTTCCAGGGCCTGCACCTGGCCATCTTTATTCCGCCAGACTACGATCTGCTCGCCGAGACGGGTAATGCCTACCGGCGCAGACTGCACTTCCCAGCTCGCCAGCACCGGATACCACAAACCGCGCAACCCTTTATCAAGATAGTTTTGTACCGTTGTCGTCATCGCTGTATCCTCAGTAACCGTTGACCTGTAAGAATGCCTGGAAACTGCTTTCGCTCCATGGTTCGCCCTGCTGGTCATGCATCCTGACGCCATTGAGGCCGTTCACCAGCTCACCGAGGCTTTCCGCGCCCTGCTCGAACAGCGTTTCCAGAGTGGCGATAAGCTGCAGTTCCCAGTTTTCCGGCACCCGGCTGCGGGTTTGCCAGATCAGATTGTGATAGTCGCCAGGCTTATGGATATTGCCGTTTCCGCCTTCCGCCGGTGGCGTAAACTGGCGGCTTTCCGGTAGCGCCGGGTTGAAGTCCAGGGATTCGCTCATGCCACGTTCTCCTCGATAAAGGTAATCTGGATCTGATTGTCGTATACCCGCACCGGGTAACGATTAAGGTTGCGACCGCCGGGGCCATGCAGGCACTGGCCGGTTTTGACGTCGAATACCGCCTCATGCAGCGGGCATTCCACCTTGCCATCTTCGACAAAGCCCTGGCTCAGGAGCGCATAGGCATGAGGGCAAACGTCTTCCAGCGCGTAATATTCGCCATCAATCAGATAAATACCGATCTCCTTACCGTCGATATTGACGCTATATGGAAAATCTTCTTGTACTTGCTCCGCGTCACATACGCCTATCCAGCTCATCGCAATCCTCCAGGCCGTTGTTTCATATATGAAACTGTGTTTCTTATTTAATACGACCAATATAAAAGCGGCGAATGTTTCGTCAAGCGTTAATGTGACAAACTTGTTAATGAATTGCTTTTAAATTAGCTAAGTGTGCAATTGATCACGAAAAACTGCATTCAGATGAAATGATGATATTTAAAGCGGTGATCCATTATAAATAAAAATTCCGATTTAAATTTCACATACGACTATTGACTTCTTTTCAAATCGATCATTAAAAATGGGCAGCAGCGGAAACCATGGTGTTTCACCCATGAAACAACTCTTTATTTAATCATTTAAAAACAATGAGTTTCACAGGTGAACCATTTTACTCACGTAACTATTTCTGGCGTTAAAAAATAATAACTGGCAATCATTAAATTAAGCGTGGAGACAACGAATGGCGGCAAGATGGCAAGGGGTAATAGCATTACTTTTGTTAATAATTATTTCCTACGTCGATCGGGTAAATATCTCGGTGATGATCCTTAACCCGGAATTCGCTGCCCACTTCCAGTTAAATGAAAACAGAATGTTACAAGGCATGCTAATGACATGCTTTCTTCTGGGTTATGGGTTTTCGGCATTATTATTAACACCAGTTATAGAAAGTAGATGGCATTATCGTCAGGGGCTGTTAATCAGCATTGTTATATGGGCGCTGGTGTGCGCCATTTCCCCATTACTCGGTTCACTGGTGGGAATGTTGATCGCGCGCATCGTGCTTGGCGTGGCGGAGGGACCGCTGTTTTCACTGAAAACGCGCTTTATCAACGACAACTTTGCCGCCGATGAAATCGGCAAACCGAATGCGGTAACCGCCCTTGGCGTATCGTTGGGGCTAGCGGTAGGCTTCCCACTGGTCACCTGGCTGATGGCGCACGTTGGCTGGATCGGCTCCTTCTATGCGCTGGCGCTGATGAATCTCCTGCTCGGCGGAGGGTTAATCTGGCGGTTTCTCCCCGCGCCAAAAGTGACTGCACAGCGCGCGAAGCCTGGCTTTAGCCAAACTTTTGCCCTCGCCTGGCGTACGCCGCTGCTTGGCTGGATCCTGCTGGTAGAAATTGCCACCCTCAGCTATCTGTGGGGGAGTAGCGCCTGGCTGCCAGCCTGGCTGCGCGATGAGCATCATTTCTCGCTACAGGCCACCGGCCTGCTGGCGGCTGTCCCCTTTCTGTTAAGCCTGGGCTCAAAGTTCCTTGGCGGCGTGCTCCTCGACAAAATGCGCCCGGAGCAGGCGCCGCTGTTGTTTATTATTGGCGGTCTACTCACCGCCGGTTCCGTACTGGCGCTAATCCTCAGCGAACAGCCGGCGATGCTGGCGCTGTTTATGCTGGCGGCGAACGTGTTCTGGGGATTACAGGGGGCAGCGATCCCCGCGGTGGTTCAGCATCACGCCCCGCGCGAAGCGGTGGGCAGCGCCTATGGGATCATTAACGGCATTGGCAACATCTGCGCGGCGTTTATTCCGCTGCTGATGGGAGTGGTAATGAAATCAGTGGGATCGGTCAGTTCAGGTTTTTCCGTACTGGTGGCATCGCAGCTGATTACGCTGTGCGCCGGCGGCGCACTGCTGCTGCGTATGCGTCGCGCAGCAGCAGTAAACGCTTAAAACCTATTCACCTTTCTTCGCCGCCTGGATGTACAGCATCTCCAGCGCCAGAGTCGCCGCCGCCAGGGCGGTGATTTCGGACTGATCGTAGGCCGGGGCGACTTCCACCACGTCCATCCCGACGATGTTCAGATCCTTCAGGCCGCGCACCAGCTTGATCGCGCGGTCGGAAGTCAGCCCGCCGATCACCGGGGTACCGGTTCCTGGCGCAAACGCCGGATCCAGGCAGTCGATGTCAAAGGTCAGGTACACCGGCATATCGCCAACGATCTGCTTCACCTGGGCAATCACATCATCGACGCTGCGGTCGTTAACCTGGCCCGCATCAAGCACGGTGAAACCGTTATCTTTATCGAATTCGGTGCGAATACCGATCTGTACGGAGTGGTTGGGATCGATAAGCCCTTCGTTCGGCGCGGTGTAGAACATGGTGCCGTGGTCGAACTCGCAGCCGTTGGCGTAGGTGTCGGTGTGGGCATCGAAGTGCACCAGCGCCATTTTACCGAAGTGTTTGGCGTGGGCGCGCAGCAGCGGCAGCGTAACAAAGTGGTCGCCGCCAAAGGAGAGCATGCGCTTGCCGGCCGCCAGCAGCTTCTCGGCGTGGGCCTGCAGCTTCTCGCTCATTTCGCGCGCGTCGCCGAAGGCGTACACCAGATCCCCGCAGTCAACCACGTTCAGGCGTTCGCGCATGTCGAAGTTCCACGGAAAACGGTTGTGCTCCCAGGCGAGATTGGTGGAAACCTGACGGATCGCCGCCGGGCCATGACGGCCGCCCGCGCGCCCGGAGGTCGCCATATCGAACGGTACGCCGGTGATGACCCAGTCAGCATCGCTGTCGTAAGGCATGAAATTCATTGGTAAACGCAGGAAGCCAAAGGCATTGGATACCAGGGAGTTATCGTATTGATGACCTAAAGTGCTCATGGATATGACCTCTTTTCACAGTCGTGGAACGTAAAAAATAAGTATAAAAAAACCCCTCCGCGTCGTTAGGCCCGACGAGGAAGGGTTTGATAGATAAATCGCTTATTGGCGTGAATTATCGCCGGTAATGCATACGGGTTCAAGTGAGTATCGCCGTCTGCCGGATGACGGCTTCGCCTTATGCGGCCGACATACGCAGGCCCGGTCAGCGCAGCGCCACCGGGCATCAGCGGCTACTCGTCTTCCAGATAAGTGTACCCGTACAGACCCGCCTCGAACTCTTCGAGGAATTGCTGCTGCAGCGCGTCGTCCAGGCCGGTGTTTTTCACCTGATCGCGGAACTGGGTCAGCAGCGTGTTTGGATCCAGCTGCACGTACTGCAGCATATCCGCCACGGTATCGCCCTCGTCGGACAGCTCAACCTCAACGCTGCCGTCAGGGAAGACAAACACGTCCACCGCCTCGGTATCGCCGAACAGGTTGTGCATGTTGCCAAGGATTTCCTGATAGGCACCGACCATAAAGAAGCCCAGCATCGGCGGGTTCTCCGGGTCATATTCCGGCATCGGCATGGTGGTGGCGATCCCGTCGCCGTCCACGTAGTGATCGATGGCGCCGTCAGAGTCGCAAGTGATGTCCAGCAGCACCGCGCGGCGTTCCGGCGACTTGTTCAGTCCTTCCAGCGGCATCACCGGGAACAGCTGATCGATCCCCCACGCATCCGGCATCGACTGGAACAGCGAGAAGTTGACGTAGATTTTATCCGCCATGCGCTCCTGCAGCTCATCGATAATCGGACGATGAGCGCGGTTGCTCGGGTCGAGTTGCTTCTGCACTTCATGACACATGTTCAGATACAGCTGTTCTGCCCAGGCGCGCTCCTGCAGGTTGAAAGTGCCGGAGGAGTAGCCGATATGGATATCGTGCAGGTCCATCTGGCTGTCGTGCAGCCATTCGCGCAGCGAGCGGCGATTGCCGGTTTCGTGCATCTCCAGCCAGGTTTCCCACATGCTCTGCAGCGGACGCGCGGCGTCTTCCGCCGGCGGGGTCGCCTCGGTGTATTCGTTGCGCTCCACGCCGATGATATTGGAAACCAGCACGGTGTGGTGCGCGGTCACCGCGCGGCCGGACTCGGTGATGACCGTCGGGTGCGGCAGGCCGTTCTCTTCGCAGGCGTCGCCGATGGCCCAGATGATATTGTTAGCGTATTCGTTCAGGCCGTAGTTCACCGAGCAGTCGGACTGCGAGCGGGTTCCTTCGTAATCCACACCCAGGCCACCGCCGACGTCGAAGCACTGGATATTAACGCCCAGCTTATGCAACTCGACGTAGAAACGCGCCGATTCACGCACGCCGGTGGCGATATCGCGAATGTTGGCCATCTGCGAGCCGAGGTGGAAGTGCAGCAGTTGCAGACTGTCGAGGTGCCCTGCGGTACGCAGGATCTCCACCAGCTGCAGAACCTGGGTGGCCGCGAGACCGAACTTAGACTTCTCACCGCCGGAGGACTGCCATTTACCGGACCCCTGCGAGGCCAGACGCGCACGCACGCCAAGGCGCGGCACCACGTTCAGGCGCTCGGCTTCTTCCAGCACGATGGCAATTTCCGACATCTTCTCGATGACCAGATAGACCTTGTGGCCCATCTTCTCGCCCACCAGCGCCAGACGAATGTATTCGCGGTCTTTATAACCGTTACAGACGATGACGCTGCGGGTCATCCCGGCGTGCGCCAGCACGGCCATCAGTTCCGCTTTCGAACCGGCTTCCAGACCCAGCGGCTCGCCGGAATGGATCAGCGATTCGATGACGCGACGATGCTGGTTCACCTTGATCGGGTAGACCAGGAAGTAATCGCCGTTATAGCCGTAGGATTCGCGCGCGCGCTTGAACGCGGCGTTGATTGAGCGCAGGCGGTGCTGCAGGATCTGCGGGAAGCAGAACAGCGCCGGCAAGCGCTGCCCTTGCGCTTCGCGCGCTTTGACTAATTCAGCGAGATCAACGCGCGCTTCCGGGACGTCCGGATCCGGGCAAACGCTGATGTGACCCAGTTCGTTGACGTCATAATAGTTATTGCCCCACCAGGCAATATTATAAGTACGCAGCATCTTGCTGGCTTCCTGGGAGCTCATCGCTACCTCCTGCATGGAACGTAGTACACCGTGTTCGCCTGCTGACGAAGGCGAAACCATAGACATGTCGTCAGACATAGCGAACCTCAATTTTTAATAATAAGTGTAAGACAGTTAACTACTATCGCAGTCCAAAGATGCGATAACAACCCATGAACAGTCCTAAAGCCCAGCACTATCTGCTGGTTTTGCGACTGCGCGACCGGTTTCTTATTCATATCATCGTAAAACACGTAGCCGAACAGAGTATGACAGTCCGGAGAAACCACGAGAAAACTCTTGCCTGGCAAGAGCGCCCTTGTTCAGTTTTCTGACGGCCGACCGGCCCTGGAATCCTGAGAAGCGCCGAGATGGGGTGAACATCGGCTGGTTTGCATGAGAGAGATGCAGGTTGCGGAGTGCTGACGCGCGACAGAACGACGCGACGAAACAAGCGAAAAACGTTGGTTCATTATCTGGTATCACCTCCACACCGCCCTGCGACAGGGTCGGCGACAAGCCAAAGCTATACATACCGGGCAACAAGCGCTATGCCGTTGCGAGATTCTGTAAATACAGACTGCTTAACCCGGCTGGAAGTGGCACCACAGGGCCATGCCCCGTGCGCTTTTTTAATGAGCCGCGCGCGGCGTTTTATACCGAGAAGCGGGGTAAAAAGCAAAATAAAAATGTGCCCGTTTGCGCGGTTGTCAGGAAATTTTGCCAGGCGAGTTTTTCGATAAATGCGACCGCCATCAAAAAAGGCTGGAAATAGGCTCAAGATTTGACCTAAAATGGCCGTCCAGAAGTTAATCCGTCTATACTGATTAACACTCAGACTGCTCGTGTCGCTACCTGCGCGGCTTTGCGCTGATTATCCACCAAAGCCACATTACACAACAGTATGAGCTATCCGAATCGTCCACAGGTGAAATAAAATATGGCAAAACACCTTTTTACGTCTGAGTCCGTATCAGAAGGGCATCCTGACAAAATTGCTGACCAAATCTCCGATGCCGTGCTGGATGCGATCCTCGAGCAGGATCCGAAAGCGCGTGTCGCATGTGAAACCTATGTCAAAACTGGCATGGTGCTGGTAGGCGGCGAAATCACCACCAGCGCATGGGTTGACATCGAAGAGATCACCCGCAACACCGTCCGCGAAATTGGCTACGTGCATTCCGATATGGGCTTTGACGCCAACTCGTGTGCCGTACTGAGCGCCATTGGTAAACAGTCTCCAGACATCAACCAGGGCGTTGACCGTGCCGATCCGCTGGAACAGGGCGCAGGCGACCAGGGGCTGATGTTTGGCTACGCCACCAACGAAACCGACGTGCTGATGCCGGCGCCGGTGACCTACGCTCACCGTCTGGTGCAGCGCCAGGCTGAAGTACGTAAAAACGGCACCCTGCCGTGGCTGCGTCCGGATGCGAAAAGCCAGGTGACCTTCCAGTATGACGACGGCAAAATCGTCGGCATCGACGCGGTGGTGCTGTCCACGCAGCACGCCGAAGATATCGACCAGAAATCGCTGCAGGAAGCGGTGATGGAAGAGATCATCAAACCGATTCTGCCGACCGAATGGCTGAGCGCGTCCACCAAATTCTTCATCAACCCGACCGGCCGTTTCGTTATCGGCGGCCCGATGGGCGATTGCGGTCTGACCGGTCGTAAGATCATCGTCGATACCTACGGCGGCATGGCTCGTCACGGCGGCGGCGCGTTCTCCGGTAAGGATCCGTCTAAAGTTGACCGTTCTGCAGCCTATGCGGCGCGCTATGTGGCGAAAAACATCGTTGCCGCAGGCCTGGCTGACCGTTGCGAAATTCAGGTTTCCTACGCCATCGGCGTTGCAGAG
Source organism: Klebsiella sp. GB_Kp047 (assembly GCF_040065235.1). Classification (NCBI taxonomy): domain Bacteria; kingdom Pseudomonadati; phylum Pseudomonadota; class Gammaproteobacteria; order Enterobacterales; family Enterobacteriaceae; genus Klebsiella; species Klebsiella sp. GB_Kp047. The sequence continues at coordinate 278,042 of NZ_JBEAJG010000028.1, read as the reverse complement.
CCGACGTCCATCATGGTGGAAACCTTTGGTACTGAAAAAGTGCCTTCTGAACAGCTGACCCTGCTGGTGCGCGAGTTCTTCGACCTGCGTCCGTACGGCCTGATTCAGATGCTGGATCTGCTGCATCCGATCTACAAAGAAACCGCTGCCTACGGTCACTTTGGTCGCGAACATTTCCCTTGGGAAAAAACCGACAAAGCGGCCCTGCTGCGCGAAGCGGCCGGTCTGAAATAATCTCTCCGCTTCCTCTCTTTAAGGCCAGCCTCGCGCTGGCCTTTTTATTCCCTGACCTTCCCTGCCGTACCTTGCTTCAACGTAGCGCAACATCTCAATGAAAGCGATTACATTATGGTAATGGTCGATTGCTGCCTGCGTGCTTCATCTCATCGGCGTATTTTTCACAATGTTACATATTGTTTCGGTTAACTCTGATTACCGTTTTTCAAATTGTCGACTATCCTTGTTTATATTGCTGATTTAAAAAGCATTTAATGCATTACGTTTCTTTACCTTTGTGGAAACGATTACACAGCCGTGATTATAATCACGTTTTTTTACCGACGAGTGTCCTACGCTAACCATCGACAGAATCAATAACTCAACTGGAGGGCGTTATGCCTGACAACAAAAAACAAGGGCGTTCAAACAAGACCATGACGTTCTTCGTCTGTTTCCTCGCCGCGCTGGCTGGCCTGCTGTTTGGCCTTGATATCGGTGTTATTGCGGGTGCCTTACCCTTTATTGCCAATGAGTTCCAGATTTCCGCCCACACTCAGGAGTGGGTGGTCAGCTCCATGATGTTCGGCGCCGCCGTCGGTGCGGTCGGCAGCGGCTGGCTCTCCTTCAAACTGGGCCGTAAAAAGAGCCTGATGATCGGCGCCATCCTCTTTGTCGCCGGCTCTCTGTTCTCCGCCGCCGCGCCAAACGTCGAGATCCTGCTGGTTTCCCGCGTGCTGCTGGGCCTGGCGGTAGGCGTCGCCTCATACACCGCGCCGCTGTATCTATCGGAAATCGCTCCGGAGAAAATTCGCGGCAGTATGATTTCCATGTACCAGCTGATGATCACCATCGGGATCCTTGGCGCTTACCTCTCCGACACCGCCTTTAGCTACAGCGGCGCATGGCGCTGGATGCTCGGCGTGATCATTATTCCGGCGGTATTGCTGCTGATCGGCGTTATCTTCCTGCCGGACAGCCCGCGCTGGTTCGCCGCCAAACGCCGCTTTGTCGATGCCGAGCGCGTGCTGCTGCGCCTGCGCGATACCAGCGCCGAAGCGAAACGCGAGCTCGACGAAATCCGCGAAAGCCTGAAGGTAAAACAGTCCGGCTGGTCGCTGTTTAAAGACAACAGCAACTTCCGCCGCGCGGTGTTCCTCGGCATTCTGCTGCAGGTAATGCAGCAGTTCACCGGGATGAACGTCATCATGTACTACGCGCCGAAGATCTTTGAGCTGGCAGGCTACGCCAACACCACCGAACAGATGTGGGGGACGGTCATTGTCGGTCTGACTAACGTGCTGGCCACCTTTATCGCCATCGGTCTGGTCGACCGCTGGGGCCGTAAACCGACGCTGATCCTTGGCTTTATCGTCATGGCAGCGGGAATGGGCGTCCTGGGCAGCATGATGCACATCGGTATTCACTCCTCAACCGCCCAGTACATCGCCGTCCTGATGCTGCTGATGTTTATCGTCGGTTTCGCCATGAGCGCCGGCCCGCTGATTTGGGTACTGTGTTCCGAAATCCAGCCGCTGAAAGGCCGCGACTTCGGTATCACCTGCTCAACGGCGACCAACTGGATTGCCAACATGATTGTCGGCGCCACCTTCCTGACCATGCTCAATTCGCTGGGCAGCGCCAACACCTTCTGGGTCTACGGCGGTCTGAACGTGCTGTTTATTCTGCTGACGCTGTGGCTGATCCCGGAAACCAAAAACGTCTCGCTGGAACATATCGAACGCAACCTGATGCAGGGTCGTCCGCTGCGCGAGATCGGCGCCCGCGATTAATCCGTCTGAGCTTCCTCCCCTTCCGGGAGGAAGCTTCCGCTTGCTCTCCCCCCTCCGCCGCACTATCCTCTGGCGCTATGAAAACACCCCGTATTCCCATCGCTATTCAGCAGGCCGTGATGCGCAGCCTGCGGGAGCATCTCGCCAAAGCGAACCTCAAGCTGGAACGCCGCTACGCAGAGCCGACGTTGGTCTACCAGCAGCGCGGTACCTCCGCCGGCACCGCCTGGCTGGAGAAAAACGAAATTCGGTTAAATCCGGTGCTGCTGCTGGAAAATCAGCAGGCGTTTATCGATGAAGTGGTGCCCCATGAGCTGGCGCACCTGCTGGTGTGGCAACACTTTGGCCGGGTAGCCCCGCACGGTAAAGAGTGGAAATGGATGATGGAGAGCGTGCTGGGCGTTCCCGCGCGTCGCACCCATCGCTTTGAACTCGATTCGGTCCGCCAGAATACCTTCCCCTACCGCTGCCGCTGCCAGCAGCATCAGCTCACCATCCGTCGCCATAACCGGGTGGTGCGCGGCGAAGCCACTTACCGCTGCGTGCGCTGCGGCGATCTGCTGGTGGCTGAAGAATAACCATTGGAATTAATTAGAAACTTTCTGATCTGACTGATTGCATCCGGCACCCTCATTCGCTACGTTGCGGGCTCGTTTTGACACGGAGTGAACGATGTCCCGTATGCATGTTTTAGCCGTTGCAGTATTGAGCACGGCAGTGAGTGGCCCGCTTGCGGCCGCAGAAATTACCAGTTTTTCCCAGGCCAAGGCCGCTGGCGTCAAAGTAAACGCCGACGTTCCCGGCGACTTTTACTGCGGCTGTAAAATTGCCTGGCAGGGTAAAAAAGGCGTTATCGATCTGGAATCTTGTGGCTATAAAGTGCGTAAAAATGAGAACCGCGCCAGCCGGGTTGAATGGGAACACGTGGTGCCGGCGTGGCAGTTCGGCCATCAGCGCCAGTGCTGGCAGGAGGGTGGTCGTAAAAACTGCGCCAAAGATCCTGAGTATCGCAAGATGGAAAGCGACATGCACAATCTGCAGCCGGCGGTGGGAGAAGTGAATGGCGATCGCGGCAACTTTATGTACAGCCAGTGGAACGGCGGTGAAGGCCAGTACGGCCAGTGCACCATGAAGGTCGATTTTAAAGATAAAATCGCTGAGCCCCCTGCCCGCGCCCGCGGCGCCATCGCCCGCACCTACTTCTATATGCGCGACCGCTACCAGTTAAATCTTTCCCGCCAGCAAACTCAGCTGTTTACCGCCTGGAACAAACAGTATCCGGTCACCGCCTGGGAGTGTGAACGCGATGAGCGCATCGCGAAAGTGCAGGGCAACCATAATCCTTATGTCCAGCAGGCTTGCCAGGCGCAAAAGAGCTAACCTACACTAGCGGCAATTGTTAATTTGCAGCCCTGTGCTTCCCGCCTAATGGCGGGAAGCTGGCATCTGCGCAAAGAACGGAATATCAAGCATGCGCATTCCTCGCATCCATCATCCAGAACGCCTCATTGTCGGCAGCCTGATCGCGCTGAGCGATGACGCGGCCAACCACGTCGGGCGCGTTCTGCGCATGACCGCCGGTCAGCACCTTCAGCTATTCGACGGCAGTAACCAAGTGTTTGACGCCGTCATCACCGAGGCCGGTAAGAAAAGCGTCACGGTTAAAGTCCTCAGTGGCGAACCCGACGATCGGGAATCGCCGCTGCATATCCATTTAGGCCAGGTGATGTCCCGCGGCGAAAAAATGGAATTCACCATCCAGAAATCGATCGAACTCGGGGTAAGCCTCATAACGCCACTGTTTTCCGAGCGCTGCGGCGTTAAACTGGACGCCGAACGTTTGCAGAAAAAGATCCAGCAGTGGCAGAAAATCGCTATTGCCGCCTGCGAACAGAGCGGTCGTAACGTGGTACCGGAAATTCGTCCGGCGATGCAGCTGGAGGAGTGGTGCGCCGAGCAGGACAGCGGGCTGAAGCTCAACCTGCACCCGCGCGCCAGCGCCAGCATTAACACGCTGCCGCTGCCGGTTGAACGCGTCCGTCTGCTGATTGGCCCGGAAGGCGGGCTGTCGGCTGAAGAGATAGCAATGACCGCGAAATACCAGTTTACTGATATCCTGTTGGGACCGCGCGTTCTGCGTACAGAGACTACTGCGCTCACCGCCATTACTGCCCTGCAGGTGCGTTTTGGCGACTTAGGTTGAGGCGTTAACGGAGAAGAACCATGATCAAGCTCGGCATCGTGATGGATCCCATCGCAACCATCAACATCAAGAAAGACACCAGCTTCGCTATGTTGCTGGAGGCGCAGCGTCGCGGCTATGAACTCCATTACATGGAGATGAACGACCTTTATTTGATCAACGGCGAAGCCCGCGCCCGGACGCGCACACTGAGCGTCGAACAGAACTACGACAAATGGTATGACTTTACCGGCGAGCAGGATCTGCCGCTGGCGGATCTTGACGTCATTCTGATGCGTAAGGATCCGCCGTTCGATACCGAATTTATTTATGCGACCTATATTCTGGAACGAGCGGAAGAGAAAGGCACGCTTATCGTCAACAAGCCGCAGAGCCTGCGCGACTGTAACGAGAAGCTGTTCACCGCCTGGTTCTCCGAACTGACCCCGGAAACGCTGGTCACACGTAATAAAGCCCAGCTTAAAGCCTTCTGGGAAAAACACGGCGATATCATCATGAAGCCGCTCGACGGCATGGGCGGCGCCTCTATTTTCCGCGTCAAAGCCGGCGATCCGAACCTCGGCGTGATCGCCGAGACGCTGACCGAGCTGGGCAGCCGCTACTGCATGGCGCAGAACTATCTGCCGGCCATTAAAGATGGCGACAAGCGCGTGCTGGTGGTGGATGGCGAGCCGGTACCTTACTGCCTGGCGCGCATTCCGCAGGGCGGCGAGACTCGTGGCAATCTGGCCGCCGGCGGCCGCGGCGAAGCCCGCCCGCTAACCGAAAGCGACTGGGATATCGCCCGCCGCGTCGGCCCGACGCTGAAGGCTAAAGGCCTGATTTTCGTTGGCCTGGATATCATTGGCGACCGTCTGACGGAAATTAACGTCACCAGCCCCACCTGCGTCCGTGAGATCGAGGCCGCCTTCCCGGATATTTCGATCACCGGCATGCTGATGGACGCTATCGAAAGACGTCTCGCCCGATAAGCACTACGGCGGACGAACATCCGCTCAGGGCACAGCGAGCGCGGATCGCCGCGCTGGTGAAACCCTTCCAGCCAGGCGCCGCTCGGGCGCCTGCCAGATAAAGTGCATCGACACCATTCTACTTTGCCCGCATACTGGGTGTTGCTTTTTGAACCAGGAACAGAACCTCTGACAATGAATTTACAGCATCACTTTCTGATTGCCATGCCTGCGCTTCAGGACCCCATTTTCCGCCGCTCCGTGGTCTATATCTGCGAGTATAACGACGAGGGTGCCATGGGCATTATTATCAATAAGCCGCTGGAAAATCTGCAGGTGGAAGGGATCCTTGATAAGCTCAAAATTGTCCCGGAGCCGCGTAATCCGGAGATCCGCCTGGATAAACCGGTGATGCTGGGCGGCCCGCTGGCGGAAGACCGCGGCTTTATTTTACATACCCCGCCCTCTGACTTTTCCTCAAGCATCCGTATCTCGGATAACACGGTGATCACCACCTCGCGGGATGTCCTCGAAACCTTAGGCACCGACCGGCAACCGGGCAACGTGCTGGTTGCCCTGGGCTACTCTTCGTGGGAGAAAGGGCAGCTGGAGCAGGAGATTCTAGATAATGCCTGGCTTACCGCCCCGGCTGACCAGAATATTCTCTTCCGTACGCCCATCGCCGATCGCTGGCGCGAGGCGGCTAAACTGATTGGCATCGACATCGTGACGATGCCAGGCGTCGCGGGGCATGCATAATGAGCGGTACCTTTCTCGGCTTTGATTTCGGGACCAAAAGCATCGGTGTGGCGGTAGGGCAACGGATCACCGCAACCGCCCGGCCACTGCCGGCGCTGAAGGCGCAGGACGGTAAACCGGACTGGAATATCATCGAAAAATTGCTTAAGGAGTGGCAGCCGGAGGCGGTAATCGTCGGCCTGCCGCTGAATATGGACGGCACTGAGCAACCGCTGACCGCGCGCGCGCGTAATTTCGCCAATAAAATTCATGGCCGCTTTGGCGTCGCGATCCTTCTCCACGATGAACGTCTGAGTACGGTTGAGGCCCGGGCGGGCCTGTTCGAACATGGCGGCTATCGGGCGCTGAATAAAGGCAGCGTCGATTCGGCCTCTGCGGTGGTCATTCTGGAAAGCTACTTCGAGCAGAGCTTTTAAGCCCTGCTCTTCTGCGCCGCCGGCGAACAGCAGACGGCGCAGCTCCCCCCGCCTAGTGGCGCAGATGTTCGTTAGCCCAGCTCACCGCCTGGGTGCGATTCTTAACGCTCAGCTTACGGAACACGTTATACAGGTGCGTCCGCACCGTGTTCTCACTGATAAACAGCGCGCGGGCAATATCGAGGTTGGTCGCGCCGCAGCGCAGTTCGTTGAGGATCTCGCATTCTCGTTCGGTCAGCGGCGAGTTCTCAACCGGCGCCGATGCATGGTCCGCAGCGTACATCGCCGGGTGCATCACGCTCAATTCAGCCGTCTGTTCGCCGTTCAGCACGGCCTTGACGCCCTCAATTAAGCGCGATTCATCATCGTCATGGCGGAACACGCCATATAAAGCCGGCCACTGCGCCATTTCGTATAACTCATACTTTTGTGCGCTATTAATAATCAACAAACGAGGATTATCTGCCTGCAAGCGAATAATATCCCGCCACACCCCGTTTAATTTCTTATTTGACACTGCAATATCAAATAATATTACAGAATCTTTTGCCAGACGCTGCGCCAGCGGTTTATTAATATTTTGTAAAACCACCGGTGCCATCAGGGTTTCGCTCAGATAGCTGGCAAAGGCTTTGCTTTGAATAGACGGGTGGGTAATAAAGGTTACCTGACGAGAAGATGATGAATTTCCATTTAAATTAATCACTTAAAACTCTCCTTAGCAGCTATCCACCGTCATGGTGGTTAAATGAATAAAAAAATATACAATCAGCCGTGAATTTATAAATAGCATTGGCAATTTACAAATTGAAACGTTATTCCATGAGAATCATCCTATTCCCGTAAACAGCATAAATCGAATGACTCAAAGCTGTCAAAAGGTAATCAAACTTTTTTCCTGGAAATGCGTATTCACTGCCGACATATCTCAACTGAATATCTTATTTGAATTTATTCACAAAGATTATTTGTATTATCAAATAATATCCAGAAACAGCTTTTAAACATTTAGTTAACACACCATTTCAACCACCCAACTCGCTTCACACTCCCCTTACAGCTCGCCTGCGGCCACACGTTGCTGAAAACTCTGGGTAAATGTCAACATTCCGGCCTGCATCCCGGTCTGCATTACACCGGGCAGCTGGTGCACTTTTCCTTCGCGGATCAAATTCGCCACTGCCGGCGTATTAACCAGAAGCTCGTATAGCGCAACTCTGCCGCCATGACGTGCGGGTAATAATTTTTGCGCCAGCACCGCGCACAGGCTTCCGGCCAGCTGACTACGAACCTGATCTTTCTCCTCTGCCGGAAAGACATCGATCAATCTCTCCACCGCCGGCGCCGCGCCGCGGGTGTGTAATGTCGCCATCACCAGATGCCCGGTCTCCGCCGCAGTTAACGCCAGACGAATGGTTTCGCTGTCGCGTAGCTCGCCGAGCAGGATCACATCCGGATCCTGACGCAGCGCCACGCGAAGCGCCGCGGAGAACGAAGGACAGTGCCGGCCAATCTCCCGCTGCTGAATCAGGCACCGCTCGCTGTGATGAATAAACTCCACCGGATCCTCCAGCGTCAGAATATGGCCATCAAGATGCTGGTTGAGATGGCCGACCATCGCCGCCAGGGTGGTCGACTTGCCGCTGCCCGTCGCCCCGGTGACCAGCAGCAAGCCACTCTCTTCCGCCAGTAGCTCGCTTAGCGCAGGCGGCGCGCCCAGCGCCTCCAGGCGCGGACACTGGCTGGGCAGCAGGCGCAGCACCAGCGATATTCCGCGCGTATGGGCGAAAGCGCTGGCGCGTAGCCGTGAACCACAGGCCAGAGTCAGCGCAAAGTCTATCTGGCCGTGCTCCTGCCAGTGCTGTAACTGTGCGGCATCGAGCCAGTCGTTGAGTAAATCTGCAATATCCGGCGCGGGAAAGGGCGCGGGCTCCAGCTTACCCTGCCGCCGCCAGCGCGGTGCGGCGGAATTGCACAGGTGTAGATCGGAGACATTATGCTTTACACTAAGGGCTACGATTTCTTCCAGCTTCATAACTCATCCTCGGAATATGAACGATATTGCGCATAACCTGGCACAGGTCCGGGACAAAATCTCCGGTGCCGCCGCCCGTTGCGGGCGTGCGCCAGAAGAAGTGACATTGCTTGCAGTGAGTAAAACGAAACCTGCGAGCGCGATCGAAGAAGCCATCGCGGCAGGCCAGCGGGCATTTGGTGAAAACTACGTCCAGGAGGGCGTGGAGAAGATTAACCATTTCCAGCAGGCAGGCGTCAGTGGACTGCAGTGGCACTTTATTGGTCCCTTGCAGTCCAACAAAAGCCGGCTGGTGGCCGAACATTTTGACTGGTGCCACACCGTCGATCGGTTGAAAATCGCCACCCGCCTGAACGAGCAGCGCCCGGCGCATTTGCCGCCGCTGAAGGTGCTGATTCAAATCAACATCAGCGATGAGCAGAGTAAATCCGGCATCCCGCTGGAAGCGCTCGATGCCTTAGCCGCGGAGATCGCTGAGTTACCTCATCTGGAGCTGCGCGGCCTGATGGCGATCCCCGCGCCTGAGTCAGAATATGTAAGGCAGTTTGCCGTCGCCCAGCAAATGGCGGTAGCATTTGCGCAGTTAAAAACGCGGTACCCCACGGTCGATACGTTGTCTCTGGGAATGTCGGACGATATGGAAGCCGCTATCGCGGCGGGAAGCACGATGGTGCGCATCGGCACGGCCATTTTTGGTGCGCGCGACTACAGCAAATAATAAGGAATCTGAGGAACGCCATGAAGACGTTGACTTTCCTGCTTTCAACGGTCATTGAGCTTTACACAATGGTCGTGTTGTTACGCGTCTGGATGCAGTGGGCGCGCTGCGACTTTTACAACCCGTTTTCGCAGTTTGTGGTAAAGGCCACGCAGCCGATTGTCGGACCGCTGCGCCGGATCATCCCGGCAATGGGGCCGATTGACAGCGCCTCGCTGCTGGTGGCATTCATCCTCTGCGTCATCAAAGCGATCGTCCTGTTTATGGTGATCACCTTCCAGCCGATCATCTGGATCTCCGCCCTGCTTATTCTGCTGAAAACCATCGGCTCGCTGATCTTCTGGGTGCTGCTGCTGATGGCGATCATGAGCTGGGTCAGCCAGGGACGCAGCCCGGTGGAGTATGTGCTGATGCAGCTGGCGGACCCGCTGCTGCGTCCAATCCGCAACCTGCTGCCGTCGATGGGCGGTATCGATTTCTCACCGATGGTGCTGGTGCTGCTGCTGTACGTGATCAATATGGGGGTCGCCGAGGTGCTGCAGGCTACCGGTAACGTACTGCTGCCGGGGCTGTGGATGGCGCTATGAGTGCCGTTGAAAGCTGCGCTGACGGGCTGGTGCTGAGGCTGTATATTCAGCCGAAGGCCAGCCGTGACAGCATCGTGGGCGTACATGGCGACGAGCTCAAAGTCGCCATTACCGCCCCGCCCGTTGATGGCCAGGCCAATGCCCATCTGGTGAAATTTCTCGCCAAACAGTTCCGCGTCGCCAAAAGCCAGGTACTGATTGAAAAAGGCGAGCTGGGCCGCCATAAGCAAGTTAAAATCATCGCCCCACAACAGATCCCGACTGCGGTCGCGGCGCTAACTGAATAAACAGGATTCATCATGCAAAAAGTCGTCCTCGCTACCGGCAACGCCGGTAAAGTGCGCGAACTGGCCTCGCTGCTGGAAGATTTTGGTCTCGATATCGTCGCTCAGACCGAGCTCGGCGTCGAGTCTGCGGAAGAGACCGGTCTGACCTTCATTGAAAACGCGATTCTGAAAGCGCGTCATGCGGCGCAGATCACCGGCCTGCCGGCTATCGCCGACGATTCCGGTCTGGCCGTCGATGCCCTTGGCGGCGCGCCAGGCATCTACTCCGCCCGCTATGCCGGCGTCGACGCCAGCGACCAGCTGAATCTTGAGAAACTGCTCGACGCCCTGCAGGACGTGCCGGACGACCAGCGCCAGGCGCAGTTCCACTGCGTACTGGTCTATCTACGCCATGCCGAAGATCCCACGCCGCTGGTGTGCCACGGCAGCTGGCCTGGGGTGATCGCCCGGGAAGCCGCAGGTCATGGCGGCTTCGGCTACGATCCGATTTTCTTCGTCCCGTCAGAGGGAAAAACCGCGGCCGAACTGAGCCGTGAAGAAAAGAGCGCCATTTCCCATCGCGGGCAGGCGCTTAAACTGTTACTGGATGCATTACGTAATGGCTAATTTGCCACCGCTGAGTCTCTATATTCATATTCCCTGGTGCGTGCAGAAATGCCCGTACTGCGACTTTAATTCGCATGCACTGAAAGGCGAGGTGCCGCACGATGACTACGTCCAGCATCTGCTGAACGATCTGCGGGCCGATGCGCAGTATGCCCAGGGACGGGAAATAGGCACCATTTTTATCGGCGGCGGTACGCCGAGCCTGCTGTCAGGCCCGGCCATGCAAACCCTGCTCGATGGCGTCCGCGCCTGCCTGCCGCTGGCCGCCGGGGCGGAAATCACCATGGAAGCCAACCCGGGCACCGTGGAGGCAGATCGCTTCGTTGATTACCAGCGCGCCGGGGTGAATCGCATCTCTATCGGCGTACAAAGCTTTAGCGCACCAAAGCTGCAGCGGCTGGGGCGGATCCACGGCCCGGAAGAGGCCAAACGCGCGGCACGCCTCGCCAGCGGTCTGGGCCTGCGCAGTTTCAATCTCGACCTGATGCACGGTTTGCCGGACCAGTCGCTGGAGGAGGCGCTGGACGACCTGCGTCAGGCCATTGCTCTCAACCCGCCGCATCTCTCGTGGTACCAGCTGACCATTGAGCCGAACACCTTGTTCGGTTCCCGGCCGCCGGTGCTGCCGGATGACGACGCGCTATGGGATATTTTTGAGCAGGGACATCAGCTGCTGAGCGCCGCCGGCTACCAGCAGTACGAGACTTCCGCTTACGCCAAACCGGGCTATCAGTGTCAGCACAATCTCAACTACTGGCGCTTTGGCGACTATCTCGGCATCGGCTGCGGCGCGCACGGCAAGATAACCTTCCCGGACGGGCGCATCCTGCGTACCGCCAAAACCCGCCACCCGCGCGGCTATATGGAAGGCCGCTACCTCGAACGCCAGCATGATGTGGAAGAGGCGGATAAGCCGTTTGAGTTCTTTATGAACCGTTTTCGCCTGCTGGAGGCCGCGCCGCGCGCGGAATTCCGCCGTTATACCGGTCTTGATGAAGCGGCGATCCGTCCGCAGCTGGACGCGGCGATAGCCCACGGCTATCTGCAGGAAGACGAGCAGAACTGGCAGATTACCGAGCATGGAAAGCTGTTTTTAAATTCTCTTCTCGAACTATTCCTCAGCGAATAAATATCCTCATCCCATTCCCGGCAGCAATATTTCGGGAATGGGAATCACTCGATTCCTCCGCCATATATACCTCATTACATCCGTTCCATTGTTATTAAATATTTAACCATAAAATTAATTCGCATTAATTAATACAATCCAAATATCAATCCTTCAATAAGATCGGTTATTTCATTACCTCATTGCCAGAAAGTGTGAGTCAGGCAGCTTAAAGATGTACGACAACAAAGATAATATGTCATACAGAAATAAAGCATGATGCTTAAGATATTGACCCATTACCCCAAGTGCATGGAGCCAACTCATGAAAAAATATCCTTTTTCTCGTTCTCTGGTAGGTATAGCTTTACTGGCCCTACTCTCTGCAGGTGCCGTCGCGGCTGAAAAAATAACATTAAAACTGGCGCATAACCTTGAGCGCAGCCATGTGGTGCATCAGGCGTTTGAGGAGATGTCCAAAGAGGTAAACCAGCTTTCTGACGGTAAGATGAAGATTCGCATTTACCCCAGTAGTCAGATGGGCAGCGCGCGCGAGACCATGGAGTTATTACAAAATGGCGCGCTGGATATGACCAAAGGTTCCGCCAGCGATCTGGAATCTTTCGATAATATTTACGCCATATATAATTTACCATTCTTGTTTAACGACCAGAACCACTTCAATAACGTGGTCTTCGGCGAGGTGGGCAAAGAAATAATGAACTCGACGAAAGAGAAAGGATTTTTTGCCCTTTCCGCTTATGTCGCCGGGACGCGAAGTTTTTATGCAAAAAAGCCCATCACCAGGCCGGAAGATTTAAAAGGACTGAAGATCCGCGTTCAGGCCAGTCCGACAACGTTAAAAATGGTCGAATTAATGGGCGGTTCCCCAACCCCCATCTCCTTTGGTGAAGTTTATACCGCCATGCAGCAGGGGGTGGTGGACGGCGCGGAGAATAACGTTCCCTCCTGGGTGCAGACGCGCCATATCGAAATCGCGAAAGTATTCTCTGAAGATGAGCATGCCTCCATCCCTGATTTCCTCGTTATCTCCAGTAAAACCTGGGACAAGCTGACGCCGGATCAGCAACAAATCCTGATCAAAGCGGCGAAAGCGTCAGAGGTTTTTCAGCAACAGCTGTGGCGGAAAATCGACGCCGATACCCGCGCGCAGGCCAAAGCCATGGGGGGCGAAATTATCAAAGTGGATAAAGCGCCGTTCCGCGCCGCCGTGCAGCAGCTATTCGATGACTTTAAAAAAGATCCTGTACAGGCCGCCCTGCTGGCCAAATTTGAAGCTGCCGCGGAATAACCATTAACGGGCCAGCCGCTGGCCCGTCTTCACCAGGAAATCAACGATGATACTTAACCGCATCAAGCTGGCGGTGGACCGCACCATCGCCGCCTTCTCTGTCGCTGCTATGATTGCACTGGTTGTCTGCGTCGTCTGGCAGGTATTCAGCCGCTACGTGCTTAACCAGCCAAGCACCCTGACCGATGAGCTGGCGCGCTTCTTAATGATCTGGGTCGGGCTACTGGGCGCGGCCTACACCGTCGGCGCCCAGCGTCACCTGGCGATTGATTTACTCACCATGACGCTCTCTCCCCGCAGGCAGGCGCTGTTCAGCGTCATTATTAACCTGCTGATCCTGCTGTTTGCCGGCGCAGTGATTGTGACCGGCGGCGTAAAACTGATTGCAAAAACGCTGTCGACCGCCCAGGTCTCAGCCGCGATGCAGATCCCCATGGGCTACGTGTATCTGATCCTGCCGCTCACCGGCATCATGATGATGTTTTACGCATTGTGTTTTATCAATAACGGCCTGAAAAACATGAAACATGCAGAAGAAGGAGCAACTCATGGATAGCGCTATAGCACTGACGCTGTTTGGCGTTTTCTTTATTCTGGTTTTTATCGGCGTTCCCATCTCCTTCGCCATCGGTATTGCTACCGTTGGCTCGATGCTGCTGATGTTTCCCTGGGATATCGCGGTGATAACCGTGTCTCAACGCCTGGCGAACGGGCTTGATAACTTCGCGCTGCTGGCCATCCCCTTTTTTATCTTTGCCGGAACCCTGATGAACAGCGGCGGGATTGCAATACGCTTAATCAATCTGGCGCAGGTGATGGTTGGGCGAGTGCCCGGATCGCTGGGGCACGTTAACGTGCTGGCCAATATGATGTTCGGCTCGATTTCCGGTTCAGCCGTCGCGGCCGCCGCGGCGGTAGGCGGGACGCTGAATCCCATTCAGAGGCAAAAAGGCTACGATCCGACCTTTTCCACAGCGGTAAACGTCTCATCCTGCATCACGGGTCTGCTTATTCCGCCGTCAAACGTGCTGATCGTCTTTTCCCTGACAGCCGGCGGCGTCTCGGTCGCCTCGCTGTTTATGGCCGGTTATCTGCCGGGCATTCTGATGGGTCTGTCCATCATGCTGGTCTGCGGTTGCATCGCTAAACGCCGCGGCTATCCGGTTTCCGAACGGCCGACCTGTGCCCAGGCGGCAAAGGCTTTTTCCGACGCCCTACCCAGCCTGCTGCTGGTCATTATTGTGATGGGCGGGATCCTCGGCGGTATTTTCACCGCCACTGAGGCGTCCGCCATCGCCGTGGTCTACACCTTTATTCTCTCGGTGCTGATCTATCGTGAAGTCAAATGGCGCGATCTGCCGCAGCTGATTCTGGAGTCGGTGGTGACGACCTCTATCGTTCTGCTGCTGATTGGCTTTTCGGTCGGCATGTCGTGGGCGATGACCAATGCCGATATTCCCTACATGATAAGCGATGCGCTAATGGGGGTGTCGGAAAACCCAGTGGTGATCCTGCTGCTGATTAACATTGTGCTGCTAATCGTCGGCATTTTTATGGATATGACCCCAGCGGTGCTGATTTTCACGCCGATATTTCTGCCCATTGCTGAGGATTTGGGCATGAACCCGGTTCATTTCGGCATCATGATGGTCGCTAACCTGTGCATCGGCCTGCTGACCCCGCCGGTTGGCAGCGCGCTGTTTGTCGGCTGCTCCATTTCAGGGGTGAAAATTCAGCAGCTCATCAAACCGTTGCTGCCGTTCTACGCCGCCCTGCTGATCGCGCTGATGATGATTGTTTATATCCCGCCGATCTCGCTGTTTATTCCACAGCTGCTAGGGCTGATGTGATCGCCTGAGCGTCGTCGCTACCTGCGGGCGCAGGTAGCGAAATCAAGCTATTTTAACGAGCCAACCAGCGCTTTGCGGCTGTCCTCAAGGGAGACCACCCGGCTGCAGACGTCTTTACCAAACTGCTGGAAATCGGCCTCCTGGTTTTTCCACTCATCCTGGATAGCGGTTTGCAGACCGCCGAGGCTGCCGAGAATGCCCTGCAGCGGGTTGCCGCCGCCTTTGAGCACCGCTTTCGCCCCCATCTCGTTAATGCTGTCCTGCAAAATGCCGCCCATCGCCTGATTTACCAGCTGCTGGCCGTCGGCGCGCACCTGGTCGATGGCTTTATAGTGGAAGGTCAGGCCATCGCTGCGGCGCTCAATGATGCGGTTCATCTGTTCTTTCAGCTGCGCGTCCAGCTTGGTCAGACGACCGTGCATACTGCTATTGGCGCCGACCTGTTCGGTAATGATTTTATCCAGCGCCTTGCGGCCTTTTTCGACTCGCGAACGCGCGCCTTCGTCAATCCACGGCAGGCTGCTACGCAGACTGGCCTGGTAATCCTGCGCCTGTTCGCGCTGGGCGGCGCTGAGCGCATAAGCCTTGCCGTTAAAGGTCAGGTTGCCGTCCGGTTTGATCACCAGATTGCCGTTTTCCCCTTTCACCTGTACCTGCTGAGGGGTGAGGATCACATCGTCACGCGGCGTGACGCTACACTGGTAGTCCGCATGGGCAGACAAAGCGGTGATGGAGAGCGCCACCGCCAGCAGCGTTTTACGCATCATAAAACTCCCTTAAGACAAAACGGGCCGGCAGTTGCCGACCCTTGTCAAACTTAGTCCCACCAGACGTCAAAAAGTTCGCTGGTGCGCACATCCTCTAACTTACGCGCTTCCAGCCATTTGCGCACGATGGCCTGATGCTCTTCGGTGCATTTACCGATCTCCTGCATGCAGATCAGCCCCTCCCAGGAGAGATAGCCGCTGCCGTCAAAGGCCAGCTTGTTCGGCTCAATCACCTCTTCGATCAGATCGTTGACCGTCTGGTCGATCTGCTCTTCACTGGTCCCTTCCGGGAAACGCCAGGCGACGGAGAAGCCTAACTCCTGAAACTCGTCGATATGCATTTTTTTCCGCAGACGACGGCTACGATTCTTGGCCATTATTTCACCCTCTCGAACATTAAGTCCCATACGCCGTGGCCGAGACGATGGCCACGCTGTTCAAATTTGGTTACCGGGCGCGATTCCGGGCGCGGTACGTAATCGTTGCTTGCCGACTGGTTACGATACCCTTCCAGCGAGGACATCACTTCCAGCATATGGACGGCATAGGCTTCCCAGTCGGTCGCCATATGGAAGACGCCGCCGAGCTTCAGTTTGCTTTTCACCAGCTCGGCGAAAGGCGGCTGTACGATACGACGTTTATTATGGCGCGCTTTATGCCACGGGTCAGGGAAAAACAGCTGCACCATATTCAGCGAGTTATCCGGAATCATAGTGTGCAGCACTTCCACCGCATCGTGACACATCACGCGCAGGTTTTGCACACCTTCTTCTTCGGCCGAGGCCAGACAGGCGCCGACGCCCGGGGAGTGCACTTCGATGCCGAGGAAATTCTGTTCCGGTTTGGCTTTTGCCATCGCCACCAGCGAGGCGCCCATCCCGAAGCCAATTTCGAGGGTGACCGGCGCTTCGCGGCCAAACAGGGCGGCGAAATCGAGCGGCGCATCGTTGAATTCAACGCCCATCACCGGCCAAATGTTATCCAGCGCATGCTGCTGCCCTTTCGTCAGGCGGCCCTGGCGACGGACGAAGCTACGAATACGGCGCAGCGGGCGACCGTTTTCATCGAATTCCGGAGAAATGACGTCGTTTTTCATAAAAGTTTGGTCTGCTTGTGAATGTGTTCGGAAAACGGGCATTATCCAAAGTTACCCGGCGGATGCAAGGGTTTACAGCCACTCGCCCTTATGCTGCAATCTGCCCCCCTGTAATCGCGATCCCGGAGCCGTAGCTTTGACTTTTCTCGCCACGCAATTTTCAGCCCAGGTCCTGGACTGGTACGACAAATACGGGCGTAAAACCCTGCCCTGGCAAATCGCCAAGACGCCCTACAAAGTATGGCTCTCCGAAGTGATGTTGCAACAAACCCAGGTGACCACGGTTATCCCCTATTTTGAACGCTTTATGGCGCGTTTCCCTACGGTGGTCGATCTCGCCAACGCGCCGCTGGATGAAGTGCTGCATCTGTGGACCGGACTGGGTTATTACGCGCGGGCGCGCAACTTACACAAAGCGGCGCAGCAGGTGGCGACGCAGCACGGCGGCGAATTCCCGCAGACTTTTGACGAAGTGGCGGCGCTTCCCGGCGTCGGGCGCTCAACGGCGGGGGCCATTTTATCGCTTTCGCTAGGTCAGCATTATCCGATTCTCGACGGCAACGTGAAGCGCGTGCTCGCCCGCTGCTATGCTGTCAGCGGCTGGCCGGGGAAAAAAGAGGTGGAAAAACGGCTGTGGGAGATCAGCGAAGCGGTCACGCCGGCGAAGGGCGTGGAGCGTTTTAACCAGGCGATGATGGATCTCGGGGCGATGGTTTGCACCCGCTCGAAGCCGAAGTGCGAACTGTGCCCGCTGAGCAACGGCTGCGTGGCCTACGCCAATCATTCATGGGCAGAATATCCGGGCAAAAAACCGAAGCAGACCATTCCGGAACGCACCGGCTATTTTCTGCTGATGCAGCACGGTGACGAGGTGTTTCTCGCCCAACGTCCGCCGGTGGGTCTGTGGGGCGGATTGTTCTGTTTTCCGCAGTTTGCCGACGAAGCGGGCCTGCGCGAGTGGCTGGCACAGCGCCAGATTAAGGCCGATAATCTGACGCAGCTCACCGCTTTTCGCCACACTTTCAGCCATTTCCACCTGGATATTGTGCCGATGTGGCTTACAGTGCACTCATCTGGCGCATACATGGATGAAGGCAACGCACTCTGGTATAACTTAGCGCAGCCGCCGTCGGTTGGTCTGGCGGCCCCCGTGGAGCGCTTGTTGCAACAGTTAAAAGCCGGAACGCCGGTATAAATTTTCGGCTATCAAAGAGGATTGATTATGAGCAGAACCATTTTTTGTACCTTCCTGCAGCGTGAAGCGGACGGCCAGGATTTTCAGCTGTATCCGGGCGAACTCGGGAAGCGCATTTACAACGAAATCTCCAAAGAAGCCTGGGCGCAGTGGCAGCACAAGCAGACCATGCTGATCAACGAGAAAAAGCTCAGCATGATGAACCCGGAGCACCGCAAGCTGCTGGAGCAGGAAATGGTGCAGTTCCTGTTTGAAGGGAAAGATGTGCACATCGAAGGCTATACGCCGCCGGAAAAACAGTAAGGGCCCTGCGGCCTTTTAAAAACAAACACAACACGCACGCCCGGAATGATGAAAAAA
Source organism: Klebsiella sp. GB_Kp047 (assembly GCF_040065235.1). Classification (NCBI taxonomy): domain Bacteria; kingdom Pseudomonadati; phylum Pseudomonadota; class Gammaproteobacteria; order Enterobacterales; family Enterobacteriaceae; genus Klebsiella; species Klebsiella sp. GB_Kp047. The sequence continues at coordinate 259,784 of NZ_JBEAJG010000028.1, read as the reverse complement.
TACTTAGCGCTCGCGCTGATTGCGCCGTTGCTCGTTTCGTGTTCCAGCTCCAATAAAAAAGGCGCCGAATACAACGAGGCCTGGGTCAAGGATACCAACGGTTTTGATATCCTGATGGGCCAGTTTGCCCACAACATCGAGAACATTTGGGGGTACAACGAAGTCCTGCTCGCCGGGCCGAAGGACTACGTCAAATACACCGACCAGTATCAAACCCGCAGCCACATCAACTTCGATGAAGGGACGATCACCGTCGAGACCATCGCCGGCACCGATCCGCGCGGACGACTGCGCCAGGCGATCGTCAAAACCCTGCTGATGGGCGATGACCCCAACTCCATCGACCTCTATTCCGATGTCGATGACATTCAGATCTCCAAAGAGCCGTTCCTCTATGGCCAGGTGGTGGATAACACCGGGGCATCGATTCGTTGGGAGTGGCGCGCCGCGCGCTTTGCCGACTATCTGCTGCAAACCCGCCTGAAGAGCCGCAACAACGGCCTGCGCGTGGTCTACAGCATCACCATCAACCTGGTGCCGAACCACCTCGACAAACGTGCGCATAAATACCTCGGCATGGTGCGTCAGGCCTCGCGTAAGTACGGGGTTGATGAGTCGCTGATCCTCGCGATTATGCAGACCGAATCCTCCTTTAACCCTTATGCGGTCAGCCATGCCGACGCCATGGGGCTGATGCAGGTAGTCCAGCACAGCGCCGGAAGAGACGTCTTCCGTTCCCAGGGTAAATCGGGCCTGCCAAGCCGTAGCTATCTGTTCGACCCGGCGAATAACATTGACACCGGTACTGCCTACCTGGCGATGCTGAACAATGTCTACCTTGCTGGCATCGATAACCCCACCTCGCGTCGCTACGCGGTGATCACCGCCTATAACGGCGGCGCCGGCAGCGTGCTGCGGGTCTTCTCCAGCGATAAAGTCCAGGCGGCCAATATCATCAACAGCATGGCGCCAGGTGACGTCTACCAGACGCTGACCACCCGTCATCCGTCGGCGGAATCGCGCCGCTATCTGTATAAAGTTAACACGGCGCAGAAAAGCTACCGCCGTAAATAACCCCCTCCTGACACCGGCCTCTGCCACGCGCTGAGGCCGCTTTTTTTCTGCGCCATACTGTGGAATATCTTTCGGTTTTCTGCGGCAGTTAACAGAAGCCTTCAGCTGGTGAATGATAGAATCGCATCAAAATAACGGGATTAATGTTATTTTAAAAACATAACAAGCCCACATTCGTGAGGATAACTACATGAATCTTAAGCTGCAGCTCAAAATACTGTCGTTCCTGCAGTTCTGCCTTTGGGGGAGCTGGCTCACCACGCTTGGCTCATACATGTTTGTCACGCTGAAGTTTGATGGCGCGGCTATCGGCGCAGTATATAGCTCGCTCGGTATCGCCGCGGTGTTGATGCCGACGCTGCTCGGCATCGTCGCCGATAAGTGGATCAGCGCCAAATGGGTGTATGCCGCTTGCCATCTGGTGGGCGCGCTGACGCTGTATCTGGCGGCGCAGGTCACCACGCCGGGCGAGATGTTCCTTGTGATCCTCCTCAACTCGCTGGCCTATATGCCGACGCTGGGGCTGATTAACACCATCTCTTACTACCGCCTGCAGTCGGCGGGGCTGGATATCGTCACCGATTTCCCGCCGATCCGGATCTGGGGCACCATCGGCTTTATCTTCGCCATGTGGGGCGTCAGCTTCTCCGGCTTCGAACTGAGCCATATGCAGCTGTACATTGGCGCGACGCTGTCGGTCCTGCTGACGCTGTTCACCCTGACGCTGCCGACGATCCCGGTGGCTAACGCCCAGCGTAATCAAAGCTGGACGGAGATGCTGGGGCTTAACGCTTTTGCGCTGTTTAAAAACAAGCGCATGGCAATCTTCTTTATCTTCTCGATGATGCTAGGCGCCGAGCTGCAAATCACCAACATGTTCGGTAATACCTTCCTGCACAGCTTCGATAAAGATCCGCTGTTTGCCGGCAGCTTTATCGTCGAACACGCCTCGGTGCTGATGTCGATCTCGCAGATCTCCGAGACGCTGTTTATCCTGACCATTCCGTTCTTCCTCAGCCGCTACGGCATTAAGAACGTGATGCTTATCAGTATCGTGGCGTGGATGCTGCGCTTCGGCCTGTTCGCCTTCGGCGATCCGACACCGTTCGGCACCGTGCTGCTGGTGCTATCGATGATCGTCTACGGCTGCGCTTTCGACTTCTTCAACATCTCTGGTTCAGTGTTCGTGGAGAAAGAGGTGCGTCCGGAAATCCGCGCCAGCGCCCAGGGCATGTTCCTGATGATGACCAACGGCTTCGGCTGTATTCTCGGTGGCATGGTGAGCGGCAAAGTGGTGGAGCACTTTACCGTCGAAGGGATCACTAACTGGCAGAGCGTGTGGCTGATTTTCGCCGGCTATTCGCTGGTGCTGGCTTTTGCCTTCGTGGCGCTGTTCAAATACAAACACGTCAGACAACCGACCGCCGCGCAGCAGAGCGCGTGATCGTCAAAAGCAAAACGCCCCGCCGGTTCAGCGGGGCGTTTTTTATCCCTTCAGCACGTAGCCATACAGCCGCTTAATGCCGTCCGAATCCGTCTCACTATATACCCCCTGCAGCTCCGGCGAGAAGCCCGGCAGCATATTAACCCCCTCTTCCAGCGCAAGGAAATAGCGCAGTACAGCGCCACCCCAGACCTCACCGGGCACCACGCATAATACCCCCGGCGGATACGGCAGCGCCCCTTCCGCCGCGACGCGGCCCTCCGCCTCGCTCAGACGCACCAGCTCCACGTCGCCGCGGATAAATTCGCGGTTGGCATCCTGGGGATTCATCACCACCCGCGGGAAGCTCCGTTTACGGAACATCTCTTTTTGCAGGCTCTTCACGTCAAAGCTGACGTACAGATCGTGCATCTCCTGGCACAGTTCGCGCAGGGTATAGTCGCGATAACGCACCGGGTATTTGTTATAGATGGTCGGCAACACATCGGCCAGCGGCGTATCCGCTTCAATATGCTGTTCAAACTGCCCCAGCATCGCCACCAGCTGCGCCATTTTTTCGGCGCTTTCCGCCGGCGTCAGCAGGAACAGAATCGAGTTGAGATCGCACTTCTCCGGCACGATGCCGTTTTCCCGCAGGTAATGCGCCAGAATGGTCGCCGGGATGCCGAACTCACTGTACTCCCCGCTCTCCGCGTCGATGCCCGGGGTGGTCAACAACAGCTTGCACGGGTCGACAAAATACTGGTCGTCGGCATAGCCCTCGAAGCCATGCCAGCGCGCGCCCGGTTCGAAGCTGAAGAAACGGCGCTCCCGGGCGATCGCCTCAGTCGGGTGATCCTGCCACGGGCGCCCCGCCACTATCGGCGGAATAAAAGGCTGGATCATCTTGCAATTGGCGATGATCGCTTTGCGCGCCTCGATGCCCAGCGCCACGCATTCGGCCCACAGGCGGCGGCCGCTCTCGCCTTCGTGGATTTTGGCGTTGACGTCCAGTGCGGCGAACAGCGGATAAAACGGGCTGGTAGAGGCATGCAGCATAAAGGCGTTATTCAGCCGCTTGTGCGGACAGAAGCGCGCCTGGCCGCGCAGATGGTTATCCTTTTTATGGATCTGCGACGTCTGCGAGAAACCGGCCTGCTGCTTGTGAACGGACTGGGTGACAAAAATGCCCGGATCGTCCGGGGTCAGCTCCAGCAGCAGCGGCGAACAGTCGGCCATCATCGGGATAAACTGCTCATAGCCCACCCACGCCGAGTCGAACAGGATGTAATCGCAGAGGTGGCCGATTTTATCGACCACCTGGCGGGCGTTATAGACCGTGCCGTCATAGGTTCCGAGCTGGATTACCGCCAGACGAAACGGGCGAGAGGCCGTGGCTTTCTCTGGCGCCGCTTCACGGATGAGATCCCGCAGGTAGCGCTCATCAAAGCAGCGCTCGTCAATACCGCCGATAAAGCCGAACGGATTGCGCGCGGCTTCAAGATAGACAGGCGTCGCTCCAGCCTGAATCAGCGCCCCGTGATGGTTTGACTTGTGGTTGTTGCGATCGAACAGCACCAGATCGCCGCGGGTCAACAGCGCGTTGGTCACGACTTTGTTGGCCGCCGAGGTGCCGTTAAGGACGAAGTAGGTTTTATCCGCATTAAAGACCTTCGCGGCGAACTTCTGCGCGTGCTTGGCCGACCCTTCGTGGATCAGCAGATCGCCTAATTTTACGTCGGCGTTACACATATCGGCGCGAAAGACGTTTTCGCCAAAAAAGTCATAGAACTGGCGGCCTGCGGGATGCTTTTTGAAAAAGGCCCCGTGCTGGTGTCCCGGACAGGCAAAGGTGCTGTTATCCATTTCGACGTACTGGGTCAGCGTATTGAAAAACGGCGGCAGCAGACGCGCTTCATAATCGCAGGCCGCCGCTTCCAGCTCCAGCCACTCCTGATCTTTACCGGCGATCACCGCCTGTACCCCCTCCGGCTTATCGACCGCCGTCTCGCTCAGCAGGTAGACCGGCAGGTTAAATCCGCTACGCCTGAGGAGGGCGAGGATGCCGCTGCGACTGTCCGCCGCGGTGATGACGACTGCCGCCACATCGGTAAAATCGGTACTGTCCAGCGCCACAACGCGACGGTGGGTGGACAAGCGGGTGACCAGCTCGCAGCTGGCGGCAATGTGCATGGATTTCATAAGCGCAAATGCCCGTATCGGGAGTGTAAAAATCTCAGGCAAGGGAAACCTTGCCCAACGATGTGTCCGGGTCTGACGGATTCAGCTCCGACCGCCGGACATCAGTAAAAGCAGACGCGTCCGATCTTACTGTTGCCCTACAGTGAGCATACGTGTCCTTCACCGCATGGTGAACAGAGGGGTAAGCGTAGCAAGATGAGGCAGCCCACGCATCTGTGCGCGGCGTCGCTGGCGAGGTAATGGCAGTGTCGTCATCGGCGGCCTCATATCAGGGAGGAGAAAATTCGCGCAATCATGGCACCTTTCCCCGACAGGCGCAAGATGAAAACCGTATGCACTTATATCACGGATACACAAGCTTTCACGGCGGGTTAACGTCATAATCATTCGGTTATCAGGGATATTTAACAGGAGTCAGCGTGGTTACAGGACCTTTTATTAATGCCAGCGCGGTGCTGGTCGGCGGCGTGTTAGGCGCCTTACTCAGCCAGCGGTTGCCGGAACGGATCCGCACATCCATGACCTCAATTTTTGGTCTGGCGTCATTAGGCATCGGCATTTTACTGGTGATCAAATGCGCCAATCTGCCGGTGATGGTGCTGTCGACCCTGGTGGGAACGCTGCTCGGCGAAATTTGTAATATGGAAAAAGGGATTAATACGCTGGTCAGTCAGCTCCAGCAGTTGCTGACGCCGAAGGGTAAGAAAAAAGCCTCGGCTCATGACTCCTATATTCAGAGCTATGTGGCGATTATCGTCCTGTTCTGCGCCAGCGGCACCGGCGTCTTCGGCGCCATGCGCGAAGGGATGACCGGCGACGCCAGCATTCTGATTGCCAAAGCGTTTCTCGATTTTTTCACCGCCACCATTTTCGCTTGTACCCTGGGCATTGCCGTCGCCGCCATCAGCGTACCGATGCTACTTATCCAGCTGACTCTCGCGGCCTGCGCGGCGATCATTATGCCGCTCACCACGCCGATGATGCTGGCGGATTTCAGCGCCGTCGGCGGTATGCTGCTGGTGGCCACCGGGCTGCGCATCTGCGGAATAAAAATGTTTGCCGTGGTGAATATGCTGCCTGCGCTGGTGCTGGCGATGCCGATCTCAGCGGCCTGGACGCTGTTTTTTGCCTGAAGACGCGTGCTTTTAGCGCAATGTGGTGATAGATTGTTCAGTCTGCTGCAAAACAGATAAATTTCGTTGACGAGGCGCGGCGATTACGGTTTAATGCGCCCCGTTGCCCGGATAGCTCAGTCGGTAGAGCAGGGGATTGAAAATCCCCGTGTCCTTGGTTCGATTCCGAGTCCGGGCACCACTATTTAAAGAACCCGCCTACAAGGCGGGTTTTTGCTTTTCTGTAGCCGGACTCTTCATCGAACTCCGTTCGATTATTCGCCGCGCAGCGGCTCACCCCTTCGGGGCCAGCGCGACACGCGCGCTGTTCAACGCCTGCGGCGTTAGTCCGAGTCCGGGCACCACTATTTAAAGAACCCGCCTACAAGGCGGGTTTTTGCTTTTCTGTAGCCGGACTCTTCATCGAACTCCGTTCGATTATTCGCCGCGCAGCGGCTCACCCCTTCGGGGCCAGCGCGACACGCGCGCTGTTCAACGCCTGCGGCGTTAGTCCGAGTCCGGGCACCACTATTTAAAGAACCCGCCCACAAGGCGGGTTTTTGCGTTTCTGTAGCCGGACTCTCCATCGAACTGCGTTCGATTATTCGCCGCACAGCGGCTCACCCCTTCGGGGCCAGCGCGACACGCGCGCTGTTCAACGCCTGCGGCGTTAGTCCGAGTCCGGGCACCACTATTTAAAGAACCCGCCCACAAGGCGGGTTTTTGCGTTTCTGTAGCCGGACTCTTCATCGAACAACGCTAACCCGTGATTCTCTGCTGCACTTTTCTCCTGGTGAGCCAGCTGCCACTTAACGGCCAGCGCAGACCGCCTCTCCCCATAGAATCTTTTCGCAAATACATTTTCAAATATCAGATAACCCGCTGATTCAAATCGCCATTCTGTCGTTAAAAGCGGCTAAAAACGCCCTTTTCTGGCAATCGATCCGCCCAGGCGGCTACCCTGCTTTCCCTCTGGATGGCTGAACAGCATCTTATATTCCATTTTGCGCTAAATGACAGAGAAATGTTCTTTAAATTACCGATTTCACAGACCTACCATGCAAAAATATCTTAAACGAGTGGGTAAATGGTTATGTCACTGTTTCATTCCGTGAGCGACCTGATCGGTCATACTCCCCTGCTCCAGTTGCACAAACTGGATACCGGGCCCTGCAGTCTGTTTTTAAAACTGGAAAATCAGAACCCGGGCGGATCAATTAAAGATCGGGTTGCGCTGTCGATGATTAACGAAGCCGAGCGCCAGGGCAAACTGGCGCCCGGCGGGACAATTATCGAAGCCACTGCCGGCAATACCGGCCTCGGCCTGGCGCTGATCGCGGCGCAGAAAAATTACCGCCTGATCCTGGTGGTGCCGGACAAAATGAGCCGCGAGAAAATCTTTCACCTGCGGGCGCTGGGCGCGACGGTGCTGCTCACCCGTTCCGACGTCAATAAAGGTCACCCGGCCTATTACCAGGATTATGCACGCCGCCTTGCCGATGAAACGCCGGGGGCTTTTTATATCGACCAGTTTAACAACGACGCTAATCCGCTGGCGCACGCGACCTCCACCGCGCCAGAACTTTTCCAGCAGCTGGAGGGCGACATCGACGCCATCGTGGTCGGCGTTGGCTCTGGCGGCACGCTGGGCGGGCTTCAGGCCTGGTTTGCAGAACACTCGCCGAAAACGGAATTTATCCTCGCCGATCCGGCGGGCTCGATCCTTGCCGATCAGGTTGATACCGGACGCTACGGCGAAACGGGATCCTGGCTGGTCGAAGGGATTGGAGAAGATTTCATCCCGCCGCTGGCCAGGCTGGAGGGGGTGCATACCGCCTATCGCGTCAGCGACCGCGAAGCGTTCCACACCGCGCGCCAGCTGCTGCAGGTCGAGGGTGTGCTGGCCGGATCCTCCACCGGCACCCTGCTCAGCGCCGCGCTGCGCTACTGCCGGGCGCAAAGCCGTCCGAAGCGGGTGGTGACCTTCGCCTGCGACAGCGGCAATAAATACCTGTCAAAAATGTTCAACGACGACTGGATGCGCCAGCAAGGGCTGATCGCCCGCCCCGAACAGGGCGATCTCAGTGATTTTATCGCCCTGCGCCATGACGAAGGCGCTACCGTCACGGCCGCGCCGGACGACACCCTGGCCGCGGTCTTTACCCGCATGCGGCTGTATGACATCTCCCAACTGCCGGTTCTGGAGGATGGCCGCGTGGTCGGCATCGTCGATGAGTGGGATTTGATCCGCCACGTACAGGGCGATCGCCAACGCTTCTCCCTGCCGGTCAGCGAAGCGATGAGCCGCCATGTTGAAACTCTCGATAAGCGTGCGCCAGAGAGCGAACTGCAGGCCATTCTCGATCGCGGTCTGGTGGCGGTGATCGCTGACAACGCGCGTTTTCTTGGCCTGGTCACCCGCAGCGATGTACTGACCGCCTGGCGTAACCAAGTAGCACAATAAGGAATTTTTTATGTCATCTATCCACACCCTGAGCGTACATAGCGGAACCTTCACCGACAGCCACGGCGCAGTGATGCCGCCTATTTATGCCACCTCCACTTTCGCTCAGCCGGCGCCGGGGCAGCATACCGGCTATGAATATTCCCGCAGCGGGAATCCTACCCGCCATGCGCTGGAGACGGCGATCGCCGACCTGGAAAACGGTACGCGCGGCTACGCGTTCGCCTCCGGGCTGGCCGCCATCGCCACCGTGCTGGAGCTGCTGGATAAGGACAGTCACCTGGTGGCGGTCGATGATGTGTATGGCGGCACTTACCGCCTGCTGGAAAACGTACGCCGCCGTAGCGCTGGTCTGCAGGTGAGCTGGGTGAAACCCGACGACCTGGCGGGAATTGAAGCGGCGATCCGCCCCGATACGCGCATGATCTGGGTGGAAACGCCCACCAACCCGCTGCTGAAGCTGGCGGATCTCAGCGCTATCGCCGCTATCGCGCGCCGCCATAACCTGATCAGCGTCGCCGATAACACTTTCGCCTCGCCGGCGATCCATCGCCCGCTGGAGCACGGGTTTGATATTGTGGTCCACTCCGCGACTAAGTACCTCAATGGCCATTCCGATGTCGTCGCCGGCCTGGCGGTGGTCGGCGATAACGCCGCGCTCGCGGAGAAGCTTGGCTACCTGCAGAATGCGGTAGGCGGCGTACTCGACCCGTTCAGCAGCTTCCTGACGCTACGCGGCATCCGCACCCTGGCGCTGCGGATGGAGCGCCACAGCGCGAACGCGCTGCAGCTCGCCGAATGGCTGGAACAGCAGCCGGAGGTAGAGCGAGTCTGGTTCCCCTGGCTGGCCTCGCACCCGCACCATCAGCTGGCGCGCCGGCAAATGGCCCTGCCCGGCGGCATGATTTCGGTAGTGGTGAAAGGCGATGACGGTTACGCCGAACGCATCATCAGCAAGCTGCGCTGGTTCACCCTTGCGGAGAGTCTGGGCGGCGTCGAGAGCCTGGTGAGCCAGCCCTTCAGCATGACCCATGCCTCGATCCCGCTGGAGAAGCGCCTGGCGAACGGCATCACGCCGCAGCTGATCCGCCTGTCGGTCGGGATCGAAGATCCTCACGATCTGATTGCCGACTGGCAGCAGGCGCTTCGGGAGGAGTGATTATTCCGACGCGCGGGTCGTCGCCAGCGCGTCAGGCATTCCCTGCTGAAGGTGGGCGATAAACTGCGTCAACTTCGGCAGGGGCCGGCGATCCTGGCGCCAGAGCAGATGCACGGGCCTCGGCTGTGGGGTCCACGCCTCCAGCACCCGCACCAGGCTGCCGCTGGCCAGCGCATCGGCCAGCAGTACCTCCGGCTGCATCAGCAGCCCAGCCCCGGCGATCGCCGCCTGGCGCAGCGCATAGCCATCGTTACAGCGCAAAACCGCATCGCGCTTCCAGCGCACTTCCCCTTCCATGCCCGGCAGCCGCCACTCGTTGCGGGCGGTCCAGACCGTATGGGACAGGCAGAGATGATCGGCGAGATCTTCCGGCCTCCCGGGCGTTCCGTAACGCGCCAGATAAGCCGGCGCGGCGCAGATCACCATCCGATACGGCGCCAGGTAGCGAGCCACCAGATCCTCCTGATGGATCTCGCCAATGCGGATCGCCAGGTCGAACCCCTCATCCACCAGATCGACCATCCGGTTGGTCAGATCCAGTTCCACCCGGACCGCTGGCCAGGCCTGCAGAAAGGTGGCGGTCAGGGGCGCGATCACGCTGGCGCCGAACGAGGTGGGCGCGCTCACCCGCAGGGTGCCGGCGGGCGCCAGCCGCAGCCGCTCAACGGCGCTTTCGGCGATGGAGACCTGCTCCATCACCCGTTTCGCTTCGTCAAAATAGACCCGCCCGGCGTCGGTGAGGCTCTGGCGTCGGGTGTTACGCTCCAGCAGGCGCGTCGCCAGCTGGGTTTCCAGCTGGGCGATATATTTCCCGACCATCACCGCCGACAGCCCCAGGCGCGACGCCGCCCCGGTAAAGCTGCCGCACTCCACCACGGCAATAAACGTCTCCATCCCTCGCAGCTTATCCATATTGCTAACCTCTGGTTAGTAATGTTCTAACTTTTAGCCAGTTTATCCGATATCCGTTTTATTAAAGAATAGCCTCTCACCTCATCAGGAGTCTGCCATGAAAATTATCGTTATCGGTGCCAGCGGCACCATTGGTCGCGCGGTCAGCGAAGAACTGAGCCAGAGACATGACGTTATCCGCGTCGGCCGCACCCGGGGGGATTATCAGGTGGATATCACCTCGCAGGAGAGCGTCGAGGCGCTGTTTGCGCAGACCGGCGAAGTAGACGCCATCGTCTCCACCACCGGTAATCTACACTTTGGGCCGTTAAGCACCATGACCGACAGCCAGTTCAACCTCGGTCTGCAGGACAAACTGCTGGGGCAAATTCGCCTGGCGCTGGTCGGCCAGCATTTCCTGGGCGACGGCGGGTCGATTACCCTGGTCAGCGGCATTGTCGCGCAGGAGCCGATTGCTCAGGGCGTCAATGCCACGACGGTCAACGCCGGTCTGGAAGGCTTTGTGCGGGCCGCCGCCTGCGAACTGCCGCGCGGGATCCGCATCAATCTCATCAGCCCCACCGTGCTCAGCGAGTCGCTGGCGGCCTACGGCGACTTTTTCCCTGGCTTTGCCAGCGTTCCCGCCGCCGCCGTAGCACAGGCCTATCGCCGCAGCATTGAAGGGGGGCAAACCGGCCGCATCTACCCGGTCGGCTACTAGCCTGTGCCGGCCCGCCGGGGCCGGCGCTTACATCAGGCCGTCGTTGCAGGTACACTGACGGCTGATTGTCTCCGGCCGAAAAACTGATGTTGAAAAAATTATCCTTAATTATCCCGCTGCTGGCGCTTACCGCGCTGCTGGTCTGGTGGTTCACTCCGCATTACACCGAGGAAGACGAAGCTTACTACCGGGCGGTATTTTGCGTGATCGATCATGACGACAGCCGCCAGTTCCTCCACGATATGCAAAACATCGTCGAGGGGGGGAATTCTGACTACGCGCTGCATAAAGCACATTACCTGCCGGCGCTGGGGCAGCGGATGCTGGACACCTGGCATCAGCTCAGCCCGCAGGAACAGCAGGCGCTGCGTCAGGACCAGCAGCGCTGTGGCGAGATATTACGAGCAAAACAGCAGGGTAAATAATCCCGGCGGGCTGGCGAAACCGCAGCCCGTCACAGCGCCCGATAAGATCCCGCTGTTGACGAGCCGATCGCTGTCACAAAATCCTCCTCTATCACCGAGCCACAGGAGGACGTTTTTTTCTGCAGTCGTATACGATAAAAAGTAGTTGATCTGGTACGAACTAACTCTTATTTTGCTTCTCAGTTTTCAAAATGAGATAAAACTGATGCCTGTCATTATTGCCAGTAGTGTTAAAGAAGCCAAAGCGTTAATTAACGGTGGGGAATACAGGGAAATTATTCTTAACTTCGATATTGATGCCGATGACTTTTTCTCTCTCGCCAGCCATTCGGCTGGGACAAAAATCTCCATCTCCGACCGAAACGATCGTTCTCCGGTAAAATCAGCAAAATAATTAACCCGTGAGGGACATCTATGTGGTTGTTTATTGGTACCTTTGCGGTGGCTTTTCTCGCAGCGCTGATGTTGGTCTGGCTGGATGATCGCATCGTCGATACGGAGTGACCCCAGCGCTGAACGCTAGCGTCACTCCCTCTCGCTATTGAAGCGAAGAGGATGCGCCGCCGCTAAGCGGCGCACAGCAGGACCGTTACAGGGAGGCCGCCAGCCGCTCAACGGCCGTCAGCAGCCCGGCTTCCGACACCGTTGAGTAGGAAAGACGCAGGGTACGGGTATCCGGATTATCGTGATAAAACGCTTCCCCCGGAACGTATACCACGCCGTTTTCCAGCGTTTTCTTCATCCATTCCATGGTATCGAACGGATAGCGGAAACGCGCCCACAGGAACATCCCCCCCTGCGGGCGGCTGAATTCCAGGTGCTCGCCAAGGCGGCTTTCCAGCGCATCGGCCAGCGCCACGCACTTCTTGCGATAGTCTTCGCGAATCAACGCAATCTGGTTATCCAGCCGGTTCAGGCTGAGGTATTCCGCGGTGATCACCTGCGACAGCATATTGGTATGCAGATCCGCCGCCTGCTTCACGATCACCGTCTGCTGCGCCAGCCAGTCCGGCATGACGATCCAGCCGATACGCATCCCCGGCGCGAGGATCTTTGAAAACGTCGAGGTGTAAACCACTTGATCTTCACAGCCCAGCTCAACAGCGTGCTGATAGAGCGGGCGTCGCACGGCGTCAGTAAAGCTAATTTCACCGTAGGGATCGTCTTCCAGAATGACGAAGTCATATTTTTTCGCCAGCTCGACCAGCCGGCGACGACGCGCCTCGCTCAGCGTTTTGCCGCCGGGGTTGCCGAACGTCGGCACCAGGTAAACAGCTTTGACGCGGGTGGTCTCCAGCAGGTCGGCCAGCTGCTCCACCAGCATCCCGTCATCATCGGTATCGACGCTGAGAATATTGGCCTGCGCCAGCTGAAACACCTGCAGCGCCGCCAGATAGGTGGGTCGCTCAACGACGATAGTATCGCCTGGATCGAGCAGCGTGCGGGCAACGATATCCAGCGATTGCTGGGAGCCGGAGGTGATATAGACCTGAGCGGCTGAACAGGTCACGCCACGGGAGTGGCAGATTTCACTCACCGCCTGACGCAGCGGCGGGTAGCCTTCCGTCAGACCGTACTGAAATGCGTCATGAAAACGCTCGCTCATCACCTTCTGCACCGCCAGCTCCAGGCCTTCGGTATCAAACAGTTCCGGGGCCGGAATGCCGCCGCCAAGCGAGATCACGCCCGGCAGTTTACTGTGCTTGAGAAGTTCGCGGACGGCGGAGGGCTTGAGTTCACCCGCGCGGGCGGCGAGACGCCGATCGTGCATACTATTTTCCTTTTCTGTCTTGTTGTTGTGTTAATTATCTTGGCTTTGTTGCAGGTGTTCCCCGGCGGCGCTTACCAGTCCGGGCTATCCTTGTTCGTGTCTCTGCGCTCTCCCCGGACAGGGCAGGAGCCGCTATCCGGGGTCAGCACGTCACGCTTTGTCTTTCAATACGATCAGCGGCTCTATGTCGCTCTCTTTTTTCACCACCAGCGACGAATCGCCGCGCAGGCAGGTACCGCCGTAGTTACCGCCGACGGTAAAGGTGCACACCTGGATATACTTGCCATCCACTTTCGGCAGGCACCACAGCTGCTGGTAGATATTCTTGCGATCGACAAACTGGCCGCTGGTCTTATCCAGAACCTCATCCTGAGGCCCGATCAGGTCGATATTGTTCCCGCAGCGCCCGGAAATGGGCTTCACCGCATAGCCGGTTTTCGCCAGCTCGTCGTTAACCACAAAATCGGTATCCAGCAGATAGCGATGATGCGGGAACAGCGACCACAGCACCGGCAGGATCGCTTTGTTGCCCGGGATCACCGTCCACAGGGGTTCGAATACCAATACTTCAGGACGCAGCAGGACGTCAATCAGTCGCACCTCATTCTGTGGATGCCCGGTACGAATCGGCACCGCCGCGTACTCATCGGCGCTGACTTCGCGCACCTGCTCAATGGCGGTTTCCCATGCCCAGGTTTTCCAGACGCAGTTGACCAGCCGCCCGTCGGCGTCGATCAGCTGGCCGGCCGCATCCCAGCGCAGTTCATCGAGGCCAAAGAGAATTTTGCTCTCGAAACCGGCCTGGGTCAGCGAACGCTGGATAAACTTCGCGTGGTAATTCTCTTCCAGATCCTTGTCCTGCATGATGTGCACGAAAGGCCGCGCCCGGCTGTGTTTCCACGCTCCCGCCAGTTCATCGAGCAGACCTTCCGCCGGATTGTGACCAGTGCCATAGTAGCCCTGCTTCAACCACTGCTCGAGGATCAGCCCGCCTTCGGTATGGCAGGAGGCGGAGTCGGCATTGTACTCGTATACCTTCAGCCCGCGCTCGTCCATGCAAAAATCCATGCGCCCGGTGATCATATGATGACGCCGGCGCTGCCAGGAGAGACGCAGACGCGGCCAGAGGATTTTCGGGATATCGAACAGCGCCAGCAGGTTATCATCCTTCATCACCTTATCGGTGGCGTGCAGATACATCAGGTGCAGCTCGTTGGTGGCTTTAATCAGCTCCTGTTCGGCGCTTTCGCTGATAGTGAAATACTGATAAGGATCCTGATTGATAAAATGGCCGTTGGCCGCCACGTAGGCTTTCTGCAGCGGATCTTTCTCGTTCAGCCATTTGCCGCGGAACTGGCCGTTGTTCGGCAGCCGCGCGCCCTTGATCGCCATCGCCTCACCCGGCAGTACCGGCTGCGGCAGGCTGTGTTCGGTATCGGCGGTCTGGATCATCCAGCCTAAAATTTCGGTATCGGCAAAGGTATCTTTGATGGTGTACCGGCCGGCGTTGACCTCGAGGGTCAGCTCGCGGGTCCACTGCTGGCCCTGCGGCAGCGGCGAGTGAATGACGTTCTGCTCGGCGATACGCACCTTATTGCCGACAAGCTGGGTGATCACCGCGACATGGCCGGTGTGCTTGAACTCGCCGCCCTTCTGCCAGATCAGCAGCGAACCAGCGATCGGCGGACGACGGGAGCCGTTGGCGAAGGCCTGAAGCGGGAGAATGTTGTCATTGACCACTTCGCGCAGAAAGCGCAGGGAGAAGATTTCATAGGCCATCCCCACATCGGTAAAGACAAACCCGTAGGTCAGGAACAGAAAGCGGCGCGCAAACTCCACGCACTGCCATTTATGCCCCATATACTCATTGCCGATGTAGCTGCGAAACGTCGCGTCATCCGGATAATCCTGTGGATTTAAGCTACTGTAATTCGATGAATAAATCGCTACGCCGCCGGGCGCGTAGCCTAACAATGTCCCAAACGGGGCGTCACTGCTTGTCGATCCTTTGCTCATTTAGCCTGACCTCAAATTAATGCAGCCCGGGCAGTTGGCGAAACAAAACTCCCTCTTCTTATCCTGCCGCAGGCACTTACCAGACAGAGGTGTAACGATGATACCACTCATTCGTTTCGCTAATCGTGCCGTTAAGGAAAATAACCCTGCAGCCGGAAGCAGAAGTGATATCGTTATCGGTGATATAACAAAAAACAACGCAACATCAGGAGTCGACAATGAGCACACCCTCGCATCTGAATGCCCAACCGCTGGTCTGGGGACACGGCCCGCGGACGTTTGAGGTGTTCCTTGAGCCCACCTGCCCCTACTCTGTCCGCGCGTTTAATAAACTCGACGATCTGCTCGATGAGGTCGGCGCCGATAACGTCACCATCAAGATACGGCTGCAATCGCAGCCGTGGCATCTGTTCTCCGGGGTGATTGTCCGCTGCATCCTCGCCGCGTCCACCCTGCCGCATGGCAGAGAGCAGGCGCATAAGGTGATGCAGGCCGTGGCAGACCATCGGGAAGAGTTTGAGTTTACCGATCACTGCAGCGGGCCGAACATGAACGCCACCCCGCAGCAAATCATTGAACGCATTGAGCGCTACAGTCACGTGCTGCTGGGGGCCGCCTTTGCCCGCCCGGAGCTGCAGGACGTGATCAAATGGCACAGTAAATATGCCCGCCAGAACGGCATCCATGTCTCGCCGACCTTTATGGTCAATGGCCTGGTGCAGCCGGATCTGGGCAGCGGCGATGATGTCAGCGTGTGGGCCGCGCGGATTATGGCCTGAGGTCACCTGCTACACTTTTTGTACATCCACGAAAAAGGCAAACCAGCATGTCAGAGCAAAACTACCAGCCACCAAAAGTGTGGGAATGGAAGCAAAACAGCGGCGGCGCGTTCGCCAACATCAACCGTCCCGTTTCCGGCGCGACTCATGAACGCGTCCTGCCGGTGGGAACCCATCCGCTCCAGCTATACTCACTCGGCACGCCCAACGGCCAGAAGGTGACGATCATGCTGGAGGAGCTGCTGGCGTTAGGCGTCAGCGGCGCGGAGTACGACGCCTGGCTGATACGCATTGGCGAAGGGGATCAGTTTTCCAGCGGCTTTGTCGAGATCAACCCGAACTCGAAGATCCCGGCCCTCAGCGACCATTCCACCACGCCGCCGACCCGGGTATTTGAGTCCGGCAACATTCTTCTCTATCTGGCGGAAAAATTTGGTTTCTTCCTGCCGAAAGATCCTGCCGGTCGCACCGAAACCCTCAACTGGCTGTTCTGGCTGCAGGGCGCGGCGCCGTTCCTGGGCGGCGGCTTCGGCCACTTCTATAACTATGCGCCAGTGAAGATCGAGTACGCGATCGACCGCTTTACGATGGAAGCCAAACGCCAGCTCGACGTGCTGGACAAACAGCTCGCCCGCGGTCGCTATGTAGCCGGCGAGGAGTACACCATCGCCGATATGGCTGTCTGGCCGTGGTATGGCAACGTCGTGCTGGGCAATGTCTATAACGCAGCGGAGTTTCTCGACGCCGGGAGCTATAAAAACGTGCTGCGCTGGGCGCAGGATGTGGGCAACCGCCCGGCGGTCAAGCGGGGACGCATCGTGAACCGCACCAACGGCCCGCTCAATGAGCAGCTGCATGAGCGCCACGACGCCCGCGACTTTGACACCCAAACGGAAGATAAGCGCCAGGCGTAACGCTCTGACCCACCGGAGGCAACCGCCTCCGGTTGTTAGCTTTCCAGCCGATAGCCCGCCATAAAGTAGCGCATCGCGGTCGAGGAACCACTCTCTTTGAAGAAGTCCATCACCATATCTCTGCCAAGGCCATAGCGACGGGTCAGGATCCCCGCCTCCCACGCGCTGAGCTGGCGGTCGCCGGTTTTTTCAAACATGCGGTGCGAGTAACCAAGCACAAACCCGCGTTTATAGTCGGCGCAAAAATTCGCCGCATGCGCGGCGGTATCAGCATAGGATGCCTGTAGCCCCGCCATTAAGCCTTTGCCAAAATGATTTTCCATCAAGCTCTCCCAATCGTTATATAATAAATTATATAGCGTTTTTTTGAGCGAGCGGTAGCGCTATTTATGACGTTTGCGTTAGCGTAAATACTTATCAAACCATGCCAGCGTGCGTTGCCAGGCCAGATCCGCCGCAGCCCGATCGTAGCGCGGCGTAGAATCATTATGAAAGCCGTGATTCACGCCCTGATAGAGATAGGCCTCGTAGACTTTATGGTGTTCCTTCAACGCCTGTTCATAGGCGGGCCAGCCTTCATTAATGCCGCTATCGAGTCCGGCGTAATGCAGCAGCAGCGGCGCTTGAATTTTATCGACCTCCTTCAGCGGCGGCTGGCGGCCGTAAAACGGCACCGCGCAGGCCAGCTCCGGAATGGCGACCGCCGCCGCGTTGCTGACGCCGCCGCCGTAACAAAAACCGGTGATACCAACCTTCCCCGTCGCCTGCGGATGCTTCGCCATAAACGCGACCGCGGCGAAAAAGTCATTCATCAGCTTCACGGGATCGACTTTCTGCTGCAGCGCGCGGCCTTCATCATCATTCCCCGGATAGCCGCCGACGGAGCTCAGGCCATCCGGCGCCAGCGCAATATACCCCGCTTTCGCTACCCGCCGGGCGACGTCTTCAATATAGGGATTCAGGCCGCGGTTCTCATGTACCACCACAACGGCGGGCGCTTTATCGGCTATTTTCGTCGGCGTCACCAGGTAAGCCCGCACTTCGCCGTGGCCGTCAGGAGAGGGATAATGAATATACTCCGGGCGGATATCCGGGTCAGTGAACGGTACCTGCTCTGCCAGGGCATAGTCGGGCTTCAGCAGATTAAACAGCGCCAGCGCGGTCATCCCGCCGACGGCATATTTCCCCGCCAGCTGGAGAAACTCGCGTTTGCTGATTTTACCGTGGGCATAGTAGTCATAATACTCAAGCAGCTGCTGCGGGAAATCTTTGGCCGTTAATCGCGTCATCACCCTGCCTCCGTTGTTTATCGCCTTTTAAGCAAAGCAGAAGCCCGGACATACGCCAGCGCAGTAAAGCAGAAACGGGGAGAAAAAAGCCCGGCAGCTGCCACCGCCGGGAGAGAAGGGATTAGTGTTTCACTTTGGTCAGACGATCGAGGTAGCCCATCACAAAGGCCGACAGCACGAAGGTCAGGTGGATAATCACGTACCACATCAGCTTATTGTCCGGGACGTTTTTCGCATCCATAAACACCCGCAGCAGGTGAATAGAGGAGATCGCCACGATGGAGGCGGCAACCTTATTTTTCAGCGAAGTCGCGTCCATTTTGCCCAGCCAACTGAGTTTTTCTTTACCCTCGTTAATATCCAGCTGCGAGACAAAATTTTCATATCCAGAGAACATCACCATCACCAGCAAACCGCCCACCAGGGTCATATCCACCAGCGACAGCAGGGTCAGAATCATATCCGACTCACTGACGCTAAAAATATGCGGCAGTATGTGGAAGATCTCCTGAAAAAATTTGATGGTCAGCGCAATCAGACCGAGCGAGAGGCCAAAATAAACCGGCGCCAGCAGCCAGCGCGAGGCGTACATAGCATTTTCCAGAAAGCGTTCCATAAGATCCTGTCAGTTAACAAAAAGAAGCGACATTATATCCCAGACAGATAACGTGATGGCAACGCCAGGCCAACACTTCGCTGGCAGACGACAATAAAAAAGGCCGGCGCGCGGCCAGCCTTTTCAGGAAAAGCATCGGGTTATTTGGCTTTGACGGTCTCTTCGCCCACCAGCCCGATCTTGAGATATCCCGCCTGATGCAAGGTATCCATCACTTTCATCATCGTCTCGTAATCGACGGTTTTATCCGCGCGGAAGAAGACGGTGGTATCTTTTTTGCCGGCGGTCAGGCTATCCAGGGCGTTAATCATATTCGCTTCGGTCACCGGGTCGTTGCCGAGGAACATGCTCTTATCCGCCTTCACCGACAGGTAGATAGGTTTTTCCGGTCGCGGTTGCGGCTGGCTGGAGGAGGCCGGCAGATTCACCTTCACGTCGACCGTCGCCAGCGGCGCGGCCACCATAAAGATAATCAGCAGAACCAGCATGACGTCGATAAACGGCGTCACGTTGATCTCATGCATTTCGCCGTTATCGTCCAGATTTTCATTAAGACGCATCGCCATAGCCGATCAACCTACCCGTAATTTCTGCGCGCTGCGCACCGGCTTCACGCCGCTGGCGCTGAGGTCCAGATCGCGGCTTTGCAGCAGGAGTACCTGAGCGGCGACATCGCCGAGCGAGGCCTTATAGCTGCCGATCATGCGGGCGAAGATGTTATAGATGACCACCGCCGGGATGGCGGCGAACAGGCCGATGGCCGTCGCCAGCAGCGCTTCCGCGATGCCCGGCGCCACCACCGCAAGGTTGGTGGTCTGGGTCTGAGCGATGCCGATAAAGCTGTTCATGATGCCCCAGACGGTCCCGAACAGGCCAACGAACGGCGAAATGGCGCCGATGGTGGCCAGGTAGCCGTTGCCACGCCCCATATGGCGACCGACGGCCGCGACGCGGCGCTCAAGGCGGAAACCGGTTCGTTCCTTGATGCCTTCATTGTCTTCGGCGCCGGCGGAGAGTTCGAGTTCGTTCTGCGCTTCATTGATAAGCTGGGTGGTGAGGCTTTTCGCCTCAAAGGCGCTGGCGATATCGCTGGCCTGATCGAGAGAGCGGGCTTCCGCCAGCTGCTGCTGTTCGCGTTTGAGGCGACGCTTACTGGCGAGGATTTCCGCCCCTTTGCCGAAGAAGATGGCCCAGGTGACGACTGACGCCAGAATCAGGCCAATCATCACCACCTTAACGACAATATCAGCATGATGATACATACCCCAAACGGAGAGATCCGCCTGCATCAAATTATTACCCACGCTCTATCTCCACGACGATAATCACAAAATCTGCCCTCAATAATATCAAAACGACATCGAATTGATAGTGGTTCTCATTAGTATTTACACTGTGCAGCAAATCACGTTTATTTTCCTTGCGCTTACGCAGTAAAAAAGTGGCTAACCGCGGGCCTGGTAAAATTTTCGCCTGTATCGGCAGCGCGCTGGTACAGAAAAGAAGAATCATGCTAGTTTAGACGTCCAGACGTATAAAAACAGGTTCATCAACATGGCTGATAAACATCTTGATACCGCGCTGGTCAACGCCGGGCGGAGCAAAAAGTACACCCAGGGCTCAGTGAACAGCGTGATCCAGCGCGCGTCATCGCTGGTTTTCGACACCGTAGAGGCCAAAAAGCACGCCACTCGCAATCGGGCCAACGGCGAGCTGTTTTACGGGCGTCGCGGCACCCTGACCCACTTCTCGCTGCAGGAAGCGATGTGCGAGCTGGAAGGCGGCGCCGGCTGCGCCCTCTTCCCCTGCGGCGCCGCCGCGGTAGCCAACACTATCCTGGCGTTTGTCGAGCAGGGCGACCATGTGCTGATGACCAATACCGCTTATGAGCCAAGCCAGGACTTTTGTACCAAAATTCTCGCTAAACTCGGCGTCACCACCAGCTGGTTCGATCCCTTAATCGGCGCTGATATTGCCCAACTTATTCGGCCGGAGACCCGCGTGGTGTTCCTGGAATCACCCGGCTCCATCACCATGGAAGTGCATGATGTGCCAGCGATTGTCGCCGCCGTGCGTCAGGTCGCGCCGGAAGCGATTATCATGATCGATAACACCTGGGCGGCGGGGATCCTGTTCAAAGCGCTGGATTTTGGCATTGATATTTCCATCCAGGCAGGCACCAAATACCTGATTGGCCACTCCGACGCCATGGTCGGCACCGCGGTGGCGAACGCGCGCTGCTGGCCGCAGCTGCGTGAGAATGCCTATCTGATGGGGCAAATGCTGGACGCCGATACCGCCTATATGACCAGCCGCGGCCTGCGCACGCTGGGCGTCCGCCTGCGTCAGCATCATGAAAGCAGCCTGCGCATCGCCGAGTGGCTGGCGCAGCATCCGCAGGTGGCGCGGGTCAACCACCCCGCCCTGCCCGGCAGTAAAGGCCATGAGTTCTGGAAACGCGATTTTACCGGCAGCAGCGGGCTGTTCTCGTTTGTGCTCAACAAGCGTCTCAACGACGCTGAGCTGGCAGAGTATCTCGACAACTTCAGCCTGTTCAGCATGGCCTACTCGTGGGGCGGCTTTGAATCGCTGATTCTGGCCAATCAGCCGGAGCAAATCGCTCACATCCGACCGGATGCGGAAGTCGACTTCAGCGGCACGCTGATCCGTTTGCACATTGGTCTCGAAAATGTTGACGATCTGCAGGCGGATTTAGCAGCGGGCTTCGCGCGTATCGTGTAAAGTGACAGTCAGTGGCAACAATAGCGGACGCTTTTTATCGGAGCGGCCGCTTTTGTTGCGCCCGGGATCAAGGTGCTCGGGTCTCTTCAGGAGTACACTAGTCAACAATACGGTACCACTTAGGAAAGTCCATGGTTGTCATTCAAGAGATTGTCGCCGCGCTGTGGCAACATGATTTTGCCGCTCTGGCGAACCCTCATGTTGTGGGCGTTGTATATCTGGTTATGTTCGCGACCCTGTTTCTGGAAAACGGGCTGCTGCCTGCCTCCTTTTTACCTGGAGACAGCCTGCTGCTGCTCGCCGGCGCGCTGATTGCTAAAGGCGTCATGGACTTTGTGCCCACTATCGCCATTCTGACCGCCGCCGCCAGCCTCGGCTGCTGGCTGAGCTATGTACAGGGGCGCTGGCTGGGCAATACGCAAACGGTGAAAGGCTGGCTGGCGCACCTGCCGCATAAGTACCATCAGCGCGCCACCTGCATGTTTGACCGCCACGGTCTGCTGGCGCTGCTCGCGGGCCGCTTTCTGGCCTTTGTCCGTACCCTGTTGCCAACCATGGCGGGGATTTCCGGTCTGCCGAACCGCCGCTTCCAGTTCTTCAACTGGCTGAGCGCCCTGCTGTGGGTCGGCGTGGTCACGGGCCTCGGCTATGCGCTGAGCATGATCCCGTTCGTGAAACGTCATGAAGATCAGGTGATGACCTGCCTGATGATCCTGCCAATTGCCCTGCTGCTGGCTGGCCTGCTCGGCACGCTGTTCGTGGTGATCAAAAAGAAATACTGCAGCGCCTGACGTTGACTGCCGGGGGGGCTGCGCCCGCCCGGCCTGCTCCCTCCCCCGGTCTTACATCCCCTGCATCATACGAATACGCGCGGCGTCTTCCCCGGGCGTCATCCCGAAGTAGCGCTTAAACTCGCGGCTGAACTGGGAAGGACTTTCATAGCCCACCTGTATCGCCGCCGCACTGGCCTTCATGCCGTCATGGATCATCAGCATGCGCGCCTTGTGCAAACGGTAGGTTTTCAGATACTGCAGCGGCGAAGTGCTGGTCACCGCTTTAAAATTATGGTGAAACGCCGACACGCTCATATTCGCTTCGGCCGCCAGCCGATCGACGCTGAGGTTTTCGGTGTACTGACTCTCGATATGCTTGAGCACGCGGCTAATCAGGCTGAAGTGGGTCTGCCGGCTGACCAGCGCCAGCAGCGCGCCGCCGCAGGGTCCCGTCAGCACATAGTAGAGGATTTCACGGACGATCTGCTTGCCAAGGATCCGCGCGTCCAACGGCCGCTCCATCACGTCGAGCAGCCGTTCAGCAGCGCACAAGATGTCCTCCGAAAGCACTGCGGAGTTTATCCCGCTGGAGGCAACGGCGGGCTGAAACAGCGGATCCTCGCCAATGTCCATCAGCAGCTCCTGCAGCTGCAGGATATCGACGTTCAGGCGCATCCCGGCCAGGGGCACCTCCGGGGTGGCAAAGGTTTCGCACTCGAAGGGCAGCGGTACGGTCAGCAGTAGATATTCGTTTGTATCGTAGCGAAACGTCCGCTCATTGATATAACCAATTTTATGGCCAGAAAAGAGAAAAACGATCCCCGGCTGGTACATCACCGGCATCCGCGGTCCCGGCTGCGTCCCGTACAGCAGGCGAACGTCAGGTAGCAGCGAACTTAACATTTCGTGCTTATCTTTCAGCTGGTTAACCTTCTCTGTCAGTGTCCGACATATCTCTGCGTGTTGCATTGCCACCGTCTCTCCCGATGTTTCTTCACCTATATATTGTGCGCAGGTCGCCGCGGATTCTCCAGCCATATGGAGAAATAGGCAAGACATAGGCAGAAATGTGCATTGAGGGGCAACGGCGCGAGGACCACAATAACCGTCATCGGGCAGCGGTATCGTCCCTGTCGGCAGTTTTACTCTTTGGAGGACCCAAGCAATGAATAATTTTGACCTGCATACCCCAACCCGCATTCTGTTTGGCAAAGGCGCGATTGAAAAGCTGCGTGAACAGATCCCGGCGGAAGCTCGCGTACTGATCACCTACGGCGGCGGCAGCGTGAAAAAAACGGGCGTCCTGGATCAGGTACTGACCGCCCTGAATGGCCTGGACGTCCTTGAATTTGGCGGCATCGAGCCGAACCCGTCTTACGAAACCCTAATGAATGCGGTGAAGCTCGCCCGCGAAGAGAAGGTCACTTTCCTGCTGGCGGTCGGCGGCGGTTCGGTGCTGGATGGCACCAAATTTATCGCGGCAGCAGCCCACTATGACGCCAACATTGATCCGTGGGAAATTCTGGAAACCTATGGCAGTAAGATCGCCAGCGCCATTCCAATGGGCTCGGTTCTCACTCTGCCGGCGACCGGTTCTGAATCAAACAAAGGGGCGGTGATTTCGCGGAAAACTACCGGCGACAAACGCGCGTTTATGTCTTCGCACGTTCAGCCTCAGTTCGCGATCCTCGACCCGGTCTACACCTATACCCTGCCGCCGCGCCAGGTCGCCAACGGCGTGGTTGACGCTTTCGTCCATACCGTCGAACAGTACGTCACCTACCCGGTTGACGGCAAAATTCAGGACCGCTTCGCCGAAGGCATTCTCCTGACCCTGATCGAGGATGGCCCGAAAGCGCTGCAGGAGCCGGAAAATTATAACGTGCGCGCCAACATTATGTGGGCCGCGACCCAGGCGCTGAACGGCCTGATCGGCGCTGGCGTGCCGCAGGACTGGGCAACGCATATGCTTGGTCACGAACTGACGGCGATGCATGGTCTCGATCACGCCCAGACGCTGGCTATCGTTCTGCCGGCGCTGTGGAATGAGAAGCGCGATACCAAGCGCGAGAAGCTGCTGCAATATGCTGAGCGCGTGTGGCATATCACCGAGGGCTCCGACGACCAGCGCATCGATGCCGCCATCGCCGCGACGCGCCAGTTCTTCGAGCAGATGGGGGTGCCGACCCGCCTTTCCGATTACGGTCTCGACGGGAGCTCCATCCCGGCGCTGCTGGCGAAACTGGAAGAGCACGGCATGACCAAACTGGGCGAGCATCAGGATATCACCCTTGACGTCAGCCGCCGTATCTACGAGGCTGCCCGCTAAGTTACCCCGCCTGATTCACCTCTCCTTACGTTAAACAAACGTCGGGGAGGGGTGTTTTTACTACCGTTTTTAGCTATTTCGTCCAGACTTAATGCTACCCCTCGGCGGATCCTGCTTCGCCGAGTTCATTAACAGGAGGAAGGCATGACACATCCAACCGTTATAAAACTACACGACGGCAACCTGATGCCGCAGCTGGGTCTCGGCGTGTGGAAAGCTGGCAACGAGGAAGTCGTCTCCGCCATTCATAAGGCGCTGGAAGTCGGTTATCGCTCTTTTGACACCGCCGCCGCGTACCAAAATGAGGCTGGCGTCGGTAACGCGCTGCAAAGCGCTGGCGTCAATCGCAATGAGCTGTTCATCACCACCAAGCTATGGAACGACGATCAAAAACGGCCGCACGAGGCGCTGAAAGAGAGTCTCAGCAAGCTGAAACTGGACTATGTGGATCTCTATTTAATCCACTGGCCGGTGCCGGCTATCGGTCATTACGTCGAGGCCTGGCAGGCGCTGATTGAGCTGCAGCAGCAGGGGCTGGCGAAGAGCATCGGCGTGTGTAATTTCCAGGTGCCGCATCTGCAGAAGCTGATTGATGAAACCGGCGTCGCGCCGGTGATCAACCAGATAGAGCTGCATCCGCTGCTTCAGCAGCGGCAGCTGCACGCCTGGAACGCCACCCACAAGATCCAGACCGAATCCTGGAGCCCGCTGGCCCAGGGCGGTAAGGGCGTCTTCGATCAGAAAGTCATCCATCAGCTGGCTGATAAATATGGTAAAACGCCGGCGCAGATTGTCATCCGCTGGCATCTCGACAGCGGTCTGGTGGTGATCCCGAAATCCGTCACGCCGTCGCGCATCGCTGAAAACTTTAACGTCTGGGATTTCCGCCTGGATAAAGAGGAGCTGGGTGAGATTGCGAAGCTGGATCAGGGCAAGCGTCTGGGTCCTGACCCGGATCAGTTCGGCGGATAACAGGTAAAAAAGCCGGGCTGCGCTGATGCGTGCCCGGCTTGAGAAACCACCCGGCCAGCGAAACGCAGCCGGGCGCAAAGTCAGGCTTAACGCCCGGCGACTTTACCCCGTTTGACGGGCTTTTTCGCCGTTGCGCCACCGTTAGAACGCTGATGCGCAATCGGCGTGTGCTTGGTCAGCGCCGGGCGGGTATGACGGTTCTGGCGACGCGCTTCGCGCATCTCATCCAGGGTCGGCGCCGGCACCAGGCAGTCGCGACGAGAGCCAATCAGGTGTTTCTTGCCCATCGCCTCCAGCGCCTGACGGATCAGCGGCCAGTTGGCCGGATCGTGATAGCGCAGCAGCGCTTTGTGCAGACGGCGCTGTTTATCGCCCTTCGGCACCACCACCTCTTCACTCTTATAGCCGATCTTGCCCAGCGGGTTTTTGCCGGTGTAATACATGGTGGTCGAGTTCGCCAGCGGCGACGGATAGAAGTTCTGCACCTGGTCGAGACGGAAGCGGTGCTTCTTCAGCCACAGCGCCAGGTTCACCATGTCTTCATCACGGGTCCCCGGGTGGGCGGAGATAAAGTACGGGATCAGATACTGCTCTTTACCCGCCTGCTTCGAATAGGTGTCGAACAGCTCTTTAAAGCGGTCGTAGCTGCCCATTCCCGGCTTCATCATCTTCGACAGCGGGCCCTCTTCGGTATGCTCCGGCGCGATCTTCAGATAGCCGCCGACGTGGTGGGTCGCCAGCTCTTTAATATAGCGCGGATCTTCGACCGCGATGTCATAGCGTACCCCGGAGGCGATAAGGATCTTCTTGATGCCCTTCAGCTCGCGGGCGCGACGGTAAAGGTTGATCGTCGGCTCATGGTTGGTATCCATGTGCGGGCAGATATCCGGGTAGACGCAGGAGAGACGGCGACAGGTCTGCTCGGCGCGTGGCGATTTGCAGCGCAGCATATACATGTTGGCGGTGGGTCCGCCGAGATCGGAGATCACGCCGGTAAAGCCCGGCACCGTGTCGCGAATGGCTTCGATCTCATTGATGATCGAATCCTCAGAACGGCTCTGGATAATGCGTCCTTCGTGCTCGGTGATCGAGCAGAACGAACAGCCGCCGAAGCAGCCGCGCATGATGTTGATAGAGAAGCGGATCATCTCATACGCCGGGATGCGCGCATCGCCATAGGAAGGATGCGGCACGCGCTTGTAGGGCAGCGCGAAAACGCTGTCCATCTCTTCGGTGGAGAGCGGGATTGCCGGCGGGTTGATCCAGATGTAGCGCTCGCCGTGCTTTTGCATCAGCGCCCGGGCGCAGCCGGGGTTGGTTTCATGGTGCAGAATGCGCGAGGCGTGAGCGTACAGGACCTTATCGCCTTTCACCTTCTCGAAGGAGGGCAGCAGCACATAGGTCTTTTCCCACGGTTTTGGCCGCGGCGGCTGCACGACAACGGCTTTAGCCTCGGCTTTTTTCGGGGCCACCGGTTTGTTGTCTGCACACGGCAGATCTTCACCATACGGGTGCGGGATGGGGTCGATTTTGCCCGGGGTATCCAGACGGGTGGAGTCAACGCCGCTCCAGCCCGGGAGGGCCTCTTTCACCATGATGGCGGTATTGCGCACATCGCGGATCTGATCTATGGTTTCGCCCATCGCCAGGCGATGAGCCACTTCCACCAGCGGACGCTCGCCGTTGCCGAACATCAGCATATCGGCCTTGGAGTCCACCAGCACCGAGCGGCGCACGGTATCGGACCAGTAATCATAGTGGGCGGTACGGCGCAGGCTGGCTTCGATGCCGCCGAGGATCACGGGCACATCTTTCCACGCCTCTTTACAGCGCTGGGTGTAGACCAGGGTGGCGCGGTCCGGACGCTTGCCCGCCACGTTGCCGGCGGTGTAAGCGTCATCATGACGCAGCTTACGGTCGGCGGTGTAGCGGTTGATCATCGAGTCCATGTTGCCGGCGGTCACGCCGAAGAACAGGTTCGGTTTGCCCAGACGCATGAAGTCGTCTTTGGTGTTCCAGTCCGGCTGGGAGATGATCCCCACGCGGAACCCCTGCGCTTCCAGCATTCGGCCGCAGATGGCCATCCCGAAGCTCGGGTGGTCGACGTAGGCGTCGCCGGTCACCAGAATAATGTCGCAGCTATCCCAGCCAAGTTGATCCATCTCTTCACGCGACATCGGTAAAAATGGCGCAGGGCCGAAACAGGCAGCCCAGTATTGCGGCCAGGAAAAAAGGTCACGATCCGGTTGGATCAGGGATATTGCGCTCATATTGCTTCCGGGGAAAATGATAAAAAAATAACCAAAAGGGCGTGGATTATAAGCCGGAATGATAGTGGAAATGAAGGAGGATTTTCTCAAACCCTGACCGTATGCCGGCCAGGGTCGAAGAGATTATGGCGCAGGATTCACCAGCATCTGGCCAATCGAACCGCGGTCGGCCAGCTCCAGCGTCTGGCTCAGATACTGGAACGGGAAGTGCGGCCACGACGGCTGGGCGTAGTAGACCAGCAGTTCGACCTGCCCGTCGACCCACACGGTGTCCTTCCAGCCGCGGTCTTCCGGGAAAGGGGTCGAACCGTTGACGTTACGGATCTGGAACATCACCCCTTCAATATGGAACGACTGCGGGCGGTCGGCGCGCACTGTCCAGCGCTCCCAGGTCCCCTGCTGCGCCGTAATATCAATACGCTGCGGATCCCATAGCTGGCCGTTAATCCCTGGATCGTCGCCGAGGGTGATATCCCGGCTGCGGATCGGCGTACCGGAGAGCAGCTCGGTCGGCAGCAGACGCACCGGCAGACTGTCGGTGACCAGCGGCAGCAGCCCGGTCGGGCGCAGGGTCAGCACCAGCGTGGAGACCAGAATGCTGGACGGTTCAAAAAAGCCGCGGATACGGTCGACAATGCTCGCCGCTTCGCCGCAGGTAATGGACACTTCATCGCCGTTGGTCATATCGACCAGGATTTCACGCCGTTCCCCCGGCGCCAGCGACAGCTGCTTGAGCGAAACCGGCGCCGGCAGGAACCCCTGGTCGCCGGAAATGACATGCAGCAGTCGGCCATCGCTCATCTGTAGCTGATAGCGCCGGGAGTTGGAGGCGTTCAGCAGGCGCAGTCGCACCCAGCCGCGCGACACTTCGACATAGGGGCTCTGCACGCCATTGACCAGCAGCGTGTCGCCGACGAAGCCGCCGCTGCCCGGTTCGCTATATTCCGGCGTGCCGAAGTTATCCAGCCGTTTATCCTGAATTATCACCGGGAAGTCATCGACGCCATAGTGGTTAGGGATCGGCAGGTTCTTGCTCACCTCATCCTCCACCAGCCACATGCCGGCCAGACCGTTATAGACCTGCTTCGCCATCCGGTTCGGCGTATTGGCCTGGTACCACAGCGTCGCCGCACTCTGGCGGATCGGCAGCACCGGCGCCCAGTCGGCGTTCGGCGACATCATGCGCGCCGCGCCGCCGATCAGCGGGCCCGGCACCTGCAGGCCGCGGATGGTCATCGCGACGTTCTCTGTCAGACGGTTGCTGTAGATAAGCTTGACGTCGTCTCCGCTCCAGACGCGGATCGTCGGCCCCATATAGCGGCCATTGATCCCCCAGACGGGGGCGCGGGTGCCTGGCGTAAACGACCAGTGCGAACGCTGCAGCGTCAGAAACAGCGGCTGACCGCGACGGGATTCCAGCAGCGGCGGAACCGGCAGCGCAGGCTGCTGGCCGGCGGCATGGGCCTTCAGCGGCGCGGCGCCAGCGCACAGCGCTACGCCGGAAGCCTTAATAAACTGACGCCGACTGAGTGACATATTAACTCCATGACATACTGACAAATGAAAAAGGGAATTCGTTTCCCGCCAGCAATACGCGCGCGGTGGCGGCGTTTCCTGTCTTATTGCTTGCCGGCCGCTTCGCGCTCGGCCACTTCGTTGTCCAGCTCAGCGATTTTGGCGGCCATCAGCTCGCGGCAATGCGTCGCCAGCGCGCGCACGTTGTCTTTACCGAACTGGCTGGTATCCACCGGCGGCAGCATTTCCACAATCACCAGACCGTTGTTCCAGCGATTGAGCTTTATTTTATTCGATGTATTCGAGACACACACCGGAATAATCGGCACTCCGGCGGCAATAGCCGCGTGGAAGGCGCCGGTTTTAAACGGCAGCAGACCGCGGCCGCGGCTGCGGGTCCCTTCCGGGAACATCCAGAACGAAATTTTACGCTTTTTAAAGGCGTTAACGACCTCGGCAATGGTGCCGTGCGCTTTGGTTCGATTATTACGGTCAATCAGCAGATTACCGGTCAGCCAGTACAGCTGGCCAAAGAACGGGATCCACAGCAGGCTCTTTTTCCCCACGGTAACCGTCGGGGCCTGCACGATGTTAGACGCCGTCACCATATCATAGTTGTTCTGGTGGTTAGCGATGTAGATCGCGTTGCCATAGCTTTCCGCGTCGGCAGGTTTGCGCAGCTCCACCTTCAGGCCAAACACCGGGGATAAGCGGCCAAACAGATGGCCGAAAGTGGCAACGTGTTTTGGATTACGCGGGCTGAACAAGCAGTACAGACAGCCAAGTATGCACACCACGATGCAATAAATGACCACGAAAATTACTCGAAAAATGAATAGCATAGCTACCTCTAAAACCCAAACCGCTTAGAATTATTCGCTGCTGGCAGAAGGCAGGCTCACGAGTTCTGCGCAGGCCGGGACCGTTCTTCCTGGGTCCCTGATGATGGACATTGTTAATCGCAACGCCTGAATAAACAACGATTTTGCGGCATTTTTTCGCCTCCTCCCGTCAAAGACGGGAGGAGAAGCGCTTACTCTTCGCTATCGCCTGCCGCGGCACGGCGCGGCGAGTCAATTTCAACACGGTCAATTTTCTGCAGCCCGCGCATCAGCGAACCGCGGCGGCCGCGCTCGCCGGTGACTTTTTGCAGCTCTTCCGGACGCAGTTTGATCTTCCGTTTGCCGACGTGAATGGTCAGCGTACTCTGCGGCGGCAGGACAAACAGATGTGCGAGGCCGTCCTGGCCGGCGGCGGCTTCCGCCGCGGGAATGTTGATGATTTTGTTGCCCTTGCCTTTCGACAGCTGCGGCAGATCGCTGACCGGGAACATCAGCATCCGCCCGGCGGCGGTGATGGCCAGCAGCATATCGGACTCGTCCTCAATGACCAGCGGCGGCATCACATGCGCGTTGTCAGGCAGGGTGATCAACGCTTTACCGGCGCGGTTGCGCGCCACCAGATCGTTAAAGGTGCAGACAAAACCGTAGCCGGCGTCGGAGGCCATCAGCAGTTTCTGATCGTCGCCTTCCATCAGCATATGTTCCACGGTCGCGCCCGGCGGCAGCGTGAGCTTACCGGTCAGCGGCTCACCCTGGCCACGCGCCGAGGGCAGAGTAATCGGATCGATGGCATAGCTGCGCCCGGTGGTATCGATAAACACCACCGGCTGGTTGCTCTTGCCCTTCGCCGAGGCTTTCCAGCTGTCGCCCGCCTTATAGCTTAAGCCCTGGGCGTCAATGTCGTGCCCTTTGGCGCTGCGCACCCAGCCCATCTGCGACAGAACGATAGTCACCGGCTCAGACGGCAGCATGTCATGCTCGCTCATCGCTTTCGCTTCTTCACGCTCGTGAAGCGGCGAGCGGCGATCGTCGCCGAAAGCATCGGCATCGGCCTGCAGCTCTTTCTTCAGCAGATTGTTCATCTTACGTTCAGAGGCCAGAATCGCCTGCAGCTGATCGCGCTCTTTTTCCAGCTCGTTCTGCTCGCCGCGGATCTTCATCTCTTCCAGTTTGGCGAGATGGCGCAGCTTCAGTTCCAGAATCGCTTCCGCCTGGGTTTCGCTGATGGCAAAGCGCGACATCAGAGCTGGCTTCGGCTCATCTTCCGTGCGGATGATCTCAATGACTTCATCGATATTAAGGAACGCCACCAGCAAACCTTCGAGGATATGCAGGCGCTTAAGGACCTTCTCTAACCGGTGGTTCAGACGGCGACGTACGGTATCACGACGGAACACCAGCCATTCGCTGAGGATCTCCAGCAGGTTTTTTACCGCCGGGCGGCCGTCGAGACCGATCATATTGAGGTTGATGCGGTAGCTCTTCTCCAGATCGGTGGTGGCGAACAGATGGTTCATCACCTGCTCCATATCCACCCGGTTGGAGCGCGGGACGATCACCAGACGGGTCGGATTTTCGTGGTCCGATTCGTCGCGCAGGTCATCCACCATCGGCAGCTTTTTATTGCGCATCTGCGCCGCAATTTGCTCCAGAACTTTGGCGCCGGAGACCTGGTGCGGCAGCGCGCTGATCACTACCGCGCCGTCCTCTTTGCTCCACACCGCGCGCATGCGCACAGAACCGCGTCCGTTCTGGTAGATTTTGCGAATTTCCGCCCGCGAAGTGATGATCTCCGCCTCGGTCGGGAAATCCGGCCCCTGGACGATATCCAGCAGTTCGTCGAGGGTCGTTTTCGGCTGCTCAATCAGCGTAATCGCCGCTTTCGCTACTTCACGCAGGTTGTGCGGCGGAATATCGGTCGCCATGCCCACCGCGATGCCGGTGGTGCCGTTGAGCAGGATGTTTGGCAGGCGCGCCGGCAGCATTTTCGGCTCCTGCAGCGTGCCGTCAAAGTTTGGCACCCAGTCGACCGTCCCCTGCCCCAGCTCGCTGAGCAGCAGCTCGGCATACTTCGACAGGCGGGATTCGGTGTAACGCATGGCGGCGAAGGATTTCGGATCGTCCGGCGCCCCCCAGTTCCCCTGGCCATCCACCAGCGGATAGCGATAGGAGAAGGGTTGCGCCATCAGCACCATCGCTTCATAGCAGGCGCTGTCGCCGTGCGGGTGATATTTACCCAGCACGTCGCCGACGGTGCGGGCGGACTTTTTGAATTTGGCGCTGGCGTTCAGCCCCAGTTCGGACATCGCATAGACGATGCGACGCTGGACCGGTTTTAAGCCATCGCCAATAAACGGTAATGCCCTGTCCATGATCACGTACATGGAGTAGTTCAGGTAAGCATTTTCCGTAAATTCATGCAGCGCAAGGCGCTCTGCCATATCGCTCATTAATCGTGGATCCTCAATCTGGGTACCGACCGTTCGGACGGCAAAACTACCCGCGATAATACCCGATCTCACGCCCTGAGTCACAGGCCGTGAGATCGGTTGAGGATTCCGTCACCTTAATCAGGCCAGCGGCAGATAAATATCGGTTTGCAGCTCATGCTCAGCCACCTCATGGACAAAATTGAGGTAACGGAAGTACACCGGAAAATCCCGTAACTTCTCGCCTGAAGCGGGTAACCAGTCGCGATAGAGAAACCAAACGCTGTTCGCCAGCGTGTCCAGCGAGCCGTGATGGCGCACGACGGCGCAGCGTCCGCCGGGGATTTCGCCGTTAATCACGCCAAAGGCGTTTTCACCGACCGGCCGTGCGACCGTACCGCAGATGTCAAAACGAAATTCCCCCTGCGGGGTGGTCTGCGGATCGTCCCAGGCGATCCCCCAGGTATCGCAGGTGGCGATGGGCGATAATCCGCTCGTTTTACGCCAGGCGATAAAACGCGCGGCGGTGGCGTTGACAAGGTCCGGGCTGCCGCGATGTTGCAGTACGGCTATCCGGGTGGTGGGGAACGAAATAATGTTGACGTCCATCGACGTTTGCTCCTGTAGCGTATGTTTCGGTACGCGTCGATGCCACTCGGCCCAGTCCGGTTGCTGACGGAACTGGGTCGGGCTTTGGTCAAACGCGGTACGGAAGGCACGACTGAACGACTCCGCATTCTGAAATCCGGCATCAAGGGCAATATCGATGACTTTATCGCGGGGGTTGAACGCCAGGCGCCAACAGGCGCGACGCAGACGCAACCACTGAATATACCGGTACAAGGGAATGCCGGTATAAGCGCTAAATTGCCGGTGAAAATGGTAAGGCGAACTGTGCGCTATCGCGCTCAGCATCTCCAGCGACAGCGGCTCATCAAGATGGTGCGCAATGTACCTACAGACGCGCTGGAAGCGCCCGACATACCCCGGGCTGGCCTTAATATCGTTCATCGTCTCCTCCTCGCGACATACTCTGACAGAGCGAGGATAGCGATGCCTGACCGATCTTGCGCTTATCCGACGGAGACTTATGGCGCGATTTTACGGATCTGTTTAACGTCGATTTCCACCGAGTTCCAGTCCTTATCGACTTCCCCCTGAATTTCTACCGTGTCCTGTGGGCCGACGGTGACGCCGTTCCAGCGTTTGTGGTCGATATCGACATTGATCACTCCGGTAGCATCCTGGAACTTATACAGATCGTCGGAAACGCGCTCGGTGATTTTGCCGCGCAGGGTCACCCAGGTATCGTCCCGCAGCGATTTGACATTGGTGACGGTGGTGACCGCGCCGCTCGGGCCGGTGAAGCCGCCGCCCTGGGTGGTTGAACTTGCCGGCGTGGTCGCAGAAGGACCGGTATACCCGCCCTGTCCGGCAGCCAGCACCGGCATGGAAACCAGGGCAACGATCGCGGTCATCGCAGCAATTTTCTTCATGATGTGTTCTCCCTTCGTGTTGATATGGCTCCTATTACGCCCGACAAAACTTAACGACTTCTTAAGGGGAAAAAAGAAATTTTAATGCTGTACAACCCCGGTCGCAACGCGGTTTACTGCGCAGAGCAGCCGGGTTGGCAGGAGGGAAAATGCGCATATTATTGGTGGAAGATGACAAGTTAATCGGCGATGGCATTAAGGCCGGGCTAAGCAAAATGGGCTTCAGCATCGACTGGTTTACCGCCGGGCTGGAGGGCAAAAACGCCCTATACAGCGCCCCCTACGACGCGGCAATTCTTGATCTCACTCTTCCTGGCGTTGATGGCCTCGAGATTCTGCGCGAGTGGCGCGACAAAGGCCGCCATGAACCGGTGCTGATCCTCACCGCCCGCGATGCGCTCAGCCAGCGGGTGGAGGGGCTGCGCCTGGGCGCCGATGATTATCTGTGCAAACCTTTCGCCCTGATTGAGGTAGCGGCCCGCCTCGAAGCATTGATCCGCCGTGCCCACGGCCAGAGCAGCAGCGAGTTGCGCCACGGCAAGGTACGCCTTGACCCGAACCGCTTAACCGCCAGCCTCGACGGCGAAAGCCTGACGCTGAAGCCGAAGGAGTTCGCCCTGCTGGAACTGCTGCTGCGTAACGCCGGGCGCGTGCTGCCGCGTAAGCTTATTGAAGAAAAGCTCTACAACTGGGACGACGAGGTCTCCAGCAACGCCGTGGAAGTTCACGTCCACCATCTGCGGCGCAAACTCGGCAGTGAATTTATCCGCACCGTCCACGGCATCGGCTATACCCTGGGTGACGCATGAAACGACTTGCCCGCCTGAGCCTGCGCCTGCGCCTGACGCTGCTGTTTGCCGTGCTGACCGCCGCTGCCTGGGGCGTGGCCAGCGTGATCGCCTGGCAGCAGACCAGTAAAAAGCTGGATAAGCTGTTTGATACCCAGCTGCTGCTGTTCGCCCGCCGCCTGAGCGCCATGCATTTCGATGAACTGCGCGCCCCGCCGGCATCGCTCGGGGAAAAGAAAAAGGTGCGCCACGGGCATATCGACGACGATGCGCTAGCGTTCGCCATCTTCACCCGCGACGGCAAAATGGTGCTTAACGACGGCGAGAACGGAGAGGATATACAGTGGCACTCGCAGCGTGAGGGCTTTAGCGATGGCTACCTGCGCGGCGATGATGACGAGTGGCGCTTCCTGTGGTTAACCACCGCCGATGGCCGCCACCGCATCGCCGTCGGCCAGGAGTGGGATTATCGCCGCGAAATGGCGATGGACATTGTCACCTCGCAGCTCACTCCGTGGATGGTCGCCCTGCCGCTGATGTTCGTGCTGCTCATCGTGCTGTTAAGCCGCGAACTGGCGCCGTTGAAACATCTGGCGCGCACGCTGCGTCTGCGCGCGCCGGACTCGGCGGAATCGCTCAGCGTGGAGAAGATCCCCCCTGAAGTCCGCCCACTGGTCGAAGCGCTGAATCAGCTGTTCCAGCGCACCCACGACGTCATGCTGCGCGAGCGTCGGTTTACCTCTGATGCCGCCCACGAGCTGCGCAGCCCGTTGGCGGCGCTGAAGGTGCAGACTGAAGTCGCCCAGCTCTCTCTGGACGATCCACAAGGGCGGGAGAAAGCCCTGGCTCAGCTCCATCAGGGGATCGATCGCGCCACCCGTCTGGTGGATCAGCTGCTGACGCTGTCGCGGCTGGACTCGCTCGCCCAGCTGGACGACCTGCAGCCGGTCGCCCTCGACGACCTGCAGCCGGTCGCCCTCGACGACCTGCTGCAGTCGGCGGTAATGGAGATGTACCACCCGGCGCAGCAGTCCGGGATTGAGCTGCGCCTGCATCTTAATGCCTCTGGCATCTCCCGCACCGGCCAGCCGCTGCTCCTCAGCCTGCTGGTGCGCAATCTGCTGGATAACGCGGTGCGCTACAGCCCGCGCGGCAGCCAGGTCGATATCACCCTCAACGCCCGCGAGTTTCGGGTCCGCGATAACGGCCCCGGCATCAGCCCGCAGGCGCTGGCGCGCATCGGCGAGCGTTTCTATCGCCCACCGGGTCAGGATGCTCCGGGCAGCGGCCTGGGCTTGTCTATCGTCCGGCGCATCGCCTCGCTGCATGGCATGCGCGTCGAGTTTGCCAACGCCCGCGACGGCGGCTTCGAAGCCCGCGTTGGCTGGTAGCGGGATTATTGCTCATTTAGCAAAAGACTTTGCACATTTTGCTCATTTTACTGCCCCGCTTCGCGGGGTAAGATCGTCGGCAAATTTTCAAGATTGAGGACAAATGATGAGCAACATCCTGATTATCAATGGCGCAAAAAAATTCGCCCACTCGAATGGCCAACTGAACGACACCCTGACCGAGGTCGCGGAGAGTTATCTGCGCGACGCCGGGCACGATGTTAAAAGCGTTCGCGCCGAAAGCGAGTACGACGTCAAAGCCGAAGTGCAGAATTTCCTCTGGGCCGATGTGGTGATCTGGCAGATGCCGGGCTGGTGGATGGGCGCCCCGTGGACGGTGAAAAAATATATGGATGACGTCTTTACCGAAGGCCACGGTTCGCTGTACGCCAGCGACGGCCGTACCCGCTCCGACGCCAGCAAAAAATATGGCTCCGGCGGCCTGGTGCAGGGGAAAAAATATATGCTCTCCCTGACCTGGAACGCGCCAATGGAGGCCTTCACCGACAAAGAGCAGTTCTTCCACGGCGTTGGCGTTGACGGCGTTTACCTGCCGTTCCATAAAGCCAACCAGTTCCTGGGTATGGAGGCGCTGCCAACCTTTATCGCCAACGACGTGATAAAAATGCCTGATGTCCCACGGTATATCGCAGAATATCGCAAGCATCTGGCGGAAATTTTTGGTTAACTAGGGGTCTATGCTCTACATATTTCGAGTTATTGGAACCTGGAGTATGACAAGATCCACACAGAAGGAGTTGAGTTAACCATGTTAACAGTGATTGCAGAAATCCGTACCCGTCCGGGCCAGCACCACCGCCAGGCGGTTCTCGATCAGTTCGCGAAAATTATTCCGACCGTTTTGCAGGAAGCCGGCTGCCACGGCTATGCGCCTATGGTGGATCATGCCGCTGGCGTCAGCTTCCAGACCACCGCTCCTGACTCTATCGTCATGGTGGAGCAGTGGGAAAGCGTCGCGCATCTTGAAGCGCACCTGCAGACCCCGCACATGAAAGCCTGGTCGGAAGCGGTCAAAGGCGATGTGCTGGAGACCACCATCCGTATCCTGCAGGCCGGCGTCTAAGCCCGCCGACGCTGAAACGGAATAAGAAAAGGGAGCCTGAGGCTCCCTTTTACGTCTGGCGCAGCGTGCGGTCTTACACTTCCAGGTCCGCCATATCGCCCTTCTCCTGCAGCCAGTTGCGACGGTCTTCAGAACGCTTCTTGGCCAACAGCATATCCATCATCGCCGTGGTCTGCTGCTCATCCTCATCGCTGATCACCAGCTGCACCAGGCGGCGGGTATTTGGGTCGAGGGTAGTTTCCCGCAGCTGCATCGGGTTCATCTCGCCGAGACCTTTAAAGCGCTGGACGTTTGGCTTGCCTTTCTTGCGCTTCAGCTGCTCCAGCACGCCGGTCTTTTCTTCTTCCGTTAGCGCGTAGTAAACCTCTTTGCCGAGGTCGATACGGTACAGCGGCGGCAGCGCCACGTAGACGTGCCCCTCTTTCACCAGAGTACGGAAATGTCTCACGAACAGCGCGCACAGCAGCGTGGCAATGT
The DNA here is from genome assembly GCF_040065235.1 of Klebsiella sp. GB_Kp047. Taxonomy (NCBI): domain Bacteria; kingdom Pseudomonadati; phylum Pseudomonadota; class Gammaproteobacteria; order Enterobacterales; family Enterobacteriaceae; genus Klebsiella; species Klebsiella sp. GB_Kp047. The sequence continues at coordinate 221,820 of NZ_JBEAJG010000028.1, read as the reverse complement.
GCAGGCCATCGGAGTCCGCATCCGCCAGAATACAAATTTTGCCGTAGCGCAGCTGGCTTAAATCATCGCTATCCGGGTCAATACCAATCGCCACCGAAATGTCGTGCACTTCTTGCGAAGCTAACACTTCATCGGAAGAGACTTCCCAGGTATTAAGGATCTTGCCTTTCAGCGGCATGATCGCCTGATATTCACGATCGCGCGCCTGCTTGGCTGACCCGCCCGCCGAGTCCCCTTCGACGAGGAACAGTTCGGTACGGTTCAGATCCTGGGCGGTGCAGTCGGCCAGCTTACCCGGCAGCGCCGGACCGCTGGTCAGCTTTTTGCGCACCACTTTCTTGGCGGCGCGCAGACGACGCTGGGCGCTGGAGATGGCCATCTCCGCCAGCAGCTCCGCAGCCTGCACGTTCTGGTTCAGCCACAGGCTGAAGGCGTCTTTCACCACGCCGGAGACGAACGCCGCGCACTGACGCGACGACAGGCGCTCTTTGGTTTGCCCGGCGAACTGCGGATCCTGCATCTTCACCGACAGCACGTAGGCGCAGCGATCCCAGATATCTTCCGCCGACAGTTTCACCCCGCGCGGCAGAATATTACGGTACTCGCAGAACTCACGCATCGCGTCCAGCAGCCCCTGGCGCAGGCCGTTGACATGCGTCCCGCCCTGCATGGTCGGGATCAGGTTGACATAACTCTCGGTCAGCAGCTCGCCGCCTTCCGGCAGCCACAGCAGCGCCCAGTCCACCGCCTCCGTCTCACCGGAGAAGGTGCCGACGAAGGGTTTTTCCGGCAGCAGCGGCAGGCCGTTCACCGCTTCGCTAAGGTAGTCGTTAAGGCCATCGGCATAGCACCAGCTCTGCTCGCTGTTGTTGACCTGATCGCGGAAAACAATTTCCACGCCCGGGCACAGCACCGCTTTCGCTTTTAACAAGTGGGTCAAACGCGAAACGGAGAAGCGCGGGCTATCGAAGAAGCTTTCGTCAGGCCAGAAATGGACGCTGGTCCCGGTGTTGCGTTTACCGCAGGTGCCGGTGACGTGCAGGTCTTCTACTTTCTCACCATTCTCAAAGGCGATGCTGTAGACCTGACCGTCGCGACGCACGTTGACCTCCACGCGTTTTGACAGGGCGTTGACCACCGAAATACCCACCCCGTGCAGACCGCCGGAAAACTGGTAATTTTTGTTGGAAAACTTACCGCCCGCGTGCAGCCGGCAGAGGATCAGTTCAACCGCCGGCACCCCCTCTTCCGGGTGAATGTCGACCGGCATCCCGCGCCCGTCGTCAATCACCTCGAGGGACTGGTCGGCGTGCAGGATCACTTCCACGCGTTTGGCATGGCCTGCCAGCGCTTCGTCCACACTGTTATCAATCACTTCCTGACCAAGATGGTTAGGACGGGTGGTGTCGGTATACATGCCCGGACGGCGGCGCACCGGCTCTAGCCCGGTGAGTACCTCAATGGCATCAGCGTTATATGAAGATTGCGTCATGGTGTGTATTCGTAGGTCGTTCAGGGCCGTTTAGCGCAGGCCGAGAAATTCGATAATCTGAGTGAAATGATCGTCAAAGCCGACAAATGCGTGATTACCGCCCTCCTCCACCATCTGCCGGCAGGAGGCGTAGTAATGAACGGCCTGGCGGTAATCAAGCACTTCATCCCCGGTCTGCTGCAGCAGCCAGAGTAAATCCGGCGCTTCGAGCGGGTCGATTTGCATAACTTTGAGATCGTAAATATGGCGAGACTCTAGCACATATTGCTGCCCGGTGTATGGATTCTCATTGTGGCCGAGAAAATTGTTCAGCAGCTCAAACGGCCGCACCGCCGGGTTAACCACTACCGCTGGCAGCATAAAGCATTGCGACAGCCAGGTGGCGTAGTAGCCGCCCAGCGACGACCCTACGACCCCCAGCGGCTCGCCGCCGTGCTCCAGCACGATGGACTCCAGCAGCTCCGCCGTTTCCGCCGGGTAAGGCGGCAGCTCAGGCACCACCATGGCGATCTCAGGATAGTGCTGCGCCAGCCAGGTCTTTAACGCCGTCGCCTTCGCCGAGCGCGGGGAACTGTTAAAGCCGTGCAGATAAAGAAGCGTCGCCATCAGTAGCCTTCTGAAGCAATATCCGGATGAAACGCCGCGCCTTCCAGGCGGCACACTTCGGTGGTCAGCGTTCCGTCAGGGTGAAGCTCCAGCCAGCGCCAGCCCGGCGACACCGTATCGAGGGTGAAATTGGCGCAGTGCGGCTTGAACTGAACGCAGGTCGACGGCGTCGCCATCATACGTCGGCCATTCCAGTCGAGATCCAGTTCCTGATGAATATGGCCGCACAGCAGATGCTTCACCCGAGGCCAGGCGCTCAGCGCGCTGTCCAGCGCGCCGGCGTTGCGCAGACTGTGTTGATCCAGCCAGCTGCAGCCGGCCGGCAGCGGATGATGATGCAGCAGAAGTAAGGTATAACGCTCCGGCGCCTCCGCCAGCTTATGTTCGAGCCATTCCAGCTGGAAGTCGCTCAGCTCGCCATGGGGAACGCCGAACACCTGGCTGTCCAGCAGCAGGATCTGCCAGTGGTCGCCGAGAAACACGCGCTTGGCGGGGGAAATGCCCGACTCCTGCAGGGTGCTGTACATCGCCGGCTGGAAATCATGGTTGCCCGGTAGCCAGACGCAGGGTGCAGCAAAACTCGCGATGCCCTCAGCAAAATGCTGGTAGGCCGCGGAGGAGTGATCCTGCGCCAGATCGCCTGTTGCGACAATCAAATCGCATGGACGCTGTGAGGCATGAATGGCCGACAGTACGGCCTGATAGCTTTCCCAGGTATTGATGCCTAACAACGTTTCATGTTTTTCAGCAAACAGGTGAGTATCAGTAATTTGTAAGATCCTGACTCTGGCCTCACCAGCCAGAGGTAGGTTTAACAGGCTTTCCAAATGGTGTCCTTAGGTTTAACGACGCTAACAAACCGGAATCGCCATCGCTCCATGTGCTAAACAGTAACGCAGCCAGTCGGCCAGAAACTGGTTAATTTGATGCTTTTCGTCGCGTTGATGCAACTTTTTATTAGGATAATCATATCGCGCTTTGAAGCGAAAGATCTGCTGACTCGAACACACTTCGGCCACCATGGCGTCATGGTAGAGGCGAACGGTCATGGATGGCAGACTCCAGTAGCTCACCGCTGGCAGAGTCTGCTCTATCGCCACCAGAGTAGTGTAGCGGGTTGATTCCGTTATCGTTAACCGATATTGCGCGCTTCCCACCTGATAGCTCACCTTCTCACCCGCTGCATCCGTTCGCGGCAACAGGCGGCGCAACTGGGCGAAATTGGTCTCGCACAGGCGCATCATCTCAGGGAAGTCAGGTGTATAACGCTTCATTTTGTCCACTCGTTTCGTAAATTGTGATAATGCAATTGCAGCCATTGCAAGGCGATGACAGAGGCTGCGTTGTCGATTTTCCCCTCTTCTACCCACTGGTAAGCCTGCTCCCGGCTTACCACATGCACCCGAATATCCTCATTTTCCTCGGCCAGGCCGTGAATGCCTTTTGCCGTCGATGCATCAACTTCGCCCACCAGGATCGATAACCGTTCACTGGTGCCGCCAGGACTGGCCAGATAGCTTAATATTGGTTTCGTCCGCCCAACTTCAAGCCCGGCCTCTTCCAGCGCTTCCCGACGGGCGACATCTTCCACCGTCTCACCCGCCTCGATCATGCCGGCGACCATTTCCAGCAGCCACGGGCTCTCGCTGGTATCATAGGCGGCGATACGGATTTGTTCGACCAGCACCACTTCGTCCCGCACCGGGTCAAAGGGTAGCAAGACGGCGGCATGCCCGCGCTCAAAAATTTCACGGGTGACTTCGCCGCTCATGCCGCCGTTAAACAGGCGGTGGCGAAAACGGTATAAATCGAGTGAAAAAAAACCACGATACAGCGTTTCGCGTGCAATAATTTCTACATCATTTTTGGAGAAGGTAATTCCCTGGTGGATGGGTTTGCTCATTGTTATGTCCTGCTAATCCGAAATGAGGGATTTCCAGACCGTTTGGCTACCGTTTTACGGTCCGTATGTTAGATTGGTGCAAATTACCGCCGGATGGCACGTAACGCCAACTTTTTACGGCGGCAGAATCGATACAATCAGCGGAATTTTTCTTAGAATTAGACCAGCGCTAAATGCTTCACAACAAGGAATGCAAATGAAGAAATTGCTCCCCATTCTTATCGGCCTGAGCCTGACCGGGTTCAGCGCCATGAGCCAGGCGGAAAACCTGCTTCAGGTTTACCAGCAGGCGCGCATCAGCAACCCCGATCTGCGTAAATCGGCAGCCGATCGTGACGCCGCATTCGAAAAGATCAACGAAGCGCGCAGTCCATTACTGCCTCAGCTCGGACTGGGAGCGGATTATACCTATACCAGCGGCTTCCGTGATTATAAAGACCAGAATTCTAACGTCACCAGCGGCTCGCTGCAGTTAACGCAGGTTCTGTTTGATATGTCGAAATGGCGCGCCCTGACGCTGCAGGAAAAAGCGGCAGGCATTCAGGATGTCACGTATCAGACCGATCAGCAAACGCTGATTCTGAATACCGCGACGGCCTATTTCAAAGTGCTGGCCGCCATCGATACGCTCTCTTATACCGAAGCGCAGAAACAGGCTATTTACCGTCAGTTGGATCAAACCACCCAGCGCTTTAACGTCGGTCTGGTGGCGATCACCGACGTGCAGAACGCCCGCTCACAATACGACGCCGTGCTGGCGAACGAAGTGACCGCGCGTAACGATCTCGACAACGCCGTGGAAGAGCTGCGCCAGGTTACCGGCAACTACTACCCGGAGCTGGCCTCCCTGAACGTAGACGGCTTCAAAACCAGCAAACCGCAGGCGGTGAACGCCCTGCTGAAGGAAGCGGAGAACCGCAACCTGTCGCTGCTGCAGGCGCGTCTGAATCAGGACCTGGCCCGCGAGCAGATTCGCCAGGCGCAGGACGGCCATTTGCCGACCCTGGATTTAAACGCCTCGTCTGGCGTTTCCAACAACCGCTACAGCGGCTCAAAAAGCATCTCACAAGATGCTGATATCGGTCAGAACAAAATCGGCCTGAGCTTCTCCCTGCCGCTGTACCAGGGCGGGATGGTTAACTCGCAGGTCAAACAGGCGCAGTACAATTTCGTCGGCGCCAGCGAGCAGCTGGAAAGCGCTCACCGCAGCGTGGTCCAGACCGTGCGTTCTTCGTTTAACAACGTGAATGCCTCTATCAGCAGCATCAACGCCTACAAACAGGCGGTGGTCTCTGCGCAAAGCTCCCTGGATGCGATGGAAGCTGGCTATTCGGTGGGTACCCGTACTATCGTTGACGTCCTCGACGCCACCACCACGCTGTACAACGCCAAACAGCAGCTCTCTAATGCGCGCTACAACTACCTGATCAACGAGCTGAACATCAAGTCGGCGTTAGGTACGCTGAACGAGCAGGATCTGATCGCCCTGAACAACACCTTGGGCAAACCGATCTCGACCTCTGCCGACAGCGTCGCGCCGGAGAATCCGCAGCAGGATGCCACTGCCGATGGTTACGGCAACACGACTGCGGCTATGAAGCCGGCGTCCGCACGGACGACGACCCATAGCAGCGGCAGCAATCCGTTCCGTCAGTAATTTTCATACTGTGACGCGCATCGCCTGTCCGTCGGACAGGCGATGCGTTAAACGTAAGGCAACGTAAAGATCCCCCGCTTATCGCCCCTCTTCGCTTCATTTTCCACCACTCATCCTCTATCCTGAGCGTTAACACACGCCATACCACTGGGTCCTGGAAGACAAATATGAAACGGACAAAAAATATTAATCATTCGTCGTTCCGCAAAAGCTGGAGCGCACGCCACCTGACGCCGGTCGCCCTGGCCGTCACCGCGGTCTTTATGCTTGCCGGTTGTGAAAAAAGCGACGAAACGGTCTCGCTGTACCAGAACGCCGATGACTGCTCCGCCGCCAACCCGGGCAAAGCAGCCGAATGCACCACGGCCTACACCAACGCGGTGAAAGAGGCAGAGCGCACCGCGCCGAAATATGCCACCCGCGAAGACTGCGTCGCCGAGTTTGGCGAAGGTCAGTGCCAGCAAACGCCTGCCCAGGCGGGCGTCGCCCCGGAAAACCAGGCCCAGGCGCAAAGCAGCGGCAGCTTCTGGATGCCGCTGATGGCCGGCTACATGATGGGCCGCCTGATGGGCGGCGGCATGGCGCAACAGCAGCCGCTGTTCAGCTCCAAAAACCCTGCCAGCCCGGCCTACGGTCAGTACACTGACGCCAGCGGTAAGAGCTATGGCGCCGCCCAGCCGGGCCGCACCATGAACGTGCCGAAAACCGCGATGGCGCCGAAACCGGCAACCACCACGACCGTCACCCGCGGGGGCTTCGGCGAGTCGGTGGCGAAGCAGTCGACTATGCAGCGTAGCGCCGCAGGCTCAACCTCTTCTTCTCGCTCAATGGGCGGCTAAGCAACATGGAAAGAGTCAGCATTACCGAGCGCCCGGACTGGCGCGAGAAAGCGACCGAATACGGCTTCAACTTCCACACCATGTACGGCGAGCCCTACTGGAGCGAAGAGGCTTATTACAAGCTGAGCCTCGCCCAGGTGGAAAAGCTGGAGGAGGTCACCGCCGAGCTGCATCAGATGTGTCTTCAGGTGGTGGAAAAAGTGATCGCCAGCGATGAGCTGATGGCCAAATTCCGCATCCCTAAACACACCTGGGGCTTTGTGCGCCAGTCGTGGAAAACCAACCAGCCGTCACTCTACTCACGTCTCGACCTGGCCTGGGATGGCGTCGGCGAGCCGAAGCTGCTGGAGAACAATGCCGACACGCCGACCTCGCTGTATGAAGCGGCCTTCTTCCAGTGGATCTGGCTGGAAGACCAGCTCAACGCCGGCAAGCTGCCGGCGGGCAGCGACCAGTTCAATAGCCTGCAGGAGAAGCTGATCGATCGCTTCGGTGAGCTGCGCGAGCAGTTTGGCTTCCAGCTGCTGCATATGGCCTGCTGCCGCGATACCGTTGAAGATCGCGGCACCGTGCAATATCTGCAGGACTGCGCCGCCGAGGCGGGGCTGGCGACGGAATTCCTCTACATCGAAGATATTGGACTGGGTGAAAAAGGCCAGTTTACCGATCTCCAGGATCAGGTGATTGGCAACCTGTTCAAGCTCTATCCGTGGGAGTTTATGCTGCGGGAGATGTTCTCCACCAAGCTGGAAGACGCCGGCGTTCGCTGGCTGGAGCCGGCGTGGAAGAGCATCATCTCCAACAAAGCGCTGCTGCCGATGCTGTGGGAAATGTTCCCCAATCACCCAAATCTGCTGGCGGCTTACTTCAGCGAAGATGCCCATCCGGAGATGGAGAAGTACGTCATTAAGCCGATCTTCTCCCGCGAAGGCGCCAACGTATCGATCGTTGAACAGGGCAAGGTGGTGGAGTCGGTGGAAGGTCCGTATGGGGAAGAAGGCACTATCGTGCAGGAATTTTACCCGCTGCCGAAGTTTGGTGACAGCTACACGCTGATTGGCAGCTGGCTCATCAACGATCAGCCCGCCGGGATCGGCATTCGTGAAGACCGGGCGCTGATTACCCAGGATCTGTCGCGTTTCTATCCGCACATTTTCGTCGAATAATGTCGCGCTCCGGCGACGATACCGCCGCCGGAGCTCAATTTTTATCAGGCGCCAACCACCACCGACAGCATACTCAGCGAGCCCATCTCGATGCCATCGACCGGGGTCGAAATCGCCTCCACGCCATCCCATGCCCCCAGCACGTATAACAGCGGCAGGAAATGCTCCGCCGTGGGGTTGGAGAGCGAGCCCCCTTCGTGTGCCAGGTAGTTAACCAGCGGGTGCTGATCGTCCGGGCCCTGCCACTGCAGATTCGCCTTCACGTAGTTGTTGAAGGACTCCGCCCACGGATACGGCGTGTTCTCGCCATGCCAGCGGGCGGTACGCAGGTTGTGCACCACGTTGCCGCTGGCCACCAGCATAATCCCTTCATCACGCAGCGAGGCCAGCTTTCGCCCCATTTCGAGATGCCAGGCCGGCGGTTTGGTGCTGTCGATGCTCAGCTGAACCATCGGGATATCCGCCTGCGGATACATCTTGATCAGCACGCCCCACGAGCCATGGTCAAATCCCCAGGCTTCTTTATCGAGGGTGACCGGCACCGGCGAGAGCAGCTCCACCAGCCGTTGCGCCAGCGCCGGGGAACCCGGCGCCGGGTAATGGGTGTCATACAGCGCCTGCGGGAAACCGCCAAAGTCGTGAATGGTCTTCGGGGCCTCCATCGCCGTCACGCCCGTACCGCGGGTGAACCAGTGCGCAGAGACCACCACGATCGCTTTCGGACGCGGCAGGGTTTCGCCCAGGTGAGCCCAGGCGCGGGTATAGCGGTTGTCTTCCAGCACGTTCATTGGGCTGCCATGGCCGAGAAACAACGCGGGCATTCGGGTACGGGACATGATGATATCCTTAGGGTGTCAATGTGATGTGCTCACATTACGCGCTTTTGCGCCAGGATAAACTCAGATAACCATGATGATGATCGTCAGAAAATTTGAATGTAATTCGCGGTAAAGGGAGCTGTCCCGTACGCGCATCCTCAGGCAATATACTCCTATGCACTTTTTTCGCAGGGAGAGAAGCGATGTCATCACCCTTAATATTGACGCTGTTAGCCGGTAGCGCAACCTTTATAGGCGCCATTTTCGGCGTGATTGGCCAGAAACCCTCTAACCGCCTGCTGGGCTTCTCCCTCGGCTTTGCCGCCGGGATCATGCTGTTGATTTCGTTGATGGAAATGCTGCCTGCCGCGCTGGCCGCCGAGGACATGTCGCCGCTGCTCGGCTACGGAATGTTTGTTTTCGGCCTGCTGGGCTACTTTGGTCTCGATCGCCTGCTGCCGCATGCCCACCCGCAGGATTTGATGACCCCCGCCGCGCCGCGCCCGCGCAATTTACGCCGCACCGCCATTCTGCTGACGTTGGGTATCAGCCTGCATAACTTTCCGGAAGGGATCGCCACCTATGTCACGGCCAGCAACAACCTCGAGCTTGGCATGGGAGTGGCGCTTGCCGTCGCCCTGCACAATATTCCTGAAGGACTGGCCGTTGCCGGGCCGGTATATGCCGCCACCGGATCGCGCAGTAAGGCGGTGCTCTGGGCCGGTCTTTCCGGCATGGCGGAGATTTTGGGCGGCGTGCTGGCGTGGCTGATTCTGGGTAGCCTGGTCTCGCCGATGGTCATGGGCGCGATCATGGCCGCCGTCGCCGGGATTATGGTGGCGCTGTCGGTCGATGAACTGATGCCGCTGGCGAAAGAGATCGATCCGCAAAGCAACCCGAGCTATGGCGTCCTGTGCGGGATGTCGGTGATGGGGCTGAGTCTGGTGGTGCTCCAGACGATGGGCATCGGTTAAGGCACAGAAACAAAACAGCCCACTAATAAGCGGGCTGTTTTCACTGGCGTTGTGAGCCGCTGATTAGCTGGCTTTACGCTCATGTTCGCGACGATAGGCCACCAGATCTTCAATCGTGACCACCGCCATATTGTGCTGCTGAGCGAACGCGATGCACTCCGGCGCGCGCGCCATGGTGCCATCGTCATTGGTCAGCTCGCACAGCACGCCTGCCGGTTTGAAGCCAGCGAGGGTCACGAGGTCAATAGTGGCTTCAGTGTGGCCGCCGCGGGTCAGTACGCCGCCCGGCTGCGCCCGCAGCGGGAAAACGTGGCCAGGACGGTTGAGATCGGAAGGTTTCGCGCCGTCGGCAATCGCCGCGCGGACGGTGGTCACGCGGTCAGCAGCGGAAACGCCGGTGGTCACGCCTTCCGCCGCTTCGATGGTGACGGTAAAGCCGGTGCCGTAGGCGCTGGTGTTGTTCTCCACCATCATCGGCAGATCCAGCTGTTTGCGGCGATCTTCGGTCAGGCACAGGCACACAATGCCGCTGCCGTGACGAATGGTCAGCGCCATCTGCTCTACGGTCATGGTTTCGGCGGCGAAGATCATATCGCCTTCGTTTTCACGGTCTTCATCGTCAAGCACCATCACGCCGCGGCCTTCGCGCAGGGCGTCCAAAGCGTGTTCCACACGTTCAAAAGCGGTACCAAAAGAAGAAAGGAGCGTCTGATTCATGGTAAAAAAACCTCATTAAAATTATGGTTACCAGAATCAGGGCAGTCTTAGGAGCGCCGGTTTAGCGGCAAAAGTCAACGCGAGCGGGCCTGGGCCCGACTGTGCCGTTACTCTCTCCCATCCGGACTTTAACCGTCGGCCCCGGAATTACACCGGATCTGCTGACCTTCCCGTAGTCACGGGAAGCGCTCGCGGGCTTTCAACGCCATGGTTGATTTACCGCCGGTGGGGAATTTCGCCCCGCCCTGAGAATAAGCGAGATAACTATAACGCTATTGACTATCCTCGGCAATGCATAAGCTTCAAACATTTCTGGTTTATAGGCGGCCTGGTTCGCACTACAATGATCAATCATCCGACCCGAGCAGGAAACCACCATGATTGACCCGAAAAAAATTGAACAAATCGCCCGCCAGGTCCATGAGTCGATGCCAAAAGGACTTCGCGATCTGGGTGAGGATGTTGAAAAGAAAATCCGCCAGGCGCTGCAGTCGCAGCTGACCCGTCTGGACCTGGTCAGCCGCGAAGAGTTTGACGTGCAGACTCAGGTTCTGCTGCGGACCCGCGAAAAACTGGCGCTGCTGGAACAGCGCCTGAATGACCTCGAAAACCGCCCGGCGACGACGCCTGGCAGCGAAGAGCAGCAGTAAAAAAACGGGCCCTCAGGGGCCCGTTTGCGTTGGCTTATTGTGCGGCTTCCGCCGGGCTGTTGACCTGACGGCAGTACAGTTCATAGCGCTGGCAAAACCATTCACGATGTTCTTCATCCATATTGCCGACGATGGCCTGAAGATCAACTGGCTGGCCCTGGGCGTGCATTCTGGCGAAACTTCGTGCCAAAAAATCAAAATTCTTCATTGAATACATGTCGTTATGGTTCATGCGCATACTCCTTCAGCGGTGGATGTTCTGATCAGTCATATGCCTTTTACTCACTTCAGTATTTACGCTTACCTTAACGCCATTTGTACGAAAAATGCGCTTAATATGATTATTTATTGCGCCAAATCATTTTCCACATCATTAAATAAAAACGGCCCGCGATATCGCTATCGCAGGCCGTGATGCCGCACCGTTATGGCGGGGGAATAACGAAACGGTTATTTTTCGCTATCTTTTTGTATTTTCTTAATAATGTTGGTGGTTGAGCAACCATCTTCAAAGTTGAGCACCAGCACTTCGCCACCGTTCGCCCAGACCTCTTCACTGCCGGCGATCTGCTCCGGTTTGTAGTCGCCGCCTTTCACCAACAGATCCGGCAGGATCCCGGCAATCAGGCGCTGCGGTGTATCTTCTTCGAAGGAGACCACCCAGTCGACCGCCTCCAGCGCCCCCAGCACGATCATCCGCTGCTCCAGCGGGTTCACCGGCCGGGTTTCGCCTTTCAGTCGTTTGGTGGAGGCATCGCTGTTGACCGCCACGATCAGACGGTCGCCCAGTTTGCGCGCATTCGCCAGATAGGAGACATGGCCGGCGTGCAGAATGTCGAAGACACCGTTGGTCATGACCACTTTCTCGCCGCGCTTGCGCGCTGCCGCTACCGCCTGTTTGAGTTCCGCTTCGCTCATCACGCCGAAGCCGGTCTCAGCCCGCCCGCGAACCGCATTTTCCAGTTCGACAGGAGAAACGGTGGAGGTTCCCAGCTTACCGACCACCACGCCCGCCGCGGCGTTAGCGAAATAGCAGGCCTCTTCCAGGGTGTTGCCGGAGGCCAGGGTCGCCGCCAGCACGCCAATCACCGTGTCGCCGGCGCCGGTGACATCGTACACTTCCTGAGCCTGGGTCGGCATATGCAGCGGCGGACGCCCCGGCTGCAGCAGCGTCATCCCCTGCTCTGAGCGCGTCACCAGCAGCGCTGACAGTTCGAATTCGGCGATAAGCTTCATGCCGCGCTCAACGATCTCCGCTTCATCCTGGCACTTGCCCACCACCGCTTCAAACTCAGAGAGGTTCGGGGTGAGCAGCGTTGCGCCGCGATAGCGTTCGAAATCGGTACCTTTCGGATCGATCAGCACCGGCACGCCTGCTTCACGGGCGAGCTTGATCATCGTCTGGACGCTGGTCAGCGCCCCTTTGGCGTAATCCGAGAGAACCAGCGCGCCAATGGCGCCCAGCGCCTGCTGAATGCGCTCGTGCATCGGCTGCGGATCAACGCCGGAGAAGCCCTCTTCAAAGTCGAGGCGGATCAGCTGCTGGTTGCGCGACAGCACCCGCAGCTTGGTGATGGTCGGGTGAGTCGGGACGGAGACGAAGTCGCACTTCACATTGACGTTGGCCAGCGCCTGGCTCAGCGCGCGAGCGGCGTCATCAATCCCGGTCAATCCCACCAGGCGCGACGTTGCCCCCAGGGAGGCGATGTTCATCGCTACGTTTGCCGCGCCGCCAGGACGTTCTTCGATATTTTCCACCTTCACCACCGGCACCGGGGCTTCCGGGGAAATACGACTGGTGGGGCCGTACCAGTAGCGGTCCAGCATCACATCACCCACCACCAACACTCCTGCACGTTCAAACTCCGGCAGCGTTACTTTCATGACTCTCTCCTGCGAGACGCAAACTTTGCGCGCGATAATAGCACACCCGATTTTATAGTTAAGCCATCAGCCACTTCTGCCAGCTGGCGCTGACCTGCTCACGCTCCCGGCTGAATGCCTCCAGCGCCACGTGTCCCGGCAGCTCCTGCAGGGCCAGGTGATGGAACGCATCACGCAAGGTGGTGTACGCGTGCGTTAAAGCTCGCGCTTCCTCCTCGTCCATGATGTCGTTCTGCGCCAGCAGCTCGAGAATACGCACGTTATCAGACCAGCGGGTCAGCTTTGGCTTGTCGCTGGCATAGCGTAGGACCAGATACTGGGTAATAAATTCAATATCCGTGATCCCACCGGCATCGGCTTTGATATCAAAACGATCGGCATGTTTATTGCCGAGGTGGGCGCGCATCTTCTCGCGCATCTCGCGAACCTCGGTCTGCAGGGTCGCGCCATCCCGCACGGTGGTCAGAATATCGCGCCGAATGGCGTCAAATCGCGCCTGCAGCGCCGGGTCGCCATAGACCACGCGAGCGCGCACCAGCGCCTGATGCTCCCATGTCCAGGCTTCGTTCTGCTGATAGTCGGCAAACGCGTCGGCGGTGGTGACCAGCATCCCCGCCGCGCCGGAAGGGCGCAGCCGGGCGTCAACTTCGTAGAGAATACCGGACGAAGTGCGGGTGCTGAACAGATGCATGATCCGCTGAGCCAGCCGCAGGTAGAACTGACGGCCGTCGATCTCCCGCTCGCCGTCGGTCATCACCTCCGGCGGGCAGTCATGGAGGAACACCAGGTCGAGATCGGAACTGTAGCCCAGCTCCCAGCCGCCGAGCTTGCCGTAGCCGACGACGGCGAAGCCGCGCCCCTGGCGATCGTGCAGATGGGTCGGCTGGCCGTAGCGGGCCACCATCTGTCCCCATGCCTGCTGCACCACCGCGTCGAGGATGGCTTCGGCAAGCCAGGTTAAGTGATCGCTAACCTTCATCACCGGTAGCGTGCCAGCGATATCCGCCGCGGCGATATGCAGCTGCTGCGCCTGCTTGAACTGGCGCAATGCCTCCAGCTGCTGCTCTTCATCCTCTTCCGGCACCCGCAGCAGATACTGACGCAGCTCATCGCGATAGGCATCGGTCGCCGTCGGCTGATAGAGGGTGTTGGGATCCAGCAGCTCATCAAGCAGCAGGGGGTGGCGCGCCAGCTGGCTGGCGACCATCGGCGACGCGGCGCAGAGCGTAATCAGGTGCTTCAGCGCGCCGGGGAATTCGCTCAGCAGTTCAAGATAGGTGGTGCGAGTGACGATCCCGGTCAACAGCGGCGTGATCCGAGCCAGAGGCAGCGGCGCATCGGCGCGCGAGCAGATTTCGCTCAGCAGATGCGGCATCAGTTGATCCAGCACCTGGCGGCCGCGCGGGCCGATGGTGCGCCGATCCAGCTCTTTACGGAAATCGGCAATCAGCGCCAACACGCTGCGGCGGTCGGCGTCGTTTAAATGCGCCAGCGCCGGGCTGGCGTCATCTTCTTCCAGCGCATCCTGCCACAGCTCGCGCCAGTACTCGGCGAGCTGCTCATCCGGCGACTGAGCCTCATCATCGCCGATCAGCTCATTAAACACCCGCCGCACGCTGGCCATATGGCTCGCCAGCTGCGCGCTCAGCGTCTCCCAGTCGTCAGTATGCATCCCCCACGCCAGCCTGGCGCGGTTCAGTTCATCCTGCGGCAGAGTCTGGGTCTGCTCATCGTTGATGCTCTGCAACAGATTTTCCAGCCGGCGCAGGAACAGATAGGCCGCGCGCAGCAGCGCCGCGTCGCCTTCCGGCAGCAGATGCAGCTCATCAATCGCCGCCAGCGTCGGCAGCAGCGCCCGCTGCTGCAGCGCAGGTTCGCGACCGCCGCGGATCAGCTGAAAGACCTGAACGATAAATTCAATTTCACGGATCCCGCCGGCGCCGAGCTTGATGTTGTCTTTCAGCCCGCGACGCCGCACTTCGCGAGCGATCATCCCTTTCATGTTACGCAGCGACTGGATCACGCTGAAGTCGATATAGCGGCGGAAGACGAAGGGGCGAAGCATCGCGCGCAGCTCGCTGGCGTAGGCGTCGTCGTTATCGCCCATGATCCGCGCTTTCACCATCGCGTAGCGTTCCCAGTCCCGGCCCTGCTCCTGGTAATAATCCTCCAGCGCCGCAAAGCTGAGCACCAGCGGCCCGCTGTCGCCAAACGGTCGCAGGCGCATGTCCACCCGATAGACAAAGCCGTCCTGCGTCGGCTGGTCGAGCGCCTTGATCAGCCGCTGCCCCAGGCGGGTAAAGAACTGGGCGTTATCCAGCTCGCGGCGGCCGCCGCGGGTGGCGCCATGCTCAGGCCAGGCAAAAATCAGATCGATATCGGAAGAGAAGTTCAGCTCGCCGCCGCCCAGCTTTCCCATCCCGAGGATCAGCAGCGGCTGCGGCTGACCCTCAGCGTTGCAGGGCGTTCCCCACTCCTTACAGCAGGCGGCATACAGCCAGTCGCGAGCGGCGACAATCAGGGTCTCTGCCAGGACGCTCAGCTGCTGCAGCGTCTCTTCTTCGCTTACCAGCGACAGCGCCTGCGCCCAGGCAATGCGGACCATCATCTGGCGGCGGAAAAGACGCAGCTCTCGCATCAACCCCGCTTCGTCAGCCACCGCTTGCAGGCGATCCTGCAGCCAGGTCTCGTAATGCCGCCACTCTTCCGCCTCCGGCGAGGAGTCCGCAAGCTCGTTCAGCCAGCCTGGCTGGGCGATCACACTCTGTTCGACAAAATCACTGAAGGCCATCACCGACCGGGCCTGCGGGCTCAGTTCGGCGACGGGAAAATCCGCTGGCAGGCGGTCAGCGACCGTCTGCCAGTGCTGCTGTAACTGCGAAGAAAGCGGCATCATAGGGGCTCCCTGGCCTGTAATTATCGTTTTCCACTATGCAGCCAGAACGGCTCGGCAGCCAGCGCCTGGCGACGGAAATATTCAAAGACGCTGCGGTCGTCATGCTCTATCGCACGCTGAAGCTCCTGCCAGTTCTCCAGCCACGGCGCGACGGCGTCGCCATAGGCGCCCGCCAGCAGCTGGACGCTGTCGATATCGCGGGACAGCTTCGGCAACTGGTCGGCGGCATCTTCAACCGCCAGATGCTGCACGGCGCTGCGCAGCTCGGCCGCCACCCGCGAGAGGTTAATATCGGCAAACCGTTTGAACGATCCGGCTATTTTTTTCTCTCCCGCCTCGTTGAGGAACGGACGCCAGCCGCGCTGGACCAGCCATTCGGTCAGCGCCAGTTTGGCGGCGACGACCTCGGTGCAGAATAACGCCTCCTCGGCGGTGTCCGCGGCCAGCAGCGCGGCTTCGGCGTCGTTCAGCAAGGCGCGGAGGTGGGTGGTCGCCTTCCGCGGCACGATGCCGCCGAACAGCACGAGGGCATGGCGCACGCGGGCCAACGCCAGCAGGATTTCCGCTTTAGCTTTCGCGTTGCCGCGCAGCCAGACCTCATCGTGATACAGCCAGTGCGCCAGGGCGCTCTCCAGCGCCGCCTCCAGCCCCTGCTCCACGCTGGCCTTCGCCGCCACCGGCAGCACCGCCAGCCGGGCCACCGGGCGCTCATTGTTGCCTTGCGCCAGATGATACCCGCGCGCGGCTTTGCTCAGGCTCCCCTGACGCAGGACGCCGCTCTCCAGCAAACGCTGCGCGAAGCGCAGCAGATCGGCGGTCTCCCCGGCGAGCAACTCCAGCTCCAGCTCGCAGATCGGCTCCTGATGCTCGCCCGCCTTCACTTCGCCGCGATCGAGAGCAATCTCAATCTCACTCTTTCCTTCCTGGATCACCCAGCGTTCACGGGCAAAATCGGTGCTGAACAGCGGCTGGACATGCTCCGCCAGCGCGGTCGGAAGTTCCCCTTGCGGCCAAACCTCCGCCGGCAGGCGCTCAAGCGCCAGCTCCGGTTTATCCAGGGGAATATTGTATTCCGGGCGCTGGTGCAGGCCGCCCACCACCCGACCGGCGATTTTCAGCGTCATTTCATAACGCCCCTGATCGCCGCGGATGCGCAGCCCCATGTCGTGACGACGCAGCCAGTTATCGGCGGTTTCGTAATAAATGTTCAGCAACTGGCCCGCGGGCGTATGTTTCGCCTCGAGCGCATTGAGCTGCTCGCGCAGCGTCTCTACCCCATCCTGAGCGACGATAAACTTAAGTTCGATTTCTTGAGCCATGACTGAATTCTTCCGCTTCTGTGCTGCGCCGACAAATTGCGGCGAACTTACGACGATATTTTTTGTCAGTAGATAGTATTTTGCGGCGAATCGCCATGCAACGCGCTTTTTGCCGGGCCACCTCCTGGATGATTCCGATTGTGGCGGAAAACTTTGCGTCGCTCTGGCGATGCCTCTACTATCGTTCCACTTTTTATGACCAAACGATGACCTGATGCCAAAATTACGCCTGATTACTTTTACTTTGCTCGCGCTTAGCGCCGCCACGGCGGTTCACGCAGAAGAAAAGCGCTACGTTTCCGATGAGCTGAACACCTGGGTTCGCAGCGGCCCGGGCGATAATTATCGTCTGGTCGGCACCATCAACGCCGGGGAAGAAGTGGCGGTGCTGCAAACCAACGACAGCACCAGTTACGCGCAGATCCGCGACGCCAATGGGCGTACCGCCTGGATCCCGCTGAAAGAGCTGAGCAACGAGCCCAGCCTGCGCACCCGCGTCCCGGATCTGGAAAACCAGGTCAAAACGCTGACCGATAAACTGAATAATATCGACGCCACCTGGAACCAGCGCACGGCGGATATGCAGAAGAAAGTCGCCGGCAGCGACAGCGTGATCAACGCGCTGAAAGACGAGAACCAAAAGTTGAAAAATGAGCTGGTTGTCGCGCAGAAGAAGGTGAATGCGGCGAATCTGCAGCTTGATGACAAACAGCGCACCATTATCATGCAGTGGTTTATGTACGGCGGCGGCGTGTTGGGCGTCGGTCTGCTGCTGGGTCTGGTGCTGCCGCATCTGGTGCCAAGCCGCAAACGTAAAGACCGGTGGATGAACTAATTCGTCTTCTCTGCCAGACTTACGTATCATCTTGCAAAAAACAGATACGGGAGAATCAGGCGTGAAGAGTTATCTGGTCGGCGGTGCGGTGCGCGACGCGCTGTTAGGACTGCCGGTCAAAGACCGAGACTGGGTGGTGGTGGGCGCCACCCCGCAACAGATGCTTGACGCGGGCTATCAGCAGGTAGGCCGCGACTTTCCCGTGTTCCTTCATCCGCAAAGCCGGGAAGAGTATGCCCTGGCCCGCACCGAGCGCAAATCCGGCGCAGGCTATACCGGTTTTACCTGCTATGCCGCCCCGGACGTCACCCTCGAAGCGGATCTGCTGCGCCGTGACCTGACGGTCAACGCCCTCGCCCAGGACGCCGACGGCGCAATTATCGACCCCTACGGCGGACAAAACGATCTCCGCCAGCGTCTGCTGCGCCATGTCTCCCCCGCCTTTAGCGAAGATCCGCTGCGCGTGCTGCGCGTGGCGCGCTTTGCCGCCCGCTATGCCCATCTCGGTTTTCGCATTGCCGAAGAGACCCAGACCCTGATGGCCGCCATGGTTGAGGCCGGCGAACTGGCCCATTTAACGCCGGAGCGGGTGTGGAAAGAGACGGAAAGCGCGTTGACCACCCGCAACCCGCAGGTCTTTTTTCAGACGCTGCGCGACTGCCAGGCCCTCAAGGTGCTGTTCCCGGAGATTGACGCCCTGTACGGTGTGCCGGCCCCAGCCAAATGGCACCCGGAAATCGACACCGGCCTGCACACCCTGATGACCGTCACGATGGCCGCGATGCTGTCGCCGGACGTCGATGTGCGCTTCGCCACCCTATGCCATGACCTCGGCAAAGGGCTGACGCCGAAAGCGCTCTGGCCGCGTCACCACGGCCATGGCCCGGCGGGAGTCAAGCTGGTGGAACAGCTCTGCGCGCGTCTGCGGGTGCCGAACGATATCCGCGATCTCGCGAAACTGGTGGCGGAGTATCATGATCTGATCCACACCCTGCCGATCCTGCAGCCGAAAACCCTCGTCAAACTCTTCGACAGCATTGACGCCTGGCGTAAACCGCAGCGCGTGCAGCAGATCGCCCTCACCAGCGAAGCCGACGTTCGCGGGCGCACCGGTTTCGAGGCTAGCGATTATCCGCAGGGGCGCCTGCTATTAGAGGCCTGGGAAGTGGCGAGGTCGGTCTCCACCAAAGAGGTGGTGGCGGCGGGGTTTAAAGGGGCGGAAATTCGCGAGGAGCTGACGCGGCGGAGAATTGCGGCGGTGGCGCAGTGGAAGGAACAGCGTTGCCCCCAGCCGCAAGGCTGAGGGCGCAGGCCTTAGAAGAAGACCACGTAAACCGCTGCCGCGACGATAAAGCGGTAGATAGCGAACGGAATGAACGAGATCCGTTTGATCAGCTGCAGGAAGGTTTTAATCGCAATCAGCGCCACGATAAACGCCATCACGAAGCCGACGGCAAACATCGGGACATCGCCCATGTTGAGGAAGCCGATGCTCTTGTAGACGTCCAGCACCGTGGCGCCCATCATCATCGGTACCGCCAGCAGGAATGAGAATTCCGACGCCGCGTAGCGGCTGACGCCCATCAGCATGCCGCCGGAGATGGTCGCCCCTGAGCGGGAGAAGCCCGGCCACAGCGCCAGGCACTGGAAGCAGCCGATAACGAACGCCTGACGATAGGTCATATCGTCAATCCCGACCGCGCGCGGCTGTTTCGGCTTCAGCACTTCCGCCGCAATTAACAGCACACCGCCGACAATCAGGGCGTACATCACGTTTACCGGGTTAAACAAAGATTTAATGGTGTCGTGGAAAATAAGCCCCATCACCACCGCGGGGATCATGCCGAGAAGGATATGGATAAGCGACAAGCGACCGCTGCCTTTACCTTCGTGCTCCGGCGGCCTGCCGAAATGGATGCCGATCAGGCCGAACAGGCGACGCCAGAACATGACCACCACGGCGAGTATCGAGCCTAGCTGAATAACCACTTCAAAGGTATTTGCCGTATCACCTTCAAACCCCAGCAGGTGACCAACAATAATCATATGACCGGTACTGGAAACAGGTAAAAACTCTGTCAACCCCTCAACCACACCCAATATTGCCGCCACCAGCAGCGAGTGTATATCGCTCATCCAATTAAACCCTTTAAAAAAGTAAAATGAAAAAAACCAGGAACACGGTATCGTTCAACAGGCACAACCCGACTGCCAGAGGGCGCACAATCCGCAGCATACACGGCGTACACAAGGATTCGCCTGCCGTTCTGGTAGAAGATCGCCAGTAAAATTGCCTGATGACCGGATGCTATGACCGGTATAAACGCAATTTGTTTAACAAGTATGACCTGAAAAGTTTTGTTTCAGATTAAGGCCACGTTCAATAATCACCCCGACGTTTGCCGCGCGAGCCACGGCGCCAGGTTTGCTGACTTTAATGCGCACCCATGGCGACTGGAATGTCTCCAGCAGCAGGTCGGCCACCTCTTCCGCCACCCGCTCCACTAACGCGAATTTTCCCCCCTCAACATGCGCGATGACGCGCTCGCTGATATCAGCATAGCTGAGGCAATCGCTGACATCATCGCTGGCGGCCGCCTTGCGGTTATCCCATGCAATTTCGATATCGAACACCAGCTTCTGCTCAATGGTTTGTTCCCAGTCATAAACACCAATGGTGGTGATTACCGAAAGTTGCTCTATAAATACAATATCCATCACGCCCTGCCTGCTTTTTAGCTAAACCGGATACCACTTCCGGCGAATTATGCGTATTATCCACAGATGCAGAGAATACAACGACATTTTCAAAACGGAACAGCGTTATGAGTGCAATCGCGCCTGGACTGGTACTCCTCGCCTACCTCTGCGGCTCCATTTCCAGCGCCATTCTGGTATGTCGCCTTGCTGGCCTGCCCGACCCACGCGACAGCGGCTCAGGCAACCCCGGGGCCACTAACGTACTACGAATTGGCGGAAAAGGGGCGGCCGTAGCGGTACTTATTTTTGATGTGCTGAAGGGCATGCTGCCGGTATGGGGCGCCTGGGCGCTGGGCCTGACGCCGTTCTGGCTGGGTTTAGTGGCGATTGCCGCCTGCGTGGGCCATATCTGGCCGGTTTTCTTTCATTTCCGCGGCGGTAAAGGCGTCGCCACGGCCTTCGGCGCTATCGCCCCCATCGGCCTCGACCTGACCGGCGTGATGGCCGGGACCTGGCTGCTGACCATCCTGCTCAGCGGTTACTCTTCCCTTGGCGCTATCGTCAGCGCGCTGATCGCTCCGTTCTACGTCTGGTGGTTTAAACCGCAGTACACCTTCCCGGTGTCGATGCTCTCCTGCCTGATCCTCCTGCGCCATCACGACAACATTCAGCGTCTGTGGCGCCGCCAGGAGAGCAAAATCTGGACGCGTGTGAAGAAGAAAAAAACGCCAGAAGAGAAGTAATCTCCCCTCCCGGCCCCGCCAGCCGGAGGGATCCCCGCTTCTATTTACCTGTCTCACCCGCCTTTTCGCCTTACGTCGTCATGATTGGCGATCTTCACCACATCCCTCTTTTGTAACAATGCGTTAGCGGTGACCCACAGCAAAAATCACGCCAGCGACCAGCGGCGCGGCGTCCCCCCCGCTGGCGCCTTTTCCGCCGCGGCCAGGCAGCGGATCAGGATATTGACGGCAATGATTATCCGGGTGAATAATCCGGAGCGGTTATGCCGCTTTCCCCTCGCGCCCAATGCGACGCTGCGGGTAACAGATGACATAAGCGTTTCGTATGACCGGGATAATCTCCCGCCGATCAATACTCATTGCTGCTGTTTTATCTTGATTTTGCAGGGGCGCAACATTGCACGGCACCGTGTTACCACCACTCAAAAAAGGCTGGCAGGCCACGCTGGATCTGCGCTTTCAGCAGGCCGGCGGCAAGACCGTTCTCGCCAGCGCCCAACACGTCGGCCCGCTGACCGTCCAGCGCCCGTTTTACCCTGAAGAAGAGACCTGTCACCTCTATCTGCTTCACCCCCCCGGCGGCATCGTCGGCGGTGATGAACTGACGATTAGCGCCCACCTTGATCCCGGCTGCCATACCCTGATAACCATGCCTGGCGCCAGCAAGTTTTACCGCAGCAGCGGCGCGCAAGCGCTTTTGCGCCAGCAGTTGACCCTCGCCCCGCAGGCGACCCTGGAGTGGCTCCCGCAGGATGCCATCTTCTTTCCCGGGGCGAACGCCCGGCTGTCCACCACCTTTCACCTGTGTGCCTCCAGCACCCTGCTGGCCTGGGATCTGCTCTGCCTTGGCCGCCCGGTGATCGGCGAAACCTTCAGCCACGGCACCCTCAGCAACCGGCTGGAGGTATGGGTGGACGATGAGCCGCTGCTGGTCGAGCGCCTGCACCTGCAGGAGGGAGAGCTCTCCAGCATCGCTGGACGTCCCTGGGTCGGCACGCTGCTGTGCTATCCGGCAACCGATGCCCTGCTCGACGGGGTGCGCGACGCGCTGGCGCCGCTCGGCCTCTACGCCGGCGCCAGCCTGACCGATCACCTGCTGACGGTGCGCTTCCTCAGTGACGATAATCTGATTTGCCAGCAGGTGATGCGCGACGTCTGGCAGTTTCTGCGCCCTCATCTCACCGGCAAGTCCCCCGTACTCCCCCGAATCTGGCTGACTTAAGAGAACGTTATGGAACTGACCCCCCGAGAAAAAGACAAGCTGTTGCTGTTTACCGCCGCGCTGGTGGCAGAACGCCGCCTGGCCCGCGGCCTGAAGCTCAACTATCCGGAATCCGTGGCCCTGATCAGCGCCTTTATTATGGAAGGCGCCCGCGACGGCAAAAGCGTGGCCTCGCTGATGGAGGAAGGTCGTCACGTCCTGACCCGCGAGCAGGTGATGGAAGGCGTCCCGGAAATGATCCCGGATATCCAGGTCGAAGCCACCTTCCCGGACGGCTCGAAGCTGGTCACCGTTCACAACCCGATTATCTGAGGCAGCGCCATGATCCCTGGTGAATATCACGTTAAGCCCGGCCAGATAGCCCTCAACACCGGCCGGGCGACCTGTCGCGTGGTCGTTGAAAACCACGGCGATCGTCCGATTCAGGTCGGTTCGCACTACCATTTCGCCGAGGTCAACCCGGCGCTGAAGTTCGACCGTCAGCAGGCCACCGGCTATCGCCTGAATATCCCGGCCGGCACGGCGGTACGCTTTGAACCTGGCCAGAAACGCGAGATTGAGCTGGTGGCCTTCGCCGGTCACCGCGCCGTCTTCGGCTTCCGCGGCGAAGTCATGGGCCCACTGGAGGCAAACGATGAGTAATATTTCACGCCAGGCCTATGCCGACATGTTCGGCCCCACCGTCGGCGATAAGGTGCGCCTGGCCGATACCGAGCTGTGGATCGAGGTGGAGGACGATTTGACCACCTACGGGGAAGAGGTCAAATTCGGCGGCGGCAAAGTGATCCGCGACGGGATGGGCCAGGGACAGATGCTGGCCGCCGACTGTGTTGACCTGGTGCTCACCAACGCGCTGATCGTCGATCACTGGGGCATCGTTAAGGCCGATATCGGCGTGAAGGACGGCCGGATCTTCGCCATCGGCAAAGCCGGCAACCCCGACATCCAGCCCAACGTCACCATCCCCATCGGCGCCGCGACGGAAGTGATTGCCGCCGAAGGAAAAATCGTCACCGCCGGCGGGATCGATACCCATATTCACTGGATCTGTCCGCAGCAGGCGGAAGAGGCGCTGGTCTCCGGCGTGACCACCATGGTCGGCGGCGGCACCGGCCCGGCGGCGGGTACCCATGCCACCACCTGCACCCCGGGGCCTTGGTATATCTCACGCATGCTGCAGGCGGCCGACAGCCTGCCGGTTAATGTCGGCCTGTTGGGCAAGGGCAACGTTTCTCAGCCGGACGCTCTACGCGAGCAGGTGGCGGCGGGCGTTATTGGCCTGAAGATCCATGAGGACTGGGGCGCCACCCCGGCGGCGATCGACTGCGCATTAACCGTCGCCGATGAGATGGATATTCAGGTCGCCCTGCACAGCGACACCCTCAATGAGTCCGGTTTTGTGGAAGATACCCTCGCCGCCATCGGCGGGCGCACCATCCACACCTTCCATACCGAAGGGGCCGGCGGCGGCCATGCGCCGGACATCATCACCGCCTGCGCCCACCCGAACATTTTGCCGTCCTCCACCAACCCAACGCTGCCCTACACCCTCAACACCATCGACGAACATCTCGATATGCTGATGGTCTGCCACCATCTGGACCCGGACATCGCCGAGGACGTGGCCTTTGCCGAGTCGCGCATTCGCCGGGAAACCATCGCCGCAGAAGACGTGCTGCACGACCTTGGCGCCTTCTCGCTCACCTCCTCCGATTCGCAGGCCATGGGCCGCGTCGGAGAAGTGGTTCTCCGCACCTGGCAGGTGGCGCACCGCATGAAGGTGCAGCGCGGCGCGCTGGCGGAGGAGACCGGGGATAACGACAACTTCCGCGTGAAGCGCTACATCGCCAAATACACCATCAACCCGGCGCTGACCCACGGCATCGCGCACGAAGTCGGCTCCATTGAGGTGGGTAAGCTGGCGGACCTGGTGGTCTGGTCGCCTGCCTTCTTCGGCGTGAAACCGGCCACCGTGATCAAGGGCGGCATGATCGCCATCGCGCCGATGGGCGATATCAATGCCTCTATTCCGACCCCGCAGCCGGTACACTACCGTCCGATGTTTGGCGCGCTGGGCAGCGCCCGCCATCACTGCCGCCTCACCTTCCTGTCGCAGGCAGCGGCGGACCATGGCGTAGCCGAGCGGCTGAACCTGCGCAGCGCGATTGCCGTGGTGAAAGGCTGCCGCACGGTGCAGAAAGCCGACATGGTGCACAACAGCCTGCAGCCTAACATCACCGTCGACGCGCAGACCTATGAGGTGCGGGTGGATGGCGAACTCATCACCAGCGAGCCGGCAGAGGTTCTGCCGATGGCGCAACGTTATTTTCTGTTTTAAGGAGTGCGGATGCTTTATTTAACTCAACGTCTGGAGACCCCCGCCGCCGCGACCGCCAGCGTTACGCTGCCGATTGATGTTCGCGTCAAAAGCCGGGTAAAAGTCACCCTCAACGATGGCCGGGAAGCCGGTCTGCTGCTGCCCCGCGGCCTGCTGCTGCGCGGCGGCGATGTGCTGAGTAACGAAGACGGCACCGAATTTGTGCAGGTGATTGCCGCTGATGAAGGGGTGTCGGTGGTGCGCTGCGACGACCCGTTTATGCTGGCGAAGGCCTGCTATCACCTCGGCAACCGTCACGTACCGCTGCAGATTATGCCAGGCGAGCTGCGCTACCATCACGATCACGTGCTGGACGATATGCTGCGCCAGTTCGGCCTGACGGTGACCTTTGGCCAGCTGCCGTTCGAGCCGGAAGCCGGCGCTTACGCCAGCGAAAGCCACGGTCATCATCATGCTCATCATGACCACCACGCTCACAGCCACTAGCATGTCGACAGCGGAACAACGCCTGCGGCTGATGCAGCTGGCCAGCAGCAACCTGCCGGTAGGAGGTTACAGCTGGTCCCAGGGGCTGGAGTGGGCTGTGGAAGCCGGCTGGGTGCCGGACGTCGCGGCCTTCGAGCGCTGGCAGCGACGGCAGATGACGGAAGGCTTTTTTACCGTTGACCTGCCGCTGTTCGCCCGCCTGTACCGCGCCTGCGACCAAGGCGATATCGCCGCGGCCCGGCGCTGGACGGCTTATCTGCTGGCCTGCCGGGAGACCCGTGAACTGCGGGAGGAAGAGCGCAACCGCGGCGCGGCGTTTGCCCGCCTGCTGGGCGACTGGCAGCCGGACTGTCCGCCGCCGTGGCGCACGCTGTGCCAGCAAAGCCAGCTCGCCGGGATGGCCTGGCTCGGCGTGCGCTGGCGCATCGCGCTGCCCGAGATGGCCTTAAGCCTGGGCTACAGCTGGATTGAGAGCGCCGTAATGGCCGGCGTCAAGCTGGTGCCCTTCGGCCAGCAGGCCGCCCAGCAGCTCATTTTACGTCTTTGCGACCACTATGCAGCGGCGATGCACCGCGCACTGGCCGCGCCGGACGGCGATATCGGATCGGCCACGCCGCTCGCCGCCATCGCCTCTGCCCGGCATGAAACCCAATACTCCCGATTATTCCGTTCCTAGGAGAAGCCATGAATTCTTATAAACACCCGCTGCGCGTCGGCGTCGGCGGCCCGGTCGGCTCTGGTAAAACCGCCCTGCTGGAAGCGCTGTGCAAAGCGATGCGCGATACCTGGCAGCTGGCGGTGGTCACTAACGACATCTATACCAAAGAAGATCAGCGCATCCTCACCGAAGCGGGCGCGCTGGCCCCTGAACGCATTGTCGGTGTAGAAACCGGCGGCTGCCCGCACACAGCGATCCGCGAAGATGCCTCGATGAACCTCGCCGCCGTGGAAGCGCTGAGTGAAAAGTTCGGTAACCTCGACCTTATCTTCGTGGAAAGCGGCGGCGATAACCTGAGCGCCACCTTCAGCCCGGAGCTGGCGGATCTGACCATCTACGTCATTGACGTGGCCGAAGGGGAGAAGATCCCGCGCAAAGGCGGGCCGGGGATCACCAAATCCGATTTTCTGGTGATCAATAAAACCGACCTTGCCCCCTATGTCGGCGCTTCGCTGGAGGTGATGGCCAGCGATACCCAGCGTATGCGCGGCGATCGCCCATGGACCTTCACCAATCTGAAGCAGGGAGACGGCCTGAGCACCATTATCGCCTTCCTCGAAGACAAAGGCATGCTCGGCAAATAGGCCTGTTGCACCAGCCGGGCGCAGACGCGTCCGGATGGTGCAACCCCTGCTCTCTCTTCTATCACCCTGCGCTCCCCTCCCCGCCACGCCTGCCCTGCAATATGGCATAAGGTTTGCTAATTCAAGTCATGCCTAACCATTAAGGAATGACTATGTCATCACTGGATCTCAACCCTGAATTACCCGCGACAGCGCGGACTTCCGGCTCCCGGGAAACCTTAGAAGATTATACCTTACGTTACGCCCCGCTGAGCTTCCGCCGCTGGGGACCGGGCGTCGTCGCGGTCACGGCGCTGGGCGGCATCGCCTATCTGGCGGACTTTTCCATCGGCGCCAGCATCGGTATGGCCTGGGGCACCAGCAACGCCATCTATTCGATCCTGGTGGCGGCGCTGGTGATCTTCCTCACCGGCATTCCGCTGGCGATCACCGCCGCGCGCTACAACATTGACCTTGACCTGATCACCCGCAGCGCCGGCTTCGGCTATTTCGGCTCGGTGATCACCAGCATTATTTTTGCCGGCTTCACCTTTATCTTCTTCGCCCTCGAAGGCTCGATCATGGCCCAGGGGCTGCTGGTGGGCCTCGGGATACCGCTGTGGATGGGGTATCTGATCGCCACCCTGATGGTGCTCCCGCTGGTGGTCTATGGCATGAAAGCCCTGACCCGCCTGCAGGTATGGACCACTCCACTGTGGCTGGTGCTGATGGTGGTGCCGGTGGTGTGGCTGATTGTCAAAGATCCGCAGCTGGTGGACGGCTTCCTGCATTTCGCTGGTAAAAACAGCGCGTCGACGGTGGATATCACCGCCATCATGCTCGGCGCCGGGGTATGCCTGTCGCTGATCATGCAGATTGGCGAGCAAATTGATTACCTGCGCTTTATGCCGCCTAAAACCGCGGAGAACCGTAAAAGCTGGTGGCTGGCGGTCTTTTCCGCCGGTCCGGGCTGGGTGGTGCTAGGCGCGATCAAACAGATCATCGGCGCCTTCCTCGGCTTCTATCTGTTGACCCGTTTTCCGGCGGTGCACAATACCGAACCGGTGCAGCAGTTCGTCAGCGTCTTCGATAATCTGGTGCCCGGCTGGCTGGCCCTGACGCTGGCGGTGGTGCTGGTGGTGATCTCGCAGATCAAAATTAACGTCACCAATGCCTACTCCGGCTCGTTGGCGTGGACCAGCGCCTGGACCCGCACCACCAAACGCTATCCGGGGCGGATTATTTTTGTGGTGGTCAATCTGGCGATTGCCCTGGCGCTGATGGAAGGCGATATGTTCAGCGCCCTGTCGTGGATCCTCGGCTTTTACTCCAACTTCGCTATCGCCTGGGTCGTGGTGGTGGCGACCGACATCACCTTTAATAAAGGCTTGCTCAAGCTGGCCCCGGCGCAGCCGGAATATCGTCGCGGCATGATCTACAACGTTAACCCGGTGGGCGTGGTTTCCTTTGGCCTGGCCGCCGGGCTGTCGATCTGCGCTTTCTTCGGCCTGCTGGGGACGACGTTGGCGCCGTTCTCGCCGCTGATCGCGTTGGTCGTCGCCTTTGTCATGACCCCGCTGATGGGGATCCTCACCCGCGGGCGCTACTATATTAAGCAGGTGGATGACGGGATCGCCGAACCGCGCTATGACGCGGCGGGGAACGCCTCGACCACCGTGTATCAATGCGTTAGCTGTGAGGAAGAGTACGAGCGCCCGGACGTGATGCATTCACATAAGCATCAGGGTGCCATCTGCTCACTGTGTAAAAGTATGGAGTAGTCAGGTAGGCAGGTAGGCAGGCCGACGTGACGTCGGCCTGTTTCAGGACGCTTTAGGCGGCAGGCAGCTCGGCCAGCGGCCAGCGCGGGCGGACCGTCACGCCGAGCTCAGCTTTGGCGCCGGTTTGCAGACGCACCATGCCGGCGTAGGCGATCATCGCGCCGTTATCGGTACAGAACTCAGGGCGGGCGTAGAATACCTCACCGCCGCGTTTTTGCATCATCTCCGCCAGCTTCGCCCGCAGGGTGCGGTTGGCGCTCACGCCTCCCGCCATCACCAGACGCTTAAAGCCGGTTTGCTCCAGCGCGCGGCGACATTTAATCATCAGCGTATCGACAACCGCATCCTCAAACGCGCGGGCGATGTCGGCGCGGGTTTGTTCATCGTCGCCGTTGCTGCGAATGGTGTTGGCGGCGAAGGTCTTCAGTCCGGAGAAGCTGAAGTCCAGCCCCGGACGGTCGGTCATCGGACGCGGGAAGACGAAGCGGCCTTCAGTACCCTGGGACGCCATTTTCGACAGCATCGGCCCGCCGGGATAATCCAGCCCCAGCAGTTTCGCGGTTTTATCAAAGGCTTCGCCCGCCGCATCGTCAATCGACTCGCCCAGCAGTTCGTACTGGCCGATACCGGTGACGCTGATCAGCTGCGTATGGCCACCGGAAACCAGCAGCGCGACGAACGGGAACGCCGGCGGGTTATCTTCCAGCATCGGCGCCAGCAGGTGCCCTTCCATATGGTGTACCGGGATCGCCGGCACGTTCCAGGCGAAGGCCAGCGACCGGCCAACGGTCGCCCCGACCAGCAGCGCGCCGACCAGGCCAGGACCCGCCGTATAGGCGACGGCGTCGATATCTTTCGCCGTCAGGCCGGCCTCTTTCAGCGCCGCCTGGATCAGCGGCACCGTTTTGCGCACGTGGTCGCGCGATGCCAGCTCCGGCACCACGCCGCCGTAGTCCGCATGCAGTTTCACC
This sequence comes from Klebsiella sp. GB_Kp047, assembly GCF_040065235.1. Classification (NCBI taxonomy): domain Bacteria; kingdom Pseudomonadati; phylum Pseudomonadota; class Gammaproteobacteria; order Enterobacterales; family Enterobacteriaceae; genus Klebsiella; species Klebsiella sp. GB_Kp047. Next base: position 192,542 of record NZ_JBEAJG010000028.1, on the reverse strand, counting down.
TGACTATACAATTGGTTGGCTAACAGACCTTGCTGGTCGTCATAAATCGCGATGCCGGTTTCATCGCAGGATGTTTCAATGCCCAGTACACGCATGAGTTGTTTTACCTCGCTTCAATACCGCGCAGTGTAGGTCCAATGACCGGCGATGTAAAACTTTGCTCACCCCTGGTGTTCTCTTCGTGTATACTCCTCACCCTTATAAAAGTCCCTTTCAAAAAAGGCGCAGGTGCTTTACAAAGCAGCAGTAGTTGCAGTAAAATTCCGCACCATTTTGAAATAAGCTGGCATTGCGGCCAGCGGCAAACCGAATTAATCAAAGGTGAGAGGCACATGCCGGTAATTAAAGTACGTGAAAACGAGCCGTTCGACGTAGCTCTGCGTCGCTTCAAGCGTTCCTGCGAAAAAGCAGGTGTTCTGGCGGAAGTTCGTCGTCGTGAGTTCTATGAAAAACCGACTACCGAACGTAAGCGCGCTAAAGCTTCTGCAGTGAAACGTCACGCGAAGAAACTGGCTCGCGAAAACGCACGCCGTACTCGTCTGTACTAATCTGTTGAGAGCGACGCTCTCAATTCAGACCGAGTTGTAGTTGTAAGGCCGTGCTTCCGAAAGGAATGCGCGGCTTATTTTCGTTTATAGTCATCAGAAATAACGGGGCTTATGGCTGGACGAATTCCACGTGTATTTATTAGCGATCTGCTTGCCAGAACCGACATCGTCGATCTGATCGATGCGCGGGTAAAGCTGAAAAAGCAGGGCAAAAATTTTCACGCGTGCTGTCCGTTCCATAACGAAAAAACCCCCTCTTTCACCGTCAACGGTGAAAAACAGTTTTACCACTGCTTCGGCTGCGGGGCGCACGGCAATGCTATCGATTTCCTGATGAACTACGACAAGCTCGAGTTCGTGGAAACGGTCGAAGAGCTGGCCGCCATGCACAACCTCGAAGTGCCTTATGAAGCAGGCAACGGACCCAGCCAGATAGAGCGCCATCAACGGCAGAACCTCTACCAGTTACTGGATGGTCTGAATACGTTTTATCAACAGTCTCTGATGCAGCCCGCCGCCGACCCTGCGCGCCAGTACCTGGCAAAACGGGGGTTAAGCAGCGAGGTGATTACGCGCTTTGCCATCGGCTATGCTCCCCCAGGTTGGGATAACGTTTTAAAACGTTTTGGCGGCAATCAGGAAAACCGCCAGTCGCTTATTGATGCCGGCATGCTGGTCACCAACGATCAGGGACGCAGTTACGACCGCTTCCGCGAACGGGTGATGTTCCCCATCCGCGATAAGCGAGGCCGGGTGATTGGGTTTGGCGGACGGGTGCTGGGCGATGCCCTGCCGAAGTATCTCAACTCCCCGGAAACCGACATATTCCATAAAGGCCGTCAGCTATATGGCCTGTATGAAGCGCAGCAGGACAACCCCGAACCACCGCGTTTGCTGGTTGTCGAAGGCTATATGGACGTCGTGGCGCTGGCGCAGTACGACATCAATTATGCTGTCGCCTCGCTGGGTACCTCGACCACGGCCGATCATATCCAGCTGCTGTTCCGGGTGACCAATAACGTCATCTGCTGCTACGACGGCGACCGGGCCGGCCGCGATGCCGCCTGGCGCGCGCTGGAGACGGCGCTGCCGTACATGACCGATGGTCGCCAGCTGCGTTTTATGTTTCTGCCTGACGGCGAAGACCCGGATACGCTGGTGCGTAAAGAGGGCAAAGCGGCGTTCGAGGCGCGGATGGAGCAGGCTCAGCCGCTCTCCACGTTCTTGTTTAACAGCCTGCTGCCGCAGGTCGACCTGAGCACGCCGGACGGGCGCGCGCAGCTGAGCACGCTGGCGCTGCCGCTGATAACCCAGGTGCCGGGCGAAACCCTGCGCATCTATTTGCGTCAGGAGCTGGGCAACAAGCTGGGCATTTTAGATGACGCCCAGCTTGAACGTTTAATGCCAAAACAGGCGGAAAATGGCGCCCCGCGCCCCGCACCACAGCTAAAACGCACGACCATGCGTATACTGATAGGACTGCTGGTGCAAAACCCGGATCTGGCGCCGTTAGTCCCACCGCTGGAGGGGCTGGACTCGCGCAAAATGCCGGGGCTGAGCCTGTTCGGCGAGCTGGTGAAGAGCTGTCTGGCGCAGCCTGGTCTGACAACCGGGCAACTTTTAGAGCAATATCGCGGCACAAAAGAGGCCGCAACCCTTGAAAAACTGTCGATGTGGGACGATATAGCAGATAAAGATATCGCTGAACAAACCTTCACCGACTCGCTCAACCATATGTTTGATTCACTGCTGGAACTGCGACAGGAAGAGTTGATTGCTCGCGATCGCACACACGGTTTAAGCAGTGAGGAACGCCGGGAGCTCTGGACCATCAGCCAGGAGCTGGCGAAAAAATAAATGACAGACTCAGTCATTCACGTTGCATTGATGCAGCAGCAGAACGCAGAGCAACGTGAAGGACACCGTATTTAACGGCTTAAGTGCCGAGTATCGATCGGGAAGCCCCCGACAGCCGCGCAGAGGCGCAGCGGCAATAATATAAGTACGCCCTCGCTTTAAATGTCGACAGCCCGCCTGTCGACACCAATCAAACGAATTAAGTGTGGATACCGTCTTATGGAGCAAAACCCGCAGTCACAGCTGAAGCTTCTTGTCCAACGTGGTAAGGAGCAAGGCTATCTGACCTATGCCGAGGTCAATGACCATCTGCCGGAAGATATCGTCGATTCCGATCAGATCGAAGACATCATCCAAATGATCAACGACATGGGCATTCAGGTGATGGAAGAAGCACCGGATGCCGATGATCTGATGCTTGCCGAAAACACCGCGGATGAAGATGCTGCCGAAGCCGCCGCGCAGGTGCTCTCCAGCGTGGAATCCGAAATCGGGCGTACGACCGACCCGGTGCGCATGTACATGCGTGAAATGGGTACCGTAGAGCTGCTGACCCGTGAAGGCGAAATCGACATCGCCAAACGCATTGAAGACGGCATCAACCAGGTGCAGTGCTCCGTTGCCGAATACCCGGAAGCGATCACCTACCTGCTTGAGCAGTACGACCGCGTGGAAGCGGAAGAAGCCCGTCTGTCCGATCTGATCACCGGTTTCGTCGATCCGAACGCCGAAGAAGATATGGCGCCGACCGCCACCCACGTTGGCTCCGAGCTGTCTCAGGAAGAGATGGATGACGACGAAGACGAAGACGAAGATGAAGACGCCGACGACAACAGCGATGACGACAACAGCATCGACCCTGAGCTGGCCCGTGAGAAGTTCGCCGAGCTGCGTACCCAGTACGAGCTGACCCGCGACACTATCAAAGCCAAAGGTCGTAGCCATGCCGCCGCCCAGGAAGAGATCCTGAAGCTGTCTGAAGTCTTCAAGCAGTTCCGCCTGGTGCCGAAGCAGTTCGATTACCTGGTCAACAGCATGCGTAGCATGATGGATCGCGTTCGTACTCAGGAACGTATCATCATGAAGCTGTGCGTTGAGCAGTGCAAAATGCCGAAGAAAAACTTCATCACCCTGTTCACCGGCAACGAAACCAGCGAAACCTGGTTCAACGCCGCGGTGGCGATGAACAAGCCGTGGTCCGAGAAGCTGCTGGAAGTGAAAGAAGACGTGCAGCGCGGCCTGCAGAAGCTGCAGCAGATCGAAGAAGAGACCGGCCTGACCATCGAGCAGGTGAAGGATATCAACCGTCGCATGTCCATCGGTGAAGCGAAAGCCCGCCGTGCGAAGAAAGAGATGGTGGAAGCGAACCTGCGTCTGGTTATCTCGATCGCCAAGAAATACACCAACCGCGGTCTGCAGTTCCTCGACCTGATTCAGGAAGGCAACATCGGTCTGATGAAAGCGGTGGATAAGTTCGAATACCGTCGCGGCTACAAGTTCTCGACCTACGCTACCTGGTGGATCCGTCAGGCGATCACCCGCTCCATCGCGGATCAGGCGCGCACCATCCGTATTCCGGTGCATATGATTGAGACCATCAACAAGCTCAACCGTATCTCCCGTCAGATGCTGCAGGAGATGGGCCGTGAACCGACCCCGGAAGAGCTGGCTGAGCGCATGCTGATGCCGGAAGACAAAATCCGTAAAGTGCTGAAGATCGCCAAAGAGCCTATCTCCATGGAAACGCCGATCGGCGACGATGAAGATTCGCATCTGGGGGATTTCATCGAGGATACCACCCTCGAGCTGCCGCTGGATTCCGCGACCACCGAGAGCCTGCGTGCGGCAACGCACGACGTGCTGGCCGGCCTTACCGCTCGTGAAGCGAAAGTCCTGCGTATGCGTTTCGGTATCGACATGAACACCGACCACACGCTGGAAGAAGTGGGTAAACAGTTCGACGTTACTCGCGAACGTATCCGTCAGATCGAAGCGAAGGCGCTGCGTAAACTGCGCCACCCGAGCCGTTCTGAAGTGCTACGTAGCTTCCTCGACGATTAATCGTCGCGGGACAGCGTCCACAGCCGGTTAAAAAGCTCCCTGCGGGGAGCTTTTTTTATGGCGTTTCGCTGGCCGCTCGGGGAAAGCCGCCGCTCTCCGCTACTGACCGCGGGTCGCCAGGGCATCATCCAGTTCACGATAGGCCGCCACCAGCTTATCGAGCGTCGCCCGGTTTAAACCGCTGGGATTGGGCAGCACCCACACCTGGGTCGTGCCAATGGTCATCGCCTGTTTCCCCCACTTCGCCCCGCGCTGGTTAAAGGCCAGCTCGAAGGCCTGCTTGCCGAGCACCGCCAGGGCCTGCGGCTGATACTCCTCAATCTTCTTCACCAGCTCACGGCCGCCGCTGCGCAGCTCCTGCAGGGCGACCTCGCTGGCCTGCACCGTCGGGCGCTCAACCAGCATGGTGATGCCGCAGCGCGTATCCAGCAGCTGCAGCTCCTCTTCCGGCCTGAGCTGCCGATCGGTAAAACCGGCCTGATGGATGACCTTCCAGAAGCGGTTGCCAGGATGGGCAAAATGAAAGCCGGTATGGGCGGAAGACTTCCCCGGGTTGATACCGCAAAAGACGACGCGCAGGCCCGGCGCAAGGATATCGCTAATCATGTTTTCTCCGGCTGTATGGCTAAAACATGATTATAAAGGATTGAAAATGCATTGTTTATAAAAACAGCAGCTGCGCGCTTTACGCTGGATTGCAACCGTCAGTTACTTTATAATCCCTCGCCACGGCCCCTTAGCTCAGTGGTTAGAGCAGGCGACTCATAATCGCTTGGTCGTTGGTTCAAACCCAACAGGGGCCACCAAATTTTAGCAGTAAATACATACAGTTAGGCCACTCTAAAGAGTGGCTTTTTTGTTTCTAAATTTTAGAATAGCGATAAAATGGCAACATAAGCCGTTGAGCAATGCGCGTGGTCAGCATTTTCTTGCCATTCCGCTAAGAGGATAAAAAATCCGTTATCGCGAAAAGGAAAATTTACGCTTACGCTAAAATAGACAGTGCTCTATCCTGGCAAAAGTTTGCGCAGGCCATCTGCGTTGCCCACCTCCCGAAGCCAGTCCATCATTGCCGCGTTCCTGTTTACTCTGTCTTACTACGCAAGGTCGGCATAAAACACCTTTCATTCCCGCAACGCTGGAATTCATACTGCTCACGATAACTTTAACAATTCAGGCCAATTTCCGAAAAATACCCCTTCCCTTTACCAGCTGATCAAAATCAACACCCCCCTCCCGTCGCTCATATATACAACCCGCTGACTCACACAAAAGGATGAAAATATGAAAATACGGGATATATCAGTCAGTACCTGTCTGGCACTGTTATTAACGGGTTGCGTAGCTAAACCACCGATGGCGACGGAAAGCGAAATGAAAGAAGCCGCCGCTTTTGCCTTTAATGTCGATGTTTCGCAGGTGACCATTTCCGATGCGAAGCAGCAGGATGTGAAAACCAACTTTGTGGCGACCATCGGCAACACCCGCCATCGCTGCTATGTGACTAAAGCCGCCGAGCCGAAACTGTATGGACTGATCCCGCTGGGCGGCAGTAGCACCGTCTCGGATGCCATCTGTGCCGGCGCCAACCCGACGCCAGCGAGCAAAACCTGCGACGCCCTGTCGAAAAAAGCGGGCCGCTGCTGATCTTCGGCGCAGAAATTGGCCGCTAACTGCACGTTTAGTCACTTTTTCTGCCGCTTTACCGCGGTCGCTTAGTTCAGCGACCGCACCTGCTGATAAGAATTGAGCCGTTCCCGCAGCGAAGTCAGCCAGGCATCTGGCTCCTGACGGCAGATTTCGGTGAGGATCGGCGTCAGCACCAGCTCGGCTTCATGGAAGTCGGTCCACTCCGGCGGCTGCAGGGAAAAAGGATCGTTCATCAGCCAGATCACCATCGGCGTCCAGGTGCGCGGATCCAGCTGCAGATAATCCTGACAGCGCATCATATCGCGCGTCCGCGCCTCAGTGGTCGTCACGTCCTTTCCCACCGCGGCGTTACTTATTGCCAGGACGATTATTCCTGCCATCAGACGTTTCCAAGCCCATTTTCGCCAGAGGGGGCGCTTTGCTTTTACCATTGTTATTATTTTACCTGCCAGCTGTCACCGGACGATATTCCCGGCACCTCACCTTAAAAAGCGCAGATTAATCGTTTGCATTTTTTTTAACAGCAGACAGCGCTGAAGCAAGCGAACGCCTTTTCCTACAGCTGTCATCCCGATATGCAAATATATTCGGCAGGCACACATCCACAATATTTTCCCGGCCGAAAACGATTTGTGTTACAATTGCGCCTTATTACGGCACCGATAAAAATAACCCCCGCCGCACCTGCATCAGGCATCGCCCTCTTTTTTCATATCAGGATTTACGCCCCCATGAATGCGATAATCATTGACGATCATCCATTGGCACGTATCGCCATTCGCAACCTTCTCGACAGCAACGGCATTACCGTCGCAGCGGAACTCGACAGCGGCGCCCATGCGGTACAGACCGCCGAAACCATGCAGCCTGACCTGCTGATCGTCGACGTTGATATTCCGGAACTCAGCGGCATAGACGTTCTGGAGCAGCTGCGAAAACGCCGCTACCGGGGAAAAATCATCGTCATTTCCGCCAAGAATGAACTGTTTTACGGCAAACGTAGCGCCGACTGCGGGGCCAATGGTTTTGTGAGTAAAAAAGAGGGAATGAATAATATCCTCGCCGCGATCGACGCGGCCAATAATGGCTACAGCTATTTCCCTTTTTCACTGGAGCGCTTCTGCACCCACGGCATCACCGATCAGGACCGACTGGATACGCTGTCAACGCAGGAGATGAAGGTCTTCCGCTATATTCTCAGCGGCATCGACTACACCACCATCGGCAGCAAAATGAATATCAGCAATAAGACGGTAAGCACCTATAAGGTCCGTCTGATGGATAAATTAGGCTGCAGCTCCCTGCTTGAGCTTTATGACTTTGCGCAACGCAATAAAATAGGGTGATGGCATGGTCGTTCGTCTTATTTTATCCCTGATTGTCGGGCTGGCGCTGAGTCTCTCTCCCTCCGCGTTTGCCATGAAGCAACTGGAGCTGAAAAGCCATGCCCACATTGCGGCGATCGACATTCCGCTCAACGATAAGGCAAAGGCCTGGCTGGCCGCCCAGCCAACGCTGATCGTCGGCACCTGGCTCCCTGAGATGACGCCCGTCGTCTACGACAGCGACGAAGAAAGCTATCAGGGGATTAACGCCGACTATCTGGCGCTGATGGCGCACAGCCTCGGGCTAAAGGTGGTTATCCGCCAATATGACACCGAGCAGCAGGCGCTGGCCGCCCTGGCCGACCGCCAGGTCGATACCCTGCTCACTCAGGTGGCGCACCGGGATGCGCTCGCCCCGGGCCTGGTTCAATCCGCACCGCTGATCAAAACCTGGCCGACGCTGGTCACCTCGCTAAAATCCCCCCTGCCGCCGCTAACCACCGACCGCCGCGTCAAGCTAGCCTGCACCCGCGATTGCGCCTTTTTCGATATTATTCAACAGGCGTTTCCCAACGCCAAAATCACCCTTTATGATAGCGACTATCAGGCCCTCGCCTCGGTGGTCAGCGGCGAGAATCAGTATTTCATCGGCAACAACATCACCACCGGCCACTGCATCTCGAAATATTTCTCGCAATCGCTGGTCATCACGCACTATTTTCGTCAGCAGGAGCAGCACAACCGCTTTGTCACCCGTGAAGATCGACCGGCGCTGCACCAGCTCCTTGACCGTTTTATCCACGCCATCGACAGCGATACCGCGATGCGGATCATGCAAAACTGGCTCAACCGCGGCGATCTGTCGTTTCTTAATACCCCGTTGCCTTTTACCGCTGAGGAGCAGCGCTGGCTGCGGAAGCATCGTCACATCCGCCTGCTGGTTAACCCCTACTTTCCACCTTTTACCCTGGTGGATGACGAAGATGAGCTGCGCGGCATCATGGCCGATATGCTGAATATTTTCTCACTACAGACCGGGCTGCAGTTTGACCCTATTCTGGTGCGCAATCGTCAGGATCTGGCAAAGCGCATGGAAAAAGAGGATTGGGCGATCATGCCCGCCGCGACCCTGACCCCGCAGCCGCAGGCTTACGTCACCCTCAGCGAGCCGCTCATTAACGTGGCCTTTGTGCTGGTCGCCCGCGGCAGCGCGCCCGACCCGCATCTGCTGACGCGCCCGGCACGGATCGCCCTGCCGGTGGGGCCGATCGCCGCCCACGACCTGAAAGCGCGCTTTCCGCAGGTTAACTGGGTGGAGACGGATAACGTTGGTGTCGCCATGAAGATGGTGGAGGAAGGCGAGGCGGATGCCGCCGTGGCCTCGGAGCTTTCCGCCCGCTATATGATCGATCACTACTATCCGCAAGATCTTCACTACACCCGCATCGATGGACTCCCGGTCGCCGCCATTCGGCTGGCGATCCCACGCGATGAACCGGTGCTGGCCGCCGTGCTCAACAAAGCGCTGCAGGCCATTCCGCCGCGGGATATTCTGCAGATGACCGAGAAGTGGTCGAAAATCTCCAGCCAGCAAATAGAGAACTGGAGCCAGTACAGCCGCCAGTTTTACCAGCTGATCGCCTTCGCGCTGGTGCTGATCGCCATCAGCCTCGGCTGGGGACTCTCCCTGTGCCGGGAAGTGTGCAAACGTAAAGACTCTCAGCAGCGGCTGGAGGAGGAGCTGGCGCAGAAGGAGGCCCTCTCCTGCGCGCTGGAGCGGGAAAAAGACAAAGCGATTCAGGCGACAAAAGCCAAGAGTCGCTTTCTGGCCAGCATGAGCCACGAGCTGCGCACGCCGGTGAGCGCCATCGTCGGCTTTCTGGAACTGCTGGCGAAACCGGAGCTGAACGTCGGTCAGCGTAAAGAGGCGATCGAGCTGGCGGGGTCGACGGCGCAAACCCTGCTGGGGCTGATCGGTAATATTCTCGATATCGACAAGATTGAGTCGGGAAAATACCAGATCACCCCACAGTGGAGCGATGTGGCGCAGGTGGTGTCGCAGCAGTGCCACACCTTCGGCGCGCTGGCGCAGCAGAAGGGGATCGCGCTGCATAGCCATCTCCCTCTGCAGGAGGGGATCGCGCTGTGGGTCGACCCTCAGGCGCTGCGGCAAATTCTCAATAATCTCATCGGCAATGCGCTGAAGTTTACCGCCGAGGGCGCGATTCAGATCTCCTGCCGGCTGGCGCAGGCGGATGAGACACAGGGAGAGCTGACCCTCATCGTTAGCGACAGCGGCTGCGGGATCAGTGAAGCAGAGCAGGCCACCCTCTTTCATCGCTATGCCCAGGCGCGCCAGGGACGCCAGCAGACCGGCTCCGGGCTGGGGCTGGTCATTTGCCAGGAGCTGGTTACGTTGATGCAGGGCCGGCTGGAGATGGTCAGCCGTCCGGGCGTGGGGACCACTTTCACCATCACGCTGCCGGTCAGGGTGAGTCGCTGCGCGATTCACGCGCCACAGGCGTTGCCCGCCAGGCCGCAGGCCCTGCCCGGGCTGTCGATATTGATAGCGGACGACCACCCCACCAACCGGCTGTTGCTCAAACGCCAGCTCAACACTATCGGCTACAGTGTCGATGAAGCCTGCGACGGTGAAGAAGCGGAGAATAAGCTCGCCGGCAAACATTACGATCTGCTGATCACGGACCTCAATATGCCGAAGAAAGATGGCCTGGCGCTGGCGGCGTCGTTACGCCGACGCTACCCGAGCCTGGTGATTTGGGGAGTGACCGCCAGTGCGCTGCCGCAGTCGCGGGAGGCATGTCTGGCCAGCGGCATGAATATGTGTCTGTTTAAGCCAGTGTCGGTTCAGACGCTGAGCCATGAGCTCAGCCGCTTAGCGGTGGGCCACGCATCACCTAACGCCGCCCGGCATCTGAAGCTCAGCGTGCTGACCGAAAATACGGGGGGAGACCAGGCGCTGATGGCTGAGATGCTGGAGACGTTCCGCGATGCGTCGGCCACAGATTTACAGGCCGCCGGACAGGCTATCGCCCGGCATGAACCGCAGACCTTTCTGCGGGCGCTGCACCGTCTGCACGGTTCAGCACAAATCCTGGGGATTACTGCGCTACAACAACTGTGCGCCCCTTTTGAGGCTAAGCGACCTGATTCGCTGACGCCGGCAAGCTGTCTGGAGGTGGTACAGCACATCACCGGCATCCTGTGCGAGATCGATGGCGAAATCGACGCCCTCATCGGCCGCTAGCCGTTCCGGTCGGGCAGTCCGCTGCCCGACCGCTAAGGGGACATCCTTGTCAGTCTCTTCCTCTGCGCTCTCTCAGGGTGGAACGAGGATCAGTTACCCGCCACCAGCATCTCGCTGTCCACCACGATGCCCTCTTCAGCGCCTTTCAGCACCAGATTCGCTTCGTAATACTTCCCGGCTTTCAGCAGTTTTTGCGCCTGCGCCACCGCCTTACGGGTCTGGTTAAGCGGCATCAGATACTGGTTCTCAATCACGCCAATACCGGCCAGGCGCAGGGTATCGATAGCCCCTTTCTGATCGCCTTTCGCCAGTTTTTCGTTGGCAGATTTAATGGCACTCTCTTTTTCCGGGGTGGCCACATAGTCTTCAGACAAGGCGATGGTCGCATTGATCACCACATAGCGATCGGCGATCATTTTGGCTGTCGCGTCGGTTTTCACGAACTTCGCCCAGCTGGCGTCATCGGCGGCCAGCAGCGCGGCGGCGTCGTCTGTCAGTTTTTTGGCGCTCTCCGGCTGGCCGTGAAACAACGCCAGACGGGCGAACTGGACGTCGCGCATCGCGTTCGCGCCCTGAACCGCCACCTGTAACACATCGGCGGCTTCTTTCTGCACCTGCGCTGTGGCTGCCGCGGCAGGCGCTGCCGTCGCGTTATCTGCTGCCCACACCGGAGAGGTACCCATCATGGTTGCCAGCAGGCTCGCCAGAATGACTTTTTTCATCGTTAACTCCTGATTAAAATCGGTAAGCATCACCAAACGCAGCCAGCTTAAAAAATATCGTAGTTATTGAGAATCAGAGCCCGGAATCGATATTGCGGGCCTTGTCTGACAGCTGTCAGACAAGGCGTATAAAGTGACCTCAGCACTCTTATTTACGCCTGGCGATGGCACGGCCTACTATTTTCCTCAGACATTTCTTTTGGCCCGCTGAATAAATCATAACGTATTTTATTCAGCGTCAGGCCGCCAACCGGATCTGCGGAGCAATTATGTTTATGTTTAGCCATTACACCTTAAATGCGTTTAGCCCACGCGTCTTCATTCGATATAAACGGCATGCCGGCATGATGGCCGCCCTGCTGTTTATCTGCGGAGCCTGTTGTCTGGCCTGGCCATTGGTCGCCGGCTGGTATCTCGCCACGGTGACCGGCATGTTGTTCATGATCTGCGGCTTCTATTCGCTATACAGCCTGATTGTTTTCCGTCAGCAGCACTGGAAATCACGCCTGGTGGCGCTGATCTTCGCCATCGCCTGGATCGTGCTCGGCCTGAGTTTTGTCGTCAATCCCCTCAACGGCATGAGCAGTCTGGCCTTTTTATTCGGCCTTTTATTTGTTCTCGGCGGTATTTCCCGCATCGTCAGCGGATGTAAAACCCGAAAACAAAGCGGCGCTGGCTGGAATATTTTTATCGGTCTGCTGGATTTAATTATCGCCTGCCTGTGGCTGGCAATGAACCCGCAGCAAAGCTGGTTATTTATTACCGCATTTATCGGCGTTGAAATGATATTTAGCGCCATCGGCTTTCTGGTCCTGAGAAATAAGATGAAGCATGCTCGGGCTTAAGCCGTATTTTATGACTGGAGAAGAAAATGAATTTACCTAAAGCACTCGTATTGACCGTGGCGGCGACCACATTCTGTCTGATGACCAGCCCGGCATTCGCGGTACAGGAAACCACACCGCAGAATATGACCTGTCAGGAATTTATGGATATGAACCCGAAAAGCATGACCCCGGTGGCCTTCTGGGTAGTGAATCGCAACACCGACTTCAGCGGCGGGGACTATGTCGACTGGCATGAAGTCGAGACCGTCTCGGTGCCGAAAATGCTGCAGCAGTGCCACAAGAACCCCGCCGCTAAACTCGGCGACCTCAACTCGGTTATTAAAAAATAAGCCATCCCCCGGCGCTCGCCGGGGAAAGTTAACCTCGTTACCCGCCGTTATGCGGCGGGCCCCGTCACACTCATCGCTAGCGCATTCGCACGGCAGAGGATGGCCAATTTGGCCCACTGCGCGACGCGCTCAAACGCTACAGCAATCGTCTGTCGGACGCCCTGTTCTCCATGGCGCGTATCGAGAAGACTAGGCCTGATGCTTGCGCTTGAACTGGCTGGCGTCGATATCGTACTGCTTCATTTTGCGCCACAGGGTGGTGCGGCCAATATTCAGCAGTTGCGACATCTCCTGCACCCGCCCGCTGGTCACCCGGGCAGCGTGAATGATGGCCTCTTTTTCGATGGCGCTAAAGGTCAGGCTGGCCGGCAGCAGCGATGAGCCGCTATCGACCCCCGGCCGATCGGAAAAGAGATATTCCGGCAGGTTGCTTAGCCGAATGTGGCCGTTGTCGCTGCTGATGGCAATGTTCTCTATCACGCTGTTAAGCTCAAAATCATTTCCCGGCCACGAGTAGGCCACCAGTTGGGCCAGCGCGTCATCGTCCACTTTCAGCCGCGAAGAGAAACGCTTCTCCAGGCTCTTCAGCCGGTTATGCACCAGCGACGGGATGCTGTTGCGCCGGGCGCGCAGCGGGGGGATGACAATCTCGAAGGAGTGCAGCGCATAGTACAGCTGGCGGCTAAAGCGGTTCTGTTCCACCAGGTTGGCCAGATCGACGGTGGTGGTGGCGATCACCTTCACATCCACCGGGATCAGGCGGCGGGCGTCGAGGCGGGTAAGCACTCCCTGCTTAATCACCTGCAGCAGGGCCGACTGCAGCTCCGGCGCCAGATACTCAATTTTTTCCAGAAACAGGGTGCCGCCATTGGCCAGCTCAAGGCGGCTCAGGCGGCCATTTTCATCGTCAGTGGGGGCGTTGCCCATAAAGTCCTGGCCCAGCACGCTGTCGGCATACAGCTGGCAGTTGACGGCGATATAGGGGCCGCCCGCCCGCTCGCTTTCATTGTGGATGGCCTGGCTCAGCAGCTCTTTCCCCACCCCTTCTTCACCGCACAGCAGCACCGGGAAGCCGCCGCGCGCCGCCTGGCGGCCAAAGTGGATCAGCCGCCGGGTTTCCGGATCGTCGGCTGACATCTGCTCAAAGGTGTGGCTGACTTTGCCCAGCTGGCTGGTCATCAGCTGCCGCATCTGCTCCACCGGGTGCAGCAGCAGAATAAAGCTGTTGCCTTGCGCCTCGACGATCGGTTTTAAGGTGATCACCGCGTCGATAAACTGGTGCTGGCTTTCAAAGGTAACTTCAACGTGATTCAGGCCGCGGGCGTGTTTGATGGCCCGGCGCAGCAGCGCCGGAAGGGTCACCAGATCGGCGATATTTTTCCCCTGGCTGGCCTGGGCATCAAGATGCAGCAGTCTCGCCGCCTGAACATTGAGAAATTGCAGCACCCCCTGTTCGTTCCACGCCATCACCCCGTCGTCCATGCTCTCCAGCAGGCCGTACATCTGATTAAGGTGGCGGTTGGATTCCGCCAGCAGGCTGTCGGTGAGCAGGGAATTGCCCACCTCGCGGGCGATGGCCAGCGTCAGGGAAAGGTCGGCGCTGGACTGGTGCTCCACCAGACAGCAAAGCGAGATAGAGCCGAACAGGCGCCCGTGGTTATCGAACACCGGCGTCGAACAAAAGCTCCATGGCTGCAGGGCCTGCTTAAAATGCCGATCGCCGGCGGTGTTGATCGGCTGCCCCTGCATCGCGGCCAGCGACAGCGCGCAGGTGCCGATAATGCTCTCCGCGCAGTAGCTGCCGTCGCGAAATCCCAGGTCAGCCAACTGCGCCAGCGTTTGCGGTTCGCCGCAGCGGCTCAGGATGCAGGCGGTCTCATCAAGAATAAACAGCGCGCAGGGGCGACCGTCCATAAACTCCCAGGCGTCCTCCAGCGCCGCCTGACCGATGGTCAGCAGCGCGGTTTTACGCCGACAGATAGAGTCAAAAGTCAGGCCCTGGGCCTGGTGCGGCGTTTGCCAGGTTTCACGCTGCATAAACTTGCTGCAGCGATGCCATGACTGGGCGATGACGGCAGAGACCGCCTTCCCGGTATCCTGAGTCTGAACAGTCATACTGTTTTCCGCGTTTTACCATAGAGAACCCCTCCGGCAGCCACTGCCAGAGGGGAGAAAGAAAAACCGCTGACCGGCGCCAGCGGTTTAGCCACCGCGAATTAACGCGCCAGCCACTGCTGGCCTAACAGATCGGCGGTGAGGATAGCGGCGTGCACGCTTTCCGGGGTCACCGCGAACGGCATATTGTGGATGGTCTCCCCTTCCGCGCAGGTGGCTTTCGCCACCGCGGCGATTTTCGCGTCGATCCCCTCTTTGACGCCCATCTGCGCGAGGGTCACCGGCAGGCCGACGCGCTGGCAGAAGCCCAGCACGGTTTCAATCTCGTCCATCGGGCTGTTCTGCAGCACCAGCTGCGCCAGGGTGCCGAAGGCCACTTTCTCGCCGTGATACAGGTGGTGACACTCTTCCAGAATGGTGAAACCGTTGTGGATCGCGTGGGCGGCGGCCAGGCCGCTGCTTTCAAAGCCAATGCCGCTGAGGTAGGTGTTCGCTTCGATGATGCGCTCCAGCGCTTCGGTCACCACCCCGGCCTGCGCCGCCAGACGGGCCTTTTCGCCCTCCGCCAGCAGCGTATCATAGCACAGGCGGGCCAGGCTCAGCGCCGCCTCGGTGGACTGCCCCCCGGCCATGCTGGTGGCGCGCGCATCGTAGCAGGCTTTGGCCTCAAACCAGGTGGAGAGCGCATCGCCCATGCCGGAGACCAGCAGGCGTACCGGCGCTTTGGCGATAATCGCCGTGTCCATCACCACCATATCCGGGTTTTTCGGATAGATCAGATACTCTTCAAACTCGCCCGCTTCGGTGTAGATCACCGACAGCGCGCTGGTCGGCGCATCGGTCGAAGCGATGGTCGGGATCACCACCACCGGCAGCTTCTGGTAGTAACCGATCGCCTTCGCGGTATCGAGGGTTTTACCGCCGCCGATGCCAACCACGCCGCGGCAGCCCTGTTTTTGCAAAATCGCCATCAGGCGGTTAATTTCCGCATGGCTGCATTCGCCGTTAAACCGTTCCGCATGGCAGCGAATATCGTGACTCTGCAGGCCATTCACCACTTTCTCCCCCGCCAGCTTCATCACGAAGTCGTCAGCGATGACGAAGAAGCTCTCCGCCAGGTTTTTGGCATATTGACCGAACAGGACAGCAGCATCAGGACCCTGAAGATATTTGGCTGGAGATTGAATAACTTTTAGCATTCCTTTCACCCTCAAATAAGTGCGCATGTAGACATGATGAGCCCTAGCGTTATCCGCGCCGGCCGGTAAAGCGCGGCCTCAACGGAATGTACCGGAGCAGTGCGATCACTGTAGGGCCGGCAGGGAACAAAAAAATCTTTCGCCTTTTTGTTCTGATATGAAACACAGGTTAAATTTTTACGTTCCATATTGGAACAAAAAGCCCTGTTCTCCGTCAGGATTGCGATCCCGATCCGCTCCTCTGCCGCATAATTCCCCTACCATCCCCCTTTAGCGGCAGGCTTTTCCCGCGCAGCTGCGTGAAAATCAGCGAAAAATTTTTTCCGCCTACTGTGCCGGCTGCGATGACCGGGGCTTAAAGCAGGTGAAAAAAAGCGCGCCAGCTCGCATTTTCACCGTTTTCTCAGCAAAAACGTTCCATAAAGAAACAAAATAAGCAGGCGATGTTTCGTAATGAAACCCAATCGCCGGGGCATTCTTTTTTTCGTCCGCTCAGCCAGAATCATCATATCGCCAGGCACGCTGCACCGTCAGACGATACCCCTACGCGATGACCGCCTCCGCCAGCAGAGAGGCCGCATCGAACCTTCTCCAACGGAGCACTGAATAATGAAAAAGCTGATTAACCGTGTTGAAGATGTACTGAATGAACAATTACAGGGGCTTGCTAAAGCCCACCCGCAGCTGACCCTGCATCAGGACCCGCTGTACGTCACCCGCGCCGATGCGCCGGTGGCCGGCAAGGTCGCCCTCCTCTCCGGCGGCGGCAGCGGCCATGAGCCAATGCACTGTGGCTATATCGGCCAAGGGATGCTTTCTGGCGCCTGCCCGGGGGAAATCTTCACCTCGCCGACGCCGGATAAAATGTTCGAATGCGCGATGCAGATTGACGGCGGCGAAGGCGTCCTGCTGATTATCAAAAACTACACCGGCGACATCCTGAACTTCGAAACCGCCACCGAGCTGCTGCATGAGAGCGGCATTAAAGTCACCACCGTGGTGGTCGACGACGACGTGGCGGTGAAGGACAGTCTCTATACCGCAGGCCGCCGCGGCGTCGCCAATACCGTACTGATCGAAAAACTGGTCGGCGCCGCCGCCGAGCGCGGCGATTCGCTGGAGGCCTGCGCTGAACTGGGGCGCCGCCTGAATAATCTCGGTCACTCCATTGGCATCGCCCTCGGCGCCTGCACCGTACCGGCCGCCGGACAACCTTCCTTTACCCTGCAGGACGATGAAATGGAGTTCGGCGTCGGCATTCACGGCGAGCCGGGCATCGACCGCCGTCGCTTCAGCTCGCTGAACCAAACCGTCGATGAGATGTTCGATACCCTGCTGGAGAATGGCGCCTACAGCCGCACGCTGCGCCAGTGGGATACCGTCAAGGGCGCGTGGCAGGAAGTGAAGCAGAGCAAAACCGCGCTGCAAAACGGCGACCGGGTCATCGCGCTGGTCAATAACCTCGGCGCCACCCCGCTGTCCGAACTGTACGGTGTGTATCACCGTCTCGCCCAGCGCTGCGAAGCGTCCGGCATCATCATCGAACGCAACCTCGTCGGTAGCTACTGTACCTCGCTGGATATGGCGGGCTTCTCCATCACTCTGCTGAAAGTGGATGATGAGACGCTGGCGCTATGGGACGCCCCGGTTCATACCCCGGCGCTAAACTGGGGAAACTAAGGAGCACGACATGTCACTGAACAGAACGCAAATCGTCGACTGGCTGTACCGCTGCGGCGATATCTTCACCAAAGAGAGCGATTTTCTCACCGGCCTCGATAAAGAGATCGGCGATGCCGATCACGGCCTGAACATGCACCGCGGCTTCAGCAAGGTGGTGGAAAAGCTGCCGTCGATTGCCGATAAAGATATTGGCTTTATCCTCAAAAACACCGGCATGACGCTGCTCTCCAACGTCGGCGGCGCCAGCGGCCCGCTGTTCGGCACCTTCTTCATTCGCGCCGCGCAGGTCACTCAGGCTCACCAGAGCCTGACGCTCGACGAACTGTACCTGATGATCCGCGAAGGCGCGGACGGCGTCGTCAACCGCGGCAAAGCGGAGCCGGGGGATAAAACCATGTGCGACGTCTGGCTGCCGGTGGTGGACTCCCTGCGCCAGTCCAGCGAGCAGCACCTGTCGATCGCCGCCGCGCTGGATGCCGCCTGCAAAGCAGCGGAAGCCGGCGCCCACAGCACCATCACCATGCAGGCGCGCAAAGGCCGCGCCAGCTACCTTGGCGAACGCAGCATCGGCCATCAGGATCCGGGCGCCACGTCAGTGATGTTTATGATGCAGATGTTGGCCGCCGCGGCCAAAGAGTAAGGAAATCGCGATGGTAAACCTGGTTATTGTTTCTCATAGCGCCCGGCTGGGCGAAGGTGTCGGAGAACTGGCCCGGCAGATGTTAATCAACGACGGCTGCAAGCTGGCGATCGCCGCCGGGATCGACGACCCCGACAGCCCGATCGGCACCGACCCGATCAAGGTCATGGAAGCGATCGAATCCGTCGCCGACACCGACCACGTGCTGGTGATGATGGATATCGGCAGCGCGTTGCTCAGCGCCGAGACCGCTCTCGATCTGCTCGATCCGGCGATTGCCGCGAAGGTGCGGCTGTGCGCCGCGCCGCTGGTGGAGGGGACGCTGGCGGCCACCGTCAGCGCCGCCTCCGGCGCCGGGATCGACAAAGTGATCGCCGACGCCATGAACGCCCTGGAGGCCAAACGGATCCAGCTGGGTTTACCTTCGCCAACCCCTGACGCCGCCCCGACGCCGACGCTTGCCGACGATGGCGACAGCAAATCGCTTGCGGTGGTCATACAGAACCACAACGGCCTGCACGTGCGTCCGGCGTCGAAGCTGGTCGCCGCGCTGGCAGGCTTTAACGCCGATCTGCTGCTGGAGAAAAACGGGAAGTGCGTCAAACCGGACAGCCTCAACCAAATCGCCCTGTTGCAGGTGCGACGCAACGACAAGCTGCGCCTGCTGGCCCGTGGGCCAGAGGCCGATGCGGCGCTGGCGGCGTTTCAGGCGCTGGCCGCCGATAACTTCGGCGAATCGCCTGCGGCGCAACCGGCAGCGGCCCCGGCCACCTCCGGGCGCGTCGAAGGCATCGCGCTGCGCTATTCGCTGGCCCTGATCCAACCGGTGCGTCCAGCCGCCGCCGATGTCGCCCGCGAGCAGCAGCGACTGCGCCGGGCCATCGACCAGACGCTGGCGGAGCTCACCGCCCTGACCGAGCTGGCGGAGAATAAATTTAACGCCGACATCGCGGCGATTTTCGCCGGGCACCACACCCTGCTCGACGATGAGGATCTGTTTGATGCCGCCAACGATCGTCTGCTCACCGAGCCGTGCTCGGCGGAATGGGCGTGGCATCAGGTGCTGATGGAGCTCAGCCAGCAGTATCGCCAGCTGGATGACCCCTATCTGCAGGCGCGCTATATCGATATCGAAGATATTCTGCAGCGCACCCTGCGCCATCTGCAGGACGTTCAGGAGACGCTGCCGACGCCCGGCGAGCCGACCATTATTATCGCCGACAACATGTTCCCGTCGACCGTCCTGCAACTGGATGCCAGTCGCGTCAAAGGCCTGTGCCTGCGCGACGGCAGCGAACAGGCCCACGGCGCGATTATCGCCCGCGCGGCGGGGATCGCCTGGCTGTGCCAGCAGGGCGAGGCGCTGAACAGCGTGCAGCCCGGCGAGCCCATCACGCTCGATATGCGCCACCAGCGCCTTATCCGCCACTAAATCCACTTTGACCGTTACCGCTCCGGAGGTCTGCCTCCGGAGGGTGAGTTTTCGCTTACTCTTCAGGAACCACTATGTCTCAATTCTTTTTTAACCAGCGCGCCAGCCTCGTCAACGACGTGATTGAGGGAACCATCATCGCCAGTCCGTGGAATAACCTCGCCCGGCTGGAGAGCGACCCGGCGATCCGGGTGGTGGTCCGTCGCGACCTGAATAAAAACAACGTGGCGGTGATCTCCGGCGGCGGCGCCGGCCACGAACCGGCGCACGTCGGCTTTATTGGTAAAGGCATGCTGACCGCCGCAGTCTGTGGCGATCTGTTCGCCTCGCCGAGCGTCGACGCGGTGCTTACCGCCATTCAGGCGGTGACCGGCGAGGCGGGCTGCCTGCTGATCGTAAAAAACTATACCGGCGACCGGCTGAACTTTGGCCTGGCGGCGGAGAAAGCGCGCCGTCTTGGCTACAACGTGGAAATGCTGATCGTTGGCGACGACATTTCGCTGCCGGATAATAAACAGCCGCGGGGCATCGCCGGTACGCTGTTCGTCCATAAGGTGGCGGGCTATTTTGCCGAACGCGGCTACAACCTCGCCACCGTTCTGCGCGAAGCGCGGTACGCCGCCAACCACACCGCCAGCATCGGGGTGGCGCTGGCCAGCTGCCATCTGCCACAGGAGGCCGACAGCGCGCCGCGCCATCAGGCCGGTCACGCCGAGCTGGGAATGGGCATCCACGGCGAGCCTGGCGCCTCCACCATCGCCACGCAAAACAGTGCGGACATCATCAACCTGATGGTGGAAAAACTGACCGCCGCCCTGCCGGAAACCGGCCGTCTGGCGGTGATGCTCAATAACCTCGGCGGCGTGTCGGTGGCCGAAATGGCGATCCTGACTCGCGAACTGGCTAACACGCCGCTGCAGGCACGCGTTGACTGGCTGATTGGCCCGGCCTCGCTGGTGACGGCCCTGGATATGAAGGGTTTCTCGCTGAGCGCCATCGTGCTGGAAGAGAGTATTGAGAAAGCGCTGCTGGCGGATGTGGAAACCGCCGGCTGGCCACGGCCGGTGCAGCCGCGGACAGTTAACATCATGCCCTCCACTCTCGCCAGCGCACGCGTCGACTTTACGCCCTCTGCCAACCCGCAGGTGGGCGATTACGTCGCGCAGGTGACCAGCACCCTCGTCGGGCTTGAAGATCATCTCAACGCGCTGGATGCCAAAGTGGGCGATGGCGATACCGGCTCCACCTTCGCCGCCGGGGCGCGTGAGATTGCCGACCTGCTGCAGCGCCAGCAGCTGCCGCTCAACGACCTGCCCACGCTGTTTGCGCTGACGGGCGAACGCCTGACGGTGGTGATGGGCGGCTCCAGCGGGGTATTGATGTCGATCTTCTTCACCGCTGCCGGGCAGAAACTGGAGCAAGGCGCCAGCGTGGCCGAGGCGCTGAACGCTGGTCTGGAGCAGATGAAATTTTACGGCGGCGCCGATGAAGGCGACCGGACAATGATCGATGCTCTGCAGCCGGCGCTGACGGCGCTGCTGGCCGAACCGGAGAACCTGCAGGCCGCTTTTGCCGCGGCGCAGGCCGGCGCGGATCGCACCTGCCAGTCGAGCAAAGCCGGCGCCGGACGAGCGTCCTATCTCAACAGCGACAGCCTGCTCGGCAACATGGACCCCGGCGCCCACGCGGTGGCGATGGTGTTTAAGGCGCTGGCGGAACGATAAGCCTCCCCGGTGGCGCTGCGCTTACCGGGGCAACGTCACAGCGCCGAAGGGTAGGTCGGGTAAGGCGTTAGCCGACACCCGACAAAAAACGGCACCGCGGTTAGCCCGGATAAGGCGCTACGCGCCGCTATCCGGGTTTTACCACGATGGCTTTTTACTTGCTGTGCCAGTACGCCTGCGAACGCACCAGCTGCTGATCGATGCTCTCATCTTCAAAGCGCGCCAGCAGCGATTTCACCACCGCGCCTTCGCCGGTCAGCCAGATGAAATAATCCTCCGCCGGCACCTTCACCTGCGCCAGACGCTCGGCGACGAACGCCGGATGGTGGCCCACCACCCACTCGATGTTAAAGCCGTCGAGATCCGCCAAATAATCTTTATATGACGCATCAGCGATAGTGACGATGGCCGTCACCTGCGGCGTCACCGCCAGCTGACGCAATCCCAGCAGGCGACGACGCAGCGCCGGCATACCGGACTCATCGCAGACATATAACTGCCAGGCGTAATCCTCCGGCACCACCAGCGAGCCGCGCGGACCGCCGATCACCAGCTTATCGCCCACTTTTGCCTCCAGCGCCCAGCGGCTGGCAATTCCGCCATCGTGGATAAAGAAGTCATACGCCAGCTCATGGCGTTCGGCATCGTACAGCGGCGTATAGTCGCGGGTAGCAGGCCGCACGCCCTCACCCCAGTCGATCCCCTCCTCGGTCACCTGTGGCGGGGCAAACGCCGCGCCAGGCTCCGGGAAGAAAAGCTTGGTGTGGTCGTCAAAGCCGCGGGAAACGAAACCTTCCAGCGCCTCGCCTCCCAGCACGATGCGCTGGAAGGCCGCGCCTGCGCGCTCCACGCGCAGCACCGTCAGCTCACGGAAACGCAGCTCATTGCGGACACGCTGCGGGTACTTGTCTGCTTTGGTTTTTGTCATCATCGATCGCCTTCGTGAACAGTAAATAGATATATCTAAACTCGATGCAAATGATAATGATTGCCATCTAAAAAGAATGCAAGTCTTTTTTTGATATAGTCAAAACAAACCGCATTAAAATACCAGCATCAAAAATAAAGAGATAAATATCAACAAATTAAAAAATAAATCACAACCAGCATTGCGAGAATTCATTTTTTAGATATAAATTAGATATATCAAAACATAGCAGGAGGTAACCATGCGACATCATCATGAAGAGGGGCGTGGGCCACGCGGGCGCCACAGCGATCCCAGCGAACACGGCGACCATGGCCGTCGCGGCGGCGGACGTCGCCAGCGTTTCTTTGGCCACGGCGAACTGCGGCTGATTATTCTGGACATCCTCAGCCGCAGCGCCAGCCACGGCTATGAGCTGATCAAAGAGATCGAAACCCTCACCCAGGGGAACTACAGCCCCAGCCCGGGGGTGATCTACCCGACGCTGGATCTGCTCCAGGACCAGGGGCTTATCAGCGTGGAAGACGACAACGGACGCAAAAAAATCGTCATCAGCGAAGAGGGGAAACAGCTGCACGCGGAGAACCAGGAGCACCTGGCCCATATCCAGGCGCGTTTGCAGGCGCGGATGGTCGGCTGCGAGCTGCGCAGAGATCCGCAGATGAAGCGCGCGCTGGAGAATTTCAAAGCGGTCCTCGACCTGAAAGTGAACCAGCAGGCCAGCAGCGCCGCCCAGCTCAAGCAGATCATTGGCATTATCGACCGTGCGGCGATGGAGATCTCCCAGCTAGACTAAGCCTCTTTTCTCACCATCGGCTGCCCCGCGCTGGGGCAGCCCGCACCACGACGGATCGTCCCGCTAAAGGCCGCAAGGCAGAAAATCTCGCCAGCTCAGGAATAAAACGTGCCAATAATGGCGCCATGAGATTAAATTTTACACATTTCGTCTTTTACTTTGCATTTATCCCGATTTCCACCGCTTCTGCCGAACTGGCGTAATCCCTGCAATACTTAATCCAGTATCGTGTGATACGTCCGCCCCAGGAGCACATTTTGAACAGGTTACCTTCCAGCGCATCGGCTCTGGCCTGCAGCGCACACGCACTGAATCTCATTGAAAAGCGCACGCTTGACCATGAGGAAATGAAAGCACTTAACCAGGAGGTTAGAGAATACTTTAAAGAGCATGTGAATCCGGGGTTTTTAGAGTATCGAAAATCGGTCACAGCCGGCGGGGATTACGGAGCCGTAGAGTGGCAAGCGGGAGGGTTAAATACGCTTGTCGACACCCAGGGACAGGAGTTTATCGACTGCCTTGGCGGGTTTGGCATCTTCAATGTAGGGCACCGTAATCCAGTTGTGGTATCCGCCGTCGAGAATCAACTCGCGAAACAACCGCTTCACAGTCAGGAACTGCTGGACCCGCTACGCGCGATGCTGGCGAAAACCCTGGCGGCCTTAACGCCCGGCAAACTGAAGTACAGCTTCTTCTGCAACAGCGGTACCGAATCGGTAGAGGCGGCCATCAAGCTGGCGAAAGCCTATCAGTCGCCGCGAGGTAAATTCACCTTCATCGCCACCAGCGGCGCCTTCCACGGCAAATCGCTGGGGGCGCTGTCGGCCACCGCCAAGTCGACTTTCCGCAAACCGTTTATGCCGCTGCTGCCGGGCTTCCGCCATGTGCCGTTCGGCGATATCAACGCCATGCGCACCATGCTGAGCGAGTGCAAGAAAACCGGCGACGACGTCGCAGCGGTGATCCTTGAGCCGATTCAGGGCGAAGGGGGGGTGATCCTGCCGCCGACGGGGTATTTGCCGGCGGTGCGCAAACTGTGCGACGAGTTTGGCGCCCTGCTGATCCTCGACGAAGTGCAGACCGGTATGGGCCGCACCGGCAAGATGTTCGCCTGTGAGCATGAGAACGTTCAGCCCGACATCCTGTGTCTGGCGAAAGCGCTCGGCGGCGGCGTGATGCCGATCGGCGCGACGGTGGCGACGGAGGAGGTCTTCTCCGTGCTGTTCGACAACCCGTTCCTGCACACCACCACCTTCGGCGGCAACCCGCTGGCCTGTGCGGCGGCGCTGGCGACCATCAACGTGCTGTTGACGCAAAACCTGCCGGCGCAGGCGGCGCAGAAAGGCGATATGCTGCTGGACGGTTTCCGCCTGCTGGCGCAGGAGTATCCGGACCTGGTAAATGATGTGCGCGGGAAAGGCATGCTGATGGCCATCGAGTTTGTCGATAACGAGATTGGCTACGACTTTGCCAGCGAGATGTTCAGACAGCGGGTGCTGGTCGCCGGGACGTTAAACAACGCCAAGACGATCCGCGTTGAACCGCCGCTGACGCTCACCCTTGAGCAGTGCGAGCAGGTGCTGAAGGCGGCGCGTAAGGCGCTGGCGGCCCTGCGCGTCTCGGTTGCAGAGGCGTAATACACTGCCCCTCCCCCCGACCCTCTCTCCATGGGAGAGGGCCGGGGTTACCTTCTCCTCTGGTTTTCTCTCACACCTGCGGCAGCAGGCCGATAAAGCTGCGCTTCTGCCGCGGCTGCGACATCATCTCCTCCAGCTTTTCGACGCAGGCTAAATAGTGCGGGGTTTTCTTGTGCGCCAGCACCGCCTCATCGTCTTTATAGGCTTCGTAGATAAAAAAGCGGGTCTTCACTTCCGGATCCTGCAGGACATCAAAGCGCAGGTTGCCCGGCTCCCGCAGCGCGCCTTCGTGGTTGGCGCGAAATACCTCGAGAAACTCGTCGACCCGCTCCGGTTTGATATTGATCTCCACCAGCGTCACGTTCATTTCCGCTCTCCCTGTTTCTCTTCCTGCCAGAACTGGTACGCTTCGCGCGCGTTCAGATTCTCATGCACCACCTTTTTCACCGCCTTCAGCATCGCCCGTGGGGCGCTGGACTGGAAGATATTGCGTCCCATATCCACCCCGGACGCCCCCTGGTCGATCGCCCGCCAGCACATCTCCAGCGCCTCATGCTCCGGCAGCTTTTTGCCCCCGGCGATGACGATCGGTACCGGGCAGCTGGCGGTCACTTTCTCAAAACCGTCCTCAACAAAATAAGTCTTCACAAACTGCGCCCCCATTTCGGCGGCAATCCGGCTGGCCAGCGAGAAGTAGCGGGCGTCGCGGGCCATCTCTTTGCCGACGCCAGTGACCGCCAGGACCGGCATACCGTAGCGGTTGCCGGCGTCCACCAGTTTGATGATGTTATTGATCGACTGATGTTCGTATTCGCTGCCGATATAGACCTGCGCCGCCACCGCGCAAACGTTGAGACGCAGGGCGTCCTCCATCGCCACCGCCACGCATTCGTTGGAGAGTTCGCTTAAAATCGAGTTACCGCCGGAGGCGCGCAGCACCACCGGTTTATTGGTCGCCGCCGGTACCTGGCTGCGCAAAACGCCGCGGGTGCACATCAGCACGTCGGTCTCCTCAAACAGCGGCGCAATCGACAGGTCGATACGCTCCAGCCCGGTGGTTGGCCCCTGGAAGTAACCGTGGTCGAAGGCCAGCATGACCGTGCGGTTGCTGTGCGGATTAAAAATGCGCGCCAGCCGCGACTGCATGCCCCAGTCCAGCGAGCCGCAGCCTTTCAGGGTGTACAGCGTGTTCTGCTGCGGGCGGTCGAGGCCGAAGTCCTTGCCCTCTTTGATATCATCTAAATCAGCCATCTCATCCTCCGTCAGAAGTCGTAGTTATTGATGTTCTCTTTGCTGAACACCACGCGCTCCGGCAGCAACACGATACCGTTGCCCTTCGCCTCATACTGGTAGCCCTGCACGCTGTTCGGTTCGACCTTCAGCGAGCCGATATCTTTCACCTCAACGCTATCCCCGACGTTAAGATCGCCCTTTTTCAGTAATCGATCGGCGACGTTAACCGCAATTTTGCCCTGCTGAACCACATCCCACAGACCAAAGGCTTTCACCGTGCCGCGCTCCACGTAGGGGCGCATCACATTGGGGGTACTAAAGCCGACGATCGCCACGCCCTGACGCTTGAGGTTCTCCGCCGCCTGCGCCGCCGCCGGCAGGGCATTGGCATCCGGCGCGATAATGGCGTCGAGATCCGGATACGCTTTTAAGATCCCCTCGGCAGTTTGCAGCGATTTGGTGGCATCGTTATAGCCAAACTGGGTGGTGACGATTTGCCACTGCGGATGTTCTTTTTCGATTTTGGCTTTGGCTTCCTTCACCCACTGGTTCTGGTCGGTCACCGTCGGGCTGGAGTAGAAAAACGCCACTTTGGCAGCGGGCTTCGTCACCTGCTTTTCCGCCATCTCCACCAGCAGGCCGCCGAGCTGCTGCGGCGTGCCCTGATTGATATAGATGCTGCGGCACTCCGGCTTGGTATCGGAATCCCAGGTCAGGACTTTCACCCCGCGCTGCATCGCCCGCTTCAGCGCCGGACACAGGCCGTCCGGTGAGACGGCTGAGACGATAATCGCGTTGTAGCCCTGGTTGACGAAGTTGTTGATAAGCTGCACCTGGCCGGAGACGCTGGGCTCGGTTGGGCCGTCATAGGTGACATCCACGCCCAGCGCTTTCCCCGCCTCTTTCGCGCCGTTGCCGCCGCTGGTAAAGAAGCCGACGCCGACCAGCTTAGGAATAAAGGCGATACGGTCCGCCGCTTGCGCGGTTGCCACGCTCATCGCCAGCGCCAGCGCGCTGACCTGCAGGATACGTTTTGTTTTCATTGTTGTGCTCCGATTGTTTTACGCGAGAAAAGACGCCGCCAGGTCGCGCGCACCCATTCACGGTGCAGGCTCAGCGAACGCCCCATCACCACCACAACCAACAGCGCCCCTGACAGCGCGCTCGACACCTGGTTGGGGATGCCGACCATCTGTAAACCCTGTTGCAGATACCCCACCAGCAATGCCGCCAGCGCGGTACCCAGTATCGATCCCGAGCCGCCGTAAATATTGGCCCCACCGAGCACCGCCGCGGTCAGCGCCGGCATCAGCAGGTCACGGCCTAAATCCGAACGCGCCGAGCCGAAATAGGAGACCATCACCAGCGCCGCGACCGCCGAGGCAATACCGACCAGGCCATACAGCACATACGGGATGCCGTTCACCGACAGCGCCGCATAGCGCGCGGCGCGCGGGTTTTGCCCGAGTAAAAAGAGGTGGCGGCCAAAGCGCCCGCGATGGGCCAGCAGCCAGAAGAGAAAGGTGATACCCGCGAACAGCACCAGCGGCAGCGGCAGCCCGCCCAGAGTTAAATTGGCGAAGGCGGTGAAGCTGTCGGGAAAGCCGCCGATCCCCTCATAACCGGTGGCGCCGGCCATGCCGGAAAGCAGCAGCGCGCCGCCGCCGTACAGATACAGCGTCCCGAGGGTGATCACCAGCGGGCTGATGCCGGTGTAGTGGATCAGCGCGGCGTTGATTAGCCCGCACAGCAGCCCCAGCAGCAACGTCAGCGACACCGCCAGCCACAGCGGCCAGCCCGCCTGGGTCATCACCCCGAGGGCGATGGCGCACAGTCCGATGGTCGAGCCCAGCGAAATATCGATCCCGCCGCTGATAATCACCAGCGTCAGCGGCAGCGCGACGATGCCGATGCAGATAAAGTCGCTGGTGCTAAAGAGCAGCATATTGAGATCCAGCATGCGCGGATTCAGCGCGCCGAACAGCAGGATTTCCACGACTAATAACGCCAGCAGCGCGCTTTCCCAGTTAAGCTTCAGCTTCATTTAAGCCACCTCTTTGCTTTTGCGTTCGGGAAAGCGGGCAACCTGTTTGCCCCCTTTGTTGCCGGGCTGGAAACGACCGTACTTCAGCGCCCGCTGATGGCGGGCCAGCGCCTGGCGCAGGCGTCCATCAAGCACCAGCACCCCGAGCAGCACCAGGCCGGCGATAAAGTCATTCCACCAGGCAGGAAGGCGGAACAGCACCAGCACGGTGTCGATTTGGGTGAGGAAAAAGGCGCCGAGAAACGCGCCGAGCAGCGTACCGGTGCCGCCGAGCAGCGATATTCCGCCCAGCACGCAGGCGGCGATGGCTTTCATCTCCAGGCCGCTGCCGGTCTGATTGGGCACAAAGCCAATCTGCGCGGCGAAGACGATCCCGGCGCAGGCCGCCAGCATACCGTTGAGGGTAAAAGCCAGCATCCGCGTGCGATTAACCGCCACGCCCAGCTGGCGGGCAGCGGCGAGGTTATCGCCAACGGCATAGAAATCACGTCCAGAGGCGGTGCGCGACAGCAGCCAGCCGCCGGCCAGCAGCAGCGCCAGCACCAGCCAGCCCAGCGGCGACACGCCGATAAACGCGGGCTCCGAGAGCGATTTCAGGCTGTCGGGCAAGCCTTCGATCCATTTCCCTCCGGTCCACAGCAGCATCACCCCGCGATACAACCCCAGCGTGCCGAGCGTCGCGACGATCGCCGGAATGCGCAGCCCCACCACCAGCAGGCCGTTAAAAGCCCCGGCCAGCGCGCCTATCGCCAGCGCGAAGGCGATCGCCGTCGCCAGCCCGTAGCCGTTGTTCAGCGCTACCCCAACGGCGATGGCGCTCAGGCCAACGGTGGAGCCCACCGACACGTCGATATTGCGGGTCAGCATCACCAGCGTCGCCCCCAGCGCCAGCAGGCACAGGATTTGTGAGCTGGCGAAAATCATCGCCAGCGTCTGCAGGCTGAAATAGGCCGGATTGAGCGCCACCAGCACGGCAAACAGCGCCACGATGGCAAAAAAGGCGCTCAGTTCGCGATTCTTCAGTAACGTTTTCATGCCTGCCCTCCGAAGGCCAGGGTCATCATGCGATCGACGGTCACCGCCTGCCGCGCCAGCTCGCCGCTGCAGCGGCCCTGATGCATCACCAGCACCCGGTCGGCCAGACCGACGAACTCCTCCACATCGGAAGAGATCATCAGCACCGCCACATTTTGCGCGGCGACGCTTTTCAGCAGCTGATAGATATCGGCGCGGGCGGAAACATCCACGCCGCGCGTCGGCTCATCGACAATCAGCAGCAACGGATTAGCTTCCAGACAGCGTGCCAGCAGCACCTTCTGCTGGTTGCCGCCGGAGAGAGTGCGCACCGGCTGGTCGCCATCGGCCAACTTGATCCCCAGCGCCCGGTGATAGCGCTCGACCACCGCCGCCTCCCGTTTCCCCTGCTGCCACCACGACGGCTGATTGAACATCACCGTGTTCCAGCGCACCGGCGCATCGAGAAACAGCCCGGAGACCTGGCGGTCTTCCGGCAGATAGACCAGCCCGCTGGCCAACCTGGCGCGGGTGCTCTCCTGACTAATCTCGCGGTTCTCCAGCCAGATCCTCCCGGCGCGCGGCGGACGCAGGCCGTATAAGGTTTCGGCAAATTCGGTGCGCCCGGATCCCACCAGCCCGGCAAGGCCGACGATCTCCCCGGCGCGGATCTCCAGACTGAGATCGATAAAACCTTCGCCGGTGAGATCCTCCACCCGCAGCACGGGAAAATCCTGCGCCTGGGTGCGGCGGTTGCCCGGCAGCGCCAGCCACAGCTTTTGCGTGTCGCTCAGCGCATGGTCGCGGCTGGCCGGCGTCATGGCGCTGATAAGCTGTTGGTCGCCGTAGCCCGCCGTTTCGCCACTGAGCACCACTGCCCCGTCGCGCATCACCGACACATGGCTGGCCAGCTGGCGGATTTCCGGCAGTTTGTGCGAGATAAAGACGATCCCAACGTCCAGCGCCTGTAACGCGCGGATCTGGCTAAACAGTCTCTCGGTTTCACCCGGCGTTAAAGAGGCGGTGGGTTCATCCAGGATCAGGATCTGCGCCTCGCGCATCAGCCCGCGCAGGATCTCGACCATCTGTTGATCGGCCACTTCCAACGTGCTGGCGCTGGCATCGAGGTTGATCTGGCAGTTCAGCTGCTGCAGTTTTTCCTGCAGCCGCGCGTTGGTATCCGCCCGCTTCGGCAGACGAAAGAGAATGTTCTCGCGCACGCTGAGGTTGGGAAACAGCATTGGCTCCTGCGGCACCAGATAGATGCCCAGCTGGTGGGCCAGCGCCGGGTTAAGGCGCGCAAACGCGCGTTCGCCGATCGTCAGTTCACCGCTATCCGGGGTTTCGACGCCGGCGATGATCTTCATCAGCGTCGATTTACCCGCGCCGTTGCCCCCCATCAGCGCATGCACCTGGCCCGCGCATAGCGTAAAGTCGATGCCCTTCAGCACGGCAACGCCGGAGAACTGTTTGCGGATCTGGCGAGCTTCAAGCAGTGGCTTCATCGTCGCGCCTCGTTTGAACAAATGATTTTTAAATTTAATAATGTTCAAAAGCGTAGACGGTGAACTATATTTACAACCGTGCGAAGATCACAGTTTGGCGCTTTAGATCGTCCGGAAAAAAGCGGCCAGAGATGAAAGATCCGTTTTGCCAGTCGGCTCACACTTTCCGGCCGCGCAATAGCGAACATATGATCTAAATTTTTATAAGAGTTCAATTTATGAGCGAAAAACGCATTGCGGAAGACCATCGCTACGCCGGGCTGGCGTTAGCCGAGGAAGAGCTGGTGGCGCGGGTGGCGTGGTGTTACTACCACGACGGCCTGACGCAAAACGACATCGGCGAGCGTTTGGGGCTGCCGCGGCTGAAGATTTCCCGCCTGCTGGAGAAAGGCCGCCAGTCCGGGGTGATCCGCGTGCAGATCAACTCGCGCTATGAGGGCTGTCTGGCGCTGGAAAGTGAACTCCAGCAGCGCTTTGGCCTCAAGATTGCCCGTGTGCTGCCGGCGCTCAACACCCCGCCGATGAATACCCGGCTGGGGATCGGTGCCGCGCAGTCGCTGATGGGCATTCTGCAACCGGGACAGCTGCTGGCGGTCGGCTTCGGCGAAGCCACCATGAGCTGCCTGCAGCATCTCAGCGGCTTTATCGGCTCGCAGCAAGTGCGACTGGTCACTCTCTCCGGCGGCGTCGGCCCCTATATGACCGGCATCGGCCAACTGGATGCCGCCTGCAGCGTCAGTATTATTCCGGCGCCGCTGCGGGTCTCGTCGGCGGAGGTCGCTGAGATCCTGCGCCGCGAATCCAGCGTGCGCGATGTGATGCTGGCGGCGACGGCGGCGGACGCGGCGGTGGTTGGCATTGGCGCTATCGATCAGCGGCGCGACGCGACCATTCTCCGCTCCGGCTATATCAGCGAGGGCGAACAGCTGATGTACGCCCGCAAAGGGGCGGTCGGCGACATTTTAGGTTATTTCCTGCAGGCCGACGGCCGGCCGGTAGAAGGACTGGAGATCCATCGGGAACTGCTCGGCGTGACCCTTGATGAGCTGGCGCAGCTGCCGACCATCGTCGGCGTCGCCGGGGGAGAACAAAAAGCGCAGGCGATTCATGCCGCTCTGATTGGCAAGCGCATTAATGGCCTGGTAACGGAAGAGACAACAGCACGCGCGGTGCTCGCACTGGCCTCCTGACGGCCCGGCGCCGCGCGACAACAGTGAGGCGCATGTCATGAGTTACCTGTTAGCGTTAGATGCCGGGACCGGCAGCATACGGGCGGTCATTTTCGATCTTAATGGCCGCCAGCTGGCGGTGGGCCAGGCCGAATGGAAACACCTGAGCGTCGATAACGTCCCCGGCTCGATGGAGTTCGACCTTACCACCAACTGGCAGCTGGCCTGCCAGTGCATTCGCCAGGCGCTCGACGCCGCCCGGCTCTCTGCCGCCGATATTCAGTCCGTCGCCTGCTGTTCGATGCGCGAAGGGATCGTCCTCTATGACCGCAACGGCGAGGCCATCTGGGCCTGCGCCAACGTTGATGCCCGCGCCAGCCGCGAAGTGGCGGAGCTTAAGGAGATCCACGACTATCGTTTTGAATCCGAGGTGTACGAGGTCTCCGGGCAAACGCTGGCGCTCAGCGCCATGCCGCGCCTGCTGTGGCTGGCGCACCATCGTCCCGATATCTACCGCAAGGCGGCGACTATCACCATGATCAGCGACTGGCTGGCGGCGAAGCTTTCCGGCGAGCTGGCGGTCGACCCGTCAAACGCAGGCACCACCGGCATGCTCGATCTGTTCAGCCGCGACTGGCGTCCGGCGCTGCTGGATATGGCCGGGCTGCGCGCCGATATGCTCTCGCCGGTGAAAGAGACCGGCACGCTGCTGGGCGCCGTCACCGAAGCAGCAGCCCAGCAGAGCGGCCTGCGCGTCGGGACGCCGGTGGTGATGGGCGGCGGCGACGTGCAGCTCGGCTGCCTCGGGCTCGGGGTGGTACGCGCCGGGCAAAGCGCGGTACTCGGCGGCACTTTCTGGCAGCAGGTGGTCAATCTGCCGCAGGTGCGCACCGACCCGCAGATGAATATCCGCGTCAATCCTCACGTGATCCCCGGCATGGCGCAGGCGGAATCGATCAGTTTCTTTACCGGACTGACCATGCGCTGGTTCCGCGACGCCTTCTGCGCTGAAGAAAAGCTGATTGCCGAGCGTCTCGGCGTCGATGCCTATTCGCTGCTGGAGGAGATGGCCAGCCGCGTACCCGCCGGTTCCCACGGCGTGATGCCTATTTTTTCCGACGCCATGCACTTTAAGCAGTGGTACCACGCTGCGCCATCGTTTATTAACCTCTCCATCGATCCGGAGAAGTGCAATAAAGCCACCCTGTTCCGGGCCCTGGAGGAGAACGCGGCGATTGTCTCCGCCTGCAACCTGGCGCAGATTTCGCAGTTTTCCGGGGTGACTTTCGACAGCCTGGTGTTTGCCGGCGGCGGCTCTAAAGGCGCGCTGTGGAGCCAGATCCTCAGCGACGTCACCGGCCTGCCGGTGCGGGTACCGGTGGTCCGCGAAGCCACTGCCCTCGGCTGCGCCATTGCCGCCGGCGCTGGCGCCGGGCTGTACGGCGATATGGCCAGCGCTGGAGAAAAGTTAGTGAGCTGGCACCGCGAATTCAGCCCTAATCCGCAACATCGCGAGCTTTATCAGGAGATGATGAGTAAATGGCAGTCGGTGTATGCCGATCAGCTTGGTCTTGTCGATAGCGGGCTGACAACATCGATGTGGCAGGCGCCGGGTCTGGAACGCCGCCAGCGCGTTGCGTCTTCCCCCTCACCCTAACCCGGTGGGAGAGGGAACCGTCCGGCGCTGGCCTGAATATCGGTGCCCGTCTTCGCCCTCACCCTAGCCCTCTCCCGGCGGGAGAGGGTACCGTCCGGCGCTGGCCTGGATATCGGTGCCCGTCTTCGCCCTCACCCTAACCCTCTCCCGGCGGGAGAAGGAACCGTCTGGCGCAAGCCTGAATACCAGTGCTGGTCCGCCTTTCTCCCTCTCCCTTTGGGAGAGGGCCGGGGTGAGGGGCAACGCTTCGCCGTTCTTTGAATCCCATCACAATCACCGCACTCCCCTTTTCCCTTTTTCTCCACGACGGCTAAATTAGTAACTCATCCGACCACATAACAATAATTTTACATTGGAAGCCATTATGAGCCGCTATCTGTCGCTTTTCGCCCCGCTTGAGCTGGGCTTCACCACCCTTAAAAACCGCGTGTTGATGGGCTCCATGCATACCGGTCTGGAAGAACTGCCCGACGGCGCGCAGCGGTTAGCGGCCTTTTACGCCGAGCGCGCGCGTCACGGCGTGGCGCTGATCGTCACCGGCGGCATCGCTCCCGCCCCGTCCGGGGTGACCATGGCCGGCGGCGCGGTGCTCAACGATGCCAGCCATCTGGCGCATCATCGCCAGATCACCGACGCGGTACATCAGGAAGGCGGTAAAATCGCCCTGCAGATCCTGCACACCGGGCGCTACAGCTACCAGCCCGCGCTGGTCGCCCCTTCGCCTCTGCAGGCGCCGATAAACCGGTTCACCCCTCATGAGCTGAGCCACGACGAGATCCTCACGCTGATCGATGATTTTGCCCACTGCGCCCAGCTGGCGCGGGAAGCGGGCTATGACGGCGTCGAGGTGATGGGCTCTGAGGGCTATCTGATTAACGAATTCCTCGCCGCGCGCACTAACCAGCGCAGCGATCAATGGGGCGGCGATTACGCGCGCCGTATGCGATTCGCCGTTGAAGTGGTCAAGGCCGTGCGCCAGCGCGCCGGTCACGATTTCATTATCATCTACCGCCTATCGATGCTCGATCTGGTCAACGACGGCAGCACGCTGGCGGAAGTCACTGAACTGGCCAAAGCGATTGAAGCGGCGGGAGCGACCATCATCAACACCGGGATCGGCTGGCACGAAGCGCGCATTCCAACCATCGCCACGCCGGTACCGCGCGGCGCCTTTAGCTGGGTCACCCGCAAGCTGAAAGGCGCGGTGTCGATCCCGCTGATCACCACCAACCGCATCAACGATCCGCAGGTCGCGGAGGATATTCTCGCCCGCGGCGATGCCGATATGGTATCGATGGCCCGCCCGTTCCTCGCCGACGCCGAATTTATGTCAAAAGCGCAGAACGATCGTGCCGATCAGATCAACACCTGCATCGGCTGCAACCAGGCGTGTCTCGATCGGATCTTCGTCGGCAAAGTCACCTCCTGTCTGGTCAACCCGCGCGCCTGTCATGAAACCCTGATGCCGGTCCTGCCTGCCAACGCGCCTAAACGGCTGGCGGTGGTCGGCGCCGGGCCGGCCGGTCTGGCCTTTGCCGTTAACGCCGCCGCCCGCGGCCATCAGGTCACGTTGTTCGATGCGCTGCCGGAGATCGGCGGCCAGTTTAATATCGCCAAACAGATCCCTGGCAAAGAGGAGTTCCACGAGACGCTGCGTTACTACCGCACCATGCTCGATCTTAACGGCGTCGATCTGCGCCTGAACACCCGCGTTACGGCAGACGATCTGCTGGCGTTCGATGAGACGATCCTCGCCACCGGTATCGCCCCGCGCCTGCCGGCGATCGCCGGGATCGATCATCCCAAGGTGCTCAGCTACCTGGATGTCTTGCGCGACAAAGCGCCGGTTGGCGCGAAGGTGGCGATCATCGGCTGCGGCGGCATCGGCTTCGACACCGCGATGTACCTAAGCCAGTCGGGCGTGGCCACCAGCCAGGATATCGGCGAGTTCTGTCGCGAATGGGGTATCGATACCAGCCTGCAAACGGCGGGAGGGCTGCGTCCTGAAGGCCCGCAGCTGAGTCAAAGCCCGCGACAGATTGTGATGCTGCAGCGCAAAGCGAGCAAACCGGGCGAAGGGCTCGGCAAAACCACCGGCTGGATCCATCGCGCGACGCTGCTGGCGCGCGGCGTGAAAATGATCCCGGCGGTCAGCTATGAGAAGATCGATGATGAGGGGTTACATGTGACTATCGGCGGCGAACGCCAGCTGCTGGCGGTGGATCATGTGATTGTCTGCGCCGGTCAGGAGCCGCGCCGCGAGCTGGCGGAACCGCTGCGCGCGGCAGGGAAAACGGTGCATTTGATCGGCGGCTGCGACGTGGCGGCGGAGCTGGATGCGCGCCGGGCGATTGCCCAGGGCACGAAGCTGGCGCTGACGATTTAGCCGTGTCCCGGGGGCGGCGCGATGCGCCTTCCCCGGGCTACCACGATAATCCCGCACGCTAGCCCGGCGAAGGCGTCAGCCGGTAGCCCGGCTAAGGCGACAGTCGGTAGCCCGGCTAAGGCGACAGCCGCAAGCCGGGGAAATAGCCACACGGATCAGCGCTGCTTACGCACCTTGGTCGCTTTCAAAATGACAAACTTATTGTTCGTCGCAATCGTCGTGCAGTTACCAAAAGCGCGCTTCAGCTTACGGAAGTAGTCGAGATGACGGTTGCCGACGACGTACAGCTCACCGCCGTATTTCAGGCTGCGGCGGGCGTCGTTAAACATCTGCCAGGCGATATGGTCGGTAATGGCGTGCTGCTGGTGGAACGGCGGATTGCACAGGATCGCCGTAAAGCGGTCCGGCTCAATGCCGGAGAGCGAGTTGTTGACCATAAATTCACAGCGGTCGATATCGTCCGGCAGGTTGTGCTCGACGTTCAACCGGCTGGAAGCCACCGCCATGTGCGACTCATCGGTGAACATGACCCGCGCGTTCGGGTTCTGCGCCAGCGCCTGCAGGCCAATCACCCCGTTGCCGCAGCCGAGATCGGCGATCTCGCCTTCTAAATTAGACGGTAAATGCTGCAGGAAGAAGCGCGCGCCGATATCCAGACCGCTGCGGGCAAAAACGTTGGCATGGTTGTGGATGGTCCACGGCGTGCCGTCCAGCTTCCAGCTGTAGGTTTGCGGCGCATCGGCCAGCTCAGGGGCGGTGAAAACGCAGTGGATCAGACGCGCTTTTTTCCATGCCAGCGAGGTGGTGGTGGTACCGAGAATTTTTTCAAACAGCGCCAGCGTCGAGTTATGCACATCGCGGGCTTTCGCCGCGGCGATAATACGGGTTTCCGGCGTCACCACTTGGCGCAGGGCGCGCAGCTGCTGTTCCAGCAGCGCCAGCTGCTTTGGCACCTTAATCAGCACCAGCGCCGGCGCGGCCGGCAGCGGGCTCAGGCTATCCTGAAAGCGCACGCTCTCTTCATCAATGCCGTTCATCCGCAGGTTGTGGCGGGTCGCCAGCTCGGAAATAAAGGAATCGTTGATGCTGACGGGGTTGCGCTCCGCCAGCGCGCAGGCGAGCGCGCCGAAGCCGTCGTTGAAGATGAGCGTCAGGCCGTCGACGTCATTCACCTGTTGCAGCAGATATTCATCCGCCGCTTCCCACGCCTGAAGCGCTTCTTCTTCAGCGTTAGGTGGGAACCGCTCTAATGTGAATAACTCACCGTTTAACTCTGCCTGGCTCATCGCCTCTCCGCCTCCGGAATAGTAAAACCCGCGAGTTTATACGCAAATCCTGTCCAGTTGAAGAGAGATCGCTGATCATCGCCGCTCAGCGTAGATCGCCCTCGTCATCGGCTTGCAGCAGCGTTATCGACGCGCGGGCGCCGGGCATCAGCTGCTGCAGATAGCCTACCAGCCGCTCTCCCGCCTCTTGCAGGGCCGACAACGGCATCGCCGGCAGGCTTTCGAGAATAAACCACATCGTCTGCGCGCCGCTGTCCAGCCGGGTACGTACGCCCTGTCGCCAGTTCCAGCGTCGGCAGGTTACGCCTATATCATCCCGCCAGATGACTTCGCCCGGCTCCGGATATTCCACCACCGGCTCTGCCGATTTTAGCGTATCGAATGGCTCATCGCCGCGGGCAATGGCCAGCCGCGGTTCGCCACGGTAGGCGGCCAGATTTTCCCCACCGACCGGGACGGCATAGCGAATGCTGATCGCGTTGTAGATATCCACTACCGGATCGATGGCCGGCAGGCTCCCCTCTTTCAGCACCCGCTTGCGCAGCGCCTGCGCCGAACAGGGGGTACGTTTCGCCTTCGCGCCGAAGGCGCTGAAGGCTTCATCCCATGCCGCCAGGTGCGCTTGCGCCCAGGGCACATCATCCTGCTGCACCGCCTGGCAGGCCTCGGCCAGCGCCTGCTCCGCGATGGCGGGGTTGGCCACCGGCGCACTCTCCACCACAATACTTAATGCCCGAAAGCCCGGCGCCAGGCGGCTGACCGCAGATTCGATTGACGGCGTTACGCTACGCATTCGATAATCCTGTAATGACCAATTTGTTTCATCATAGTGACCAATGAACGTAAAAGTCAATATAACGACCGATTCAGGAGCTGATGTCGACCAGGTAAGTCGCGCCGTCGCCACGCGGCTGAAGGCCTACCGTAAAGCGAAAAAAATGTCGCTGGACGAGCTATCGCGCCGGGCCAGCATCAGCAAAGGTATGCTGGTCGAGATGGAAAAAGAGGCCGCCAACCCCAGCATTGCGATCCTCTGCAAACTCGCCGCCGCGCTGGGCGTTTCGGTGGCGGATATCGTCAATGTGGCAAGCGAACCCGCGTTGCATATTATTCCCGCCGAGCAGATCCCCACCCTCTGGCAAGGCCCGCTGGGAGGCAGCGCCAGGCTTCTCGCCGGCACCGCCGGGCCGAATATGATTGAGCTGTGGCGCTGGGAGATGCAGCCCGGCGAAGCCTTTACCTCGCCCGGCCACCCGGCGACGACCTTCGAGCTGCTGCACGTGGAAGCCGGCGCGCTGACGCTGACGCTTGGCGAGACCTGCCGCACGGTGGCGGTCGGAGAATCCGCGGTGGCCCGCACCGAAATAGAGCACGGTTACCGCAATGAGGGTACTGCGCCGCTGGTCTTTACCATGACCGTGGCTGAACTGCCCTCCTGACAGACGTAATGATAAGACGATGACAAAACTCATTTATTTACAGGGCTATCCTGAATCGCTGCTGGCGCAGGTGACCACGTTAATCGAGCAAGACCGCCTCGGCGAGGTGCTGCAAAAGCGCTATCCGCAAGGGCACGACGTTAACAGCGATAAAGCGCTATATCAGTACACCCAGGACTTGAAAAACCGCTTTCTGCGCGGCGCGGCGCCGATCAACAAAGTGATGTATGACAGTAAGATCCACGTGCTGAACAATGCGCTCGGCCTGCATACCGCCATTTCGCGCGTTCAGGGCGGCAAGCTGAAAGCCAAAGCGGAGATCCGCGTGGCGACGGTATTTCGCGACGCGCCGGAGGCCTTTCTGCGCATGATCGTGGTTCATGAGCTGGCGCATCTGAAAGAGAAGGATCACAACAAGGCTTTCTATCAGCTGTGCTGCCATATGGAGCCGCAATACCACCAGCTGGAGTTCGACACCCGCCTGTGGCTGACGCACCTTTCGTTGAAGCGTTCTGCGTAGTCACGCACTGGTTTTGTCATGGGGGCATGATAGAGTGGCGACAGGTTCCCTTTAATGGAGTTCGTCACCGTTTATGATACGTTTCGCAGTTGTTGGCACAAACTGGATCACTAAGCAGTTTGTCGATGCCGCCCATGAAACCGGCAAATATAAACTTTCCGCCATCTACTCCCGCAGCCTCGAACAGGCGCAAGCCTTCGCCAATGACTATCCGGTCGAGCATCTGTATACCTCGCTGGAGGCGCTGGCGCAAAGCGACGCCATTGATGCGGTGTATATCGCCAGCCCGAACTCCCTGCACTTCCCGCAGACGCGGCTGTTCCTGAGCCACAAGAAGCACGTCATTTGCGAAAAACCGCTGGCGTCGAATCTACAGGAGGTCGAGGCGGCCATCGCGGTGGCGAAAGCCAACCACGTGGTGCTGTTTGAAGCCTTCAAAACCGCCAGCCTGCCCAACTTTCTGCTGCTGAAGGAAACCCTCGGCAAAGTGGGTAAACTGCGTAAAGCCTTCATTAACTACTGCCAGTACTCTTCGCGCTACCAGCGCTACCTCGACGGCGAAAACCCCAACACCTTTAATCCGGCGTTCTCCAACGGTTCGATTATGGATATCGGCTTCTATTGCCTGGCGTCCGCTGTGGCGCTGTGGGGCGAACCGCGGGCCGTTCATGCCACCGCCAGCCTGCTGGACAGCGGCGTGGACGCCCAGGGCACCGTGGTGCTGTGCTATGACGACTTCGACGTGACGCTGCATCACTCCAAGGTGAGCGACTCGGCGATCCCCAGCGAAATTCAGGGGGAAGAGGGGGTACTGGTGATCGAAAAAATCTCCGAGTGCCAGAAGCTGGCGTTTGTGCCGCGCGGCGGCAAAGCCCAGGACCTGACGCAGCCGCAGCATATCAATACTATGCTGTATGAGGCGGAGACCTTCGCGCGGCTGGTGGAAACAGAGGATGTCGACCATCCGGGCCTGGCTGTGAGCCGTATCACGGCGAAACTATCGAGCGAAATTCGTCGCCAGACCGGGGTGATCTTCCCGGCCGATACGCAGCCGCTGGCGTAAAAGAGTGTAAAGGCCCGTCTGGCCGCCATTGACGAAAACCGCCTCGTGACATATTTTGTTACGAGCAAAGGGGAGTAACTTCCTTGCCGGCCGATCGTCATTACGATGCGTGTAATACCGCATCCGGTCGCCGGGCAATCACCAAAGCCCATCGCGATGAACTTTGGTTGTTGTAAGTGAGACCTTGCCGGAAGGCGAGGTCTATGCATAAAAGCGCAGCGGCTGCCGTCTTCCGACGTCAGCCGTTTTTGTTTTTATGTAAGGAATATCAAATGAATACTGTCGGCACGCCGTTGCTATGGGGTGGATTCGCTGTCGTCGTCGCGATCATGTTGGCGATCGACCTGCTGCTTCAGGGACGACGCGGTTCGCATAGCATGACCATGAAGCAGGCCGCTGGCTGGTCTATCCTCTGGGTCACACTTTCTCTGTTGTTCAACGCCGCGTTCTGGTGGTATCTGGTGCAAACCCAGGGCCGCGCCGTCGCCGATCCGCAGGCCCTGGCCTTCCTCACCGGTTATCTGATTGAAAAAGCGCTGGCGGTCGATAACGTCTTCGTCTGGCTGATGCTGTTCAGCTACTTCGCCGTGCCGCCTGCTCTGCAGCGCCGGGTGCTGGTGTATGGCGTCCTCGGGGCGATTGTTCTGCGCACCATTATGATCTTCGCCGGCAGCTGGCTTATCTCCCAGTTCGACTGGCTGTTGTACGTCTTCGGCGCCTTCCTGCTGTTTACCGGCGTGAAGATGGCGCTGGCGAAAGAGGATGATTCCGGCATCGGCGACAAACCGCTGGTGCGCTGGATCCGCAGCCATCTGCGAATGACCGATAAAATCGAGAGCGAGCGCTTCTTCACCCGTAAAAACGGGGTGCTGTTCGCCACGCCGCTGCTGCTGGTGTTGATTCTGGTCGAGCTGAGCGATGTGATATTCGCCGTCGACAGTATCCCGGCGATCTTCGCGGTCACCACCGACCCGTTTATCGTGCTGACCTCGAACCTGTTTGCCATTCTCGGCCTGCGCGCCATGTACTTCCTGCTGGCGGGGGTCGCTGAGCGCTTCTCGATGCTCAAATATGGCCTGTCGGTGATCCTGGTGTTTATTGGCGTGAAGATGCTGATCGTCGACTTCTACCATATCCCGGTCGCCATCTCGCTGGGGGTCGTGGGCGGCATCCTGACCGTCACGCTGTTGATTAACGCCTGGGTCAACAAGCAGCACGACAAGCAGCGCAAACTGCCTGAATAACCTGCCTGGCGCGCCGTCGGCTCCCGCTGGCGGCGCGGTAATCGGCTATAGCAGACCTTCTCATAACGAGAATGCCTGCTCATGTCACAATTATGTTACTGCGTAGTTAAAAAATAAGATCCAGATTAAAATCACAGTATTTTACGCTTCCCGCCAGGCTTTCTTTCCGTATACTCGGCTATGCAAACATCTATTTACATCCTGACATAAACGTAACAAATAATACGTGGCTGGGATGGCTTGCTACATCACTGGAAGGAATGAATTATGACAACACGCACTCCCCCATCAGGGTGGCTCTCCCGCCTGGCGCAAGGCAGCCTGGTGAAACAAATTTTAATCGGCCTGGTGCTTGGCGTGCTGCTGGCGCTGGTCTCTAAGCCAGCGGCTATCG
The DNA here is from genome assembly GCF_040065235.1 of Klebsiella sp. GB_Kp047. Classification (NCBI taxonomy): domain Bacteria; kingdom Pseudomonadati; phylum Pseudomonadota; class Gammaproteobacteria; order Enterobacterales; family Enterobacteriaceae; genus Klebsiella; species Klebsiella sp. GB_Kp047. Next base: position 150,826 of record NZ_JBEAJG010000028.1, on the reverse strand, counting down.
CCGTCGGCCTGCTGGGGACCCTGTTCGTCGGCGCGTTAAAGGCGGTAGCGCCGGTGCTGGTATTGATGCTCGTCATGGCCTCGATCGCCAACCATCAGCACGGACAAAAAACCAGTATTCGCCCTATTCTGTTTCTCTATCTGCTGGGCACCTTTAGTGCGGCGCTGACCGCGGTGTTGTTCAGTTTTCTCTTTCCGTCGACTCTGCACTTAACCACCGCCGCCGACAGCATCACGCCGCCGTCGGGGATTGTTGAGGTGCTGCGTAGTCTGCTGATGAGCATGGTGTCCAACCCGGTCGACGCCCTGCTGAACGCCAACTATATCGGTATTCTGGTGTGGGCAGTGGGGCTTGGCTTCGCCCTGCGCCATGGTAACGACACCACTAAAAACCTGATCAACGATATCTCCCACGCGGTGACCTTTATCGTTAAAGTGGTGATCCGCTTTGCGCCGCTGGGGATCTTCGGCCTGGTCTCTTCCACCCTGGCGACCACCGGTTTTGAAACGCTGTGGGGCTACGCCCAGCTGCTGCTGGTACTGGTGGGCTGTATGCTGCTGGTGGCGCTGGTGATTAACCCGCTGCTGGTGTTCTGGAAGATTCGCCGTAACCCCTATCCGCTGGTGCTGACCTGCCTGCGCGAAAGCGGCGTCTACGCGTTTTTCACCCGCAGCTCCGCCGCCAATATTCCGGTGAATATGGCGCTATGCGAGAAGCTGAACCTGGATCGCGATACCTATTCGGTCTCCATTCCGCTGGGGGCGACCATCAATATGGCGGGCGCGGCAATCACGATTACCGTGCTGACGCTGGCGGCGGTCCATACGCTGAACATTCCGGTGGATCTGCCGACGGCGCTGTTGCTGAGCGTGGTCGCTTCGCTGTGCGCCTGCGGCGCCTCCGGCGTGGCGGGCGGTTCGCTGCTGCTGATCCCGCTGGCCTGTAATATGTTTGGTATTCCGAACGATGTGGCGATGCAGGTGGTTGCCGTCGGCTTTATCATCGGCGTGCTGCAGGATTCCTGCGAAACCGCGCTGAACTCCTCCACCGACGCCCTGTTTACCGCCGCCGCCTGCATGGCGGAAGACGACCAGCTGGCGAAAAACGCCCTGCGCAGTTAATGCCTTTCCCCTCCGCTACCGCGCGGAGGGGCTCTCTTCCTGCACCGCGTTTTCAACCCTGAACGGATCGATACCCCGCTTTTGCATCCGGCGGAAGCGAATGATATTCAGGCCGTTGACGATCAGGAAACTGCCTTCAATCAGCGTCCCGCCAATCGAACCCAGCCACAGGTTATGCGTCACCCAGCAGGCGGTGGAGCACCACATCACGCAGCGGACGGTCAGCCCTTTACAGCGAAACAGCGCCCAGGTGCTGGCGACAGTGCCAATAATCGGCAGCAGCTCCATAGCATGCTGCAGCTTGCCAAGGCCGAGGATCAACGTCAGCAGGATAAAGACTGTCATCACCCACAGGCTGCGGGTGCGCAGGGAAATGACCGTGCGGAGCGCATTAAGCCCGGCGCTCATCCCGGCAGGCGCGGCGCCCATCAGGAAAAAATGGACGCCGATAACGGCGCTATAGACCGCCAGCTGAAGCCTGAAGCGACGTTCGTCGCGGTTGATAAAGGTGGTAATGCCGATAAGAAAGGCGATGACGCCGACGCCCTGAGCCAGCCAATACGCGGTCATGAAAGCTCCCTGAGAGAAAAAACAAACGGCGCTTCACAGGCTGAAACGCCGCTGCTGCTTACCCGATGACGCTGCGCTATCAGGCCAATGCGCGATCAACGCCGCCCGGGCGCCAATATGAATGCGCCTTTACAGGGTAACACCGCTTTTAAAGATGGCCAGCTCGCGGAAGTCATTCTGCTCATTACAGGTCGGTTTGCCGTTGGCGAAAGCCACAATGGTATCCACGAACTCCTCCAGCAGCTGTGGCATCGCTTTGCCGTGGATCAGCTGTCCGGCATCGAAGTCGATCCAGTGCTTTTTCTTTGCCGCCAGCTCGCTGTTGGTGGCGATCTTCACCGTCGGCACAAAGCCGCCGTACGGCGTGCCGCGGCCGGTGCTGAACAGCACCATATGGCAGCCGGCGCCGGCCAGCGCGCTGGTGGCGACGGCATCATTGCCTGGCGCGCTCAGCAAGTTCAGACCATGAACCTTCAGACGTTCGCCGTAGCGCAGGACATCCACGACCTGGCTGGAGCCCGCTTTCTGGGTACAGCCCAGCGACTTATCCTCGAGGGTGGTGATCCCCCCGGCCTTGTTGCCCGGCGAGGGGTTTTCGTAAATAGGCTGGTCGTGCGCGATAAAGTACTGCTTAAAGTCATTGACCATAGTCACCAGCTTGTCGAAGGTCGCTTCGTCGCGGCAGTGGCTCATCAGCAGCTGTTCAGCGCCGAACATCTCCGGCACTTCGGTCAGCACGGTGGTGCCGCCGTTGGCGATCACATAGTCTGAGAAGCGCCCCAGCATCGGGTTGGCGGTAATGCCGGACAGGCCGTCAGACCCGCCGCACTCGAGGCCAAACTTCAGCTCGCTCAGCTTACCCGGCTGACGTTTATCCTGACGCATCACGTCATACAGCTGGTGGAGATGCGCCACTCCCGCCTCCACTTCATCGTCCTGATGCTGACAAACCATAAAGTGCACGCGCTGCGGATCATACTCGCCCAGCGTTTCGCGAAAGGCCTCCACCTGATTGTTTTCACAGCCAAGGCCCACCACCAGCACCGCCCCGGCGTTCGGATGGCGAACCATATTCTGCAGCATGGTGCGGGTATTGAGGTGATCGTCCCCGAGCTGCGAGCAGCCATAGGTATGGCTGAAGAGATGCACTCCATCGATGTCCTCCGCGCCGTTTGCCTCTTTCAGAAAACGGTTCTGCATCTGGCGGGCCATGGCGTTGACGCAGCCGACGGTCGGCAGGATCCACAGCTCATTGCGCACGCCGACGTCGCCATTGGCGCGACGATAAATCTGCACGTCGCGATCCGCTGGCTGCGGCGGTTGGGCAACCTGCTCCGGTTGATAGCGATACGCGTCAAGGTCGCTGAGATTGGTGCGCGTATTGTGCGCATGGACATGCTCGCCCGGCGCGATATCCGCCAGCGCATGGCCAATCGGCAGCCCATACTTAACGACGTTTTCCCCTTTCGCGATAGCGCGCAGTGCAAACTTGTGTCCGCGAACGATATCCTGACCGAGGGTGACCGGGTCATTGTCGATCATCACCACGCTACCGGCCGTCATATCCGCCAGCGCGACCGCGACGTTATCCTGCGAATGGATTTTGATGTATTGCATATCAACCGACCTCTGGTCTTAGTTCAGTTCAATGGCGAAATAGTCACGCGCATTGTTAAAGCAAATGTTTTTCACCATCTCGCCCAGCAGCGCGATATCCGCAGGCGCTTCGCCGGCGGTCACCCAACGGCCGATCATCTGGCACAGAATGCGGCGGAAGTATTCGTGGCGCGTGTAGGAGAGGAAGCTGCGGCTGTCGGTCAGCATCCCGACAAAGCGGCTCAGCAGGCCGAGCTGCGCCAGCTGGGTCATCTGCCGCTCCATGCCGTCTTTCTGATCGTTGAACCACCAGCCGGAGCCGAACTGCATCTTGCCCGGCATCCCTTCGCCCTGGAAGTTACCGATCATGGTGCCCAGCACTTCGTTATCGCGCGGGTTCAGGCAGTAGAGAATGGTTTTCGGCAGCAGGTTCTCTTCGTTCTGCTTGCTCAGCAGCTTAGACAGCTCTTCAGCCATCGGACGATCGTTGATCGAGTCAAAGCCCACGTCCGGGCCTAACAGTTTGAACTGACGCAGGTTGTTATTGCGCAGCGCGCCGATGTGGTACTGCTGCACCCAGCCGCGACGAGCATACTCTGCGCCGAGGAACACCAGCACCGCGGTTTTGAACTGCGCCACTTCGCGTTCGCTAAGGGTTTCACCAGCCAGGCGACGCGCCAGAATGGCGTCCAGCTCGGCGTCGGTCGCTTCCGCAAACAGCACTACGTCCAGGGCGTGGTCGGAGACTTTGCAACCGTGAGCGGCAAAATGGTCCAGACGTTTGGTCAGCGCGCTTTGCAGGTCCGCAAAACGGCGAATATCGGTGTCGGACACTTCACCCAGCTTAGCCATATAGTCATTGAAGGTCGCCTGCTCGATGTTGAACGCTTTATCCGGGCGCCAGCTCGGCAACACCTTGATATCAAATGAAGTGTCTTTGGCGACAACCGCATGGTGTTCCAGGGAATCAATCGGATCGTCGGTGGTGCCGACCATCTTCACGTTCATCTGCTTCATGATCCCGCGGGCGGAGAAGGCGTCCTGCGCCAGTAACGCATTGCACTGTTCCCAGATCTCATCGGCGGTGGAAGGTGACAGCAGCTTACCTGTAATACCAAATGGGCGACGCAGCTCTAAGTGGGTCCAGTGGTATAACGGGTTGCCAATCGTGTGAGGCACGGTGGCTGCCCAGGCGTCAAATTTTTCGCGATCGGAGGCATCCCCGGTACACAGAGGCTCCGGCACGCCGTTGGTGCGCATCGCGCGCCATTTGTAGTGATCGCCTTTCAGCCAGATGTCATACAGATTTTTGAAACGATAATTTTCGGCAACCTGCTGCGGCGGAAGGTGGCAATGGTAGTCGAAAATAGGCTGATCTTTCGCGTAATCGTGGTACAGGCGGCGGGCAAATTCGCTATCGAGTAGAAAATCTTCGGTCATAAACGGTGTCATTCGTGTGTCCTCTTCGCTCCGGAACAGGAGCCTTTCAGATGATTGACTACAATGCTGACAAAGTTATCACACCAATTTCCACAGACCGAACTGTTTTTCGTGAGTTAGATCAATAAACGCTGATAAAAAAAACCGCCTCTCCACGGCAAACGTCTCGCCAGGGCGCGCCGTATCTGGCTTTCCTCGCCAGTCATAAAGACCACACTAACTTTCCCACTTTTGTGACAGCACTCAACTTTTAAAGTTGTATGACAAGTTATCTTTCTGCCGTCGCAACATATAAACCGACGGAATGCTTTACCGGTGTTGATGGCATCGGCTTATACGGAATGGATACCGACTTTTTACATAACAACTGATGGTAAGGTTCGGGCCAGAGGGGACCGCCCTCCTGAACCCTCCGTTTCGCTTTCCCGACCGCGTATCGCCGTCAGGAGAGGCCGCACCTGGTGCGGAGAAATTACAGACGATGAGGTTTACATGCGTAAAATTAAAGGGTTACGTTGGTACATGATCGCACTGGTGACGCTGGGCACCGTGCTGGGCTACCTGACCCGTAACACCGTGGCGGCGGCCGCGCCGACGCTGATGGAAGAGTTACACATCTCGACCCAACAGTACTCCTATATCATTGCAGCCTATTCCGCTGCCTATACCGTCATGCAGCCTGTCGCAGGCTATGTCCTTGATATTCTGGGGACTAAAGTCGGCTATGCCTTCTTCGCTATCGCCTGGGCGATATTCTGTGGCTCGACCGCCCTCGCCGGCAGCTGGGGTGGCCTGGCGCTGGCCCGCGGCGCGGTGGGCGCGGCGGAAGCAGCGATGATCCCCGCCGGGCTGAAAGCCAGCTCCGAATGGTTCCCGGCGAAAGAGCGCTCTATCGCGGTGGGCTACTTCAACGTGGGTTCCTCTATCGGCGCCATGATCGCGCCGCCGCTGGTGGTGTGGGCGATTGTCATGCACAGCTGGCAGATGGCGTTCATTATCTCCGGGGTGCTGAGCTTCGCCTGGGCCATCGCCTGGCTGATCTTCTACAAACACCCGCGCGATCAGAAGAAATTATCTGACGAAGAACGCGACTACATCATTGGCGGCCAGGAGTCTCAACACCAGACCAATAACGCGAAGAAAATGTCGCCGTGGCAGATCCTGCGCAACCGTCAGTTCTGGGGTATCGCCCTGCCGCGTTTTCTCGCCGAGCCGGCCTGGGGTACCTTTAACGCCTGGATCCCGCTGTTCATGTTTAAGGTTTACGGCTTTAACCTGAAAGAGATCGCCATGTTCGCCTGGATGCCGATGCTGTTCGCCGACCTCGGCTGCATCGTCGGTGGATACCTGCCGCCGCTGTTCCAGCGCTGGTTCGGCGTCAATCTGATCGTGTCGCGTAAAATGGTGGTCACCATGGGCGCCCTGCTGATGATTGGCCCGGGGATGATCGGCCTGTTCACCAGCCCGTACGTGGCGATTGCCCTGCTGTGCATCGGCGGGTTCGCTCACCAGGCGCTGTCCGGGGCGTTGATTACCCTCTCTTCCGACGTCTTTGGCCGTAACGAAGTCGCTACCGCCAACGGTCTGACCGGGATGGCCGCCTGGCTGGCGAGCACCATGTTCGCCCTGGTCGTCGGCGCGCTGGCAGACACCATCGGCTTCAGCCCGCTGTTTGCCGTACTGGCGGTCTTTGACCTGCTGGGCGCGCTGGTCATCTGGACGGTGCTGAAAAACAAACCGGCTGACGATGACACGCCGCCGCTTAGCAGCCGCAAACCGGCCACCCAGAGTTAGAGACGCTGATGCTGAGGTGATCGCCTGCCAAGCCGCCTTCTCAGGCGGCTTTTTCATCCCTGCCAGTGGTGGAAATCGCGTAAAAGTGGTATAACAAATCGAATATTGTCGCCATCTTGCGGGAGCGAATATGGAAATCATTGAACCACGTCGTCTTTATCAGCAGCTTGCCGCTGAGCTGAAGACGCGCATCGAACAAGGTGTCTACCTTGTAGGGGATAAGCTGCCCGCCGAGCGCTTTATCGCCGATGAAAAAAACGTTAGCCGCACCGTGGTTCGTGAAGCCATTATCATGCTGGAAGTGGAAGGGTATGTCGAAGTCCGCAAAGGGTCGGGCATTCACGTCATCTCTAACCATCCGAAATACCAGCAAGTGGCCGATGAAAGCCTTGAGTTCGCCAACTATGGCCCCTTTGAGCTGCTGCAGGCGCGGCAGCTTATTGAAAGCAATATCGCCGAATTCGCGGCCACTCAGGTGACCAAGCAGGACATCATGAAGCTGATGGAGATTCAGGAGAAAGCGCGCAACGAGAAGTGTTTCCGCGACTCCGAGTGGGATCTGCAGTTTCACGTCCAGGTGGCGCTGGCCACGCAGAATAGCGCCCTGGCGGCGATCGTGGAAAAAATGTGGACCCAGCGCGTGCATAACCCGTACTGGAAAAAGCTGCATGAGCATATCGACCTGCGCACCGTCGATAACTGGTGCGACGACCACGATCAGATCCTGAAGGCTCTACTGCGAAAAGATCCGAACGCCGCCAAACTGGCGATGTGGCAGCATCTGGAAAATACCAAGCAAATGCTGTTTAACGAAACCAGCGACGACTTTGAATTTAATGCCGATCGCTACTTATTTGCCGAAAACCCGGTGGTTCATCTCGATACGGCGGCCAACGGCGCGAAATAAGCCTTTATCCTCCCGGCGCGCGGCCCCTGCGCGCCTGTTCCCCAGGCAGGCTGAGGTAAGCAAAACATATATAGTGTCAGCCTGTGTAAATCCTCTCGCCTCACATCGCCGCAATCAGCAAAATCAACGAGCAACACCTTGCAATTTCTCTGACGGAAAGTCAGGCGATTTGTTACAATTAGATGCATTTTGCCGTTCTGGGAGTAGGTATTGACTTACTTCAGTTTTATACAGGGAAGCGTTCAGAGCGCCGAAGCAGCGACCATAATCTCATAAAAATCTTGTCGCCCTACATGCCACGCGCTCAGACGTGCCGTTAACCGATGTACCAGGAATCGTGAATGGAACTATTAACCCAGTTATTGAATGCCTTGTGGGCTCAGGATTACGAAACGCTCGCGAATCCCTCCATGATTGGCATGCTGTATTTTGTCTTGTTTATGATTTTGTTCCTTGAGAACGGGTTACTGCCTGCCGCGTTTTTGCCGGGGGACAGCCTGCTTGTGCTCGTGGGCGTGCTGATCGCCAAAGGGGCGATGGGCTTTCCGGAAACGTTGCTGCTGCTCACCGCCGCCGCCAGCCTCGGCTGCTGGCTGAGCTACATCCAGGGGCGCTGGCTAGGCAACACACGGATCGTGCAAAACTGGCTGTCGCATCTGCCCTCCCACTATCATCAGCGCGCGCATCACCTGTTTCATAAGCATGGCCTCTCTGCGCTGCTGATCGGCCGCTTCATCGCCTTTGTGCGCACGCTGCTTCCGACCATCGCCGGGCTTTCCGGTCTCAATAACGCCCGCTTTCAGTTCTTTAACTGGATGAGCGGCCTGCTGTGGGTGCTCATCCTGACCTCGCTGGGCTATCTGCTGGGCAAAACCCCGGTATTCCTTAAGTATGAAGATCAGCTGATGTCCTGCCTGATGCTCCTGCCGGTTGCGCTGTTGGTCTTCGGACTGATCGGCTCGCTGGTGGTGCTGTGGAAGAAAAAATACAGAAGCCGGGGCTGATGATGGTCATGAAACGCCCTTCCCTGCGCCAGCTCAGCTGGCTGCTGGGTGGCTCTCTTTTGCTCTGCGCGCTGTTCTGGCTCTGGCTGGCGGTGCAGCAGCAGGAGGCCACGCTGGCGATCCGTCCGGTTGGCCAGGGCGTCAGTATGCCGGATGGTTTCTCCGTCTGGCATCACCTCGACGCTAACGGTATCCGCTTCAAGAGCATTACGCCGCAAAAGGATGGCCTGCTAATTAAGTTTGATTCCACCGCCCAGGGCGCGGCGGCGAAAGAGGTTCTCGGTCGCGCTCTGCCACATGGTTATATTATCGCCTTGCTGGAGGACGATAACTCGCCCACCGCCTGGTTATCCCGCCTGCGCGACGCGCCGCATCGGCTCGGGTAAACGGCCGTCAGACTGCGTTTTCAACGCAGTCTGGTGGTTTCCCGCATTTGTTACTATGCTTAAACCTGCGTGAATCAACGCATTCACGTTTACCAACGGGAACGGGTTTATCCTCCGGGTATACCCTAAGACAATGGAAGGTACTATCCATGAAACACCGCATCGCTCTGCTTCTGGCCCTGTCTTCACTTAGCGCCAGCGCCATAGCCGCCTCTCCCTGCCAGGAAAAAGAGCAGGATATTCAACGAGAGATCAGCTATGCCGAAAAGCATCACAATCAAAGTCGCATTGATGGGCTAAATACCGCGCTACGTCAGGTACGGGAGAACTGCAGCGACAGTAAACTCAAAGCCGATCATCAGCAAAAAATTGCCAAACAGCGGGAAGAGATCGCTGAACGTCAGCGCGATCTGCAGGAAGCCCGGAAGAAAGGCGATGCGGACAAAATCAACAAACGCCAGCATAAACTCAATGAAGCGCAACAGGAGTTGAAAACGCTGGAGTCTCGGGATTACTAATCACCATTAACTTTCGCAATACGGACCACGCTACAGGAGAACGACATGGCTAAAGAGAATGTGACTGACGACCTTCGTGCAGAACTGAAAACGCTGGCGGACACCCTGGAGGAAGTACTGAATTCCTCGGCGGACAAGTCGAAAGAAGAGATGGGTAAACTGCGCAGTAAAGCGGAGAGCGCGCTGAAAGAGAGCCGCGCCCGCCTGGGTGAGACCAGCGAAGCGATTCTGCGTCAAACTCGTGAGACCGCCGCGCGAGCGGATGATTATGTTCGCGAAAATCCGTGGACTGGGGTCGGGATTGGCGCCGCCGTCGGGCTGGTGCTGGGTGTCCTGCTGTCGCGTCGCTGATTATGGCGAATACACAACACACGCAGGGGCCGGGTCAGCGCGTCTTCTCCATTGGCCAGCGTATCGTTACGCTGCTGGTCGAAATGGTGGAAACACGGCTGCGCCTGGTCGTCGTGGAGCTGGAGGAGGAGAAAGCCAACCTCTTCCAGTTGCTGATCATGACCGGACTGACGCTGCTGTTTGCCGCGTTTGGCCTCATGAGTCTGCTGGTGCTGGTTATCTGGGCCGTTGACGCTCAGTACCGCCTGCACGTCATGATCGCCACCACCGTCGTGCTGCTACTCGCCGCCGCGATTGTCGGAATCCTTACCTTACGTAAGGCGCGACGCTCCACGCTGCTGCGCCTGACGCGAAGAGAGCTGGAGAACGACCGTGCCCTTCTGGAGGAAGATAAACCATGAATGGCCGACAGGAGCGTGAACGGCAAAAGGCGCAGCTGCTGCGCCAGATCCAGCAGCAACGGCTGGAGCTGAGCGCCTGTCGCCGCCACTGGCTGGATGCGACTGCGCCCTTAGACCGAGGCTGGCATACGCTGCTCAGTTTACGTTCGTGGCTGATGGTAGGCAGCGGTCTGATGGCCGTGTGGTCCGTACGGCACCCGCATTTTTTAATGCGCTGGACCAAACGCGGACTGGGTTTATGGAGTACCTGGCGGCTGGTCCGCGGGATCCTGCGCCAGTCGACACTCCGCTAGCCGCCCGGAGCGCGGGCGCTTTTCCCGGCGCCCCGCTCTGCCACTTCCCCGCCCGATACGCAACGCCGTTCGTAACAGCTTGCCTCCTGGCCGCCATCCGCGGTCAGCCAGTCCTCTTATCCGCCTGGCCAGGCCTATACCAGGAGCGGTAGTGATCTATCGCGTTCAGGAATCTTTCGCCCCCCTTTTGCCGATTACTCAGAAACTTTGAACTAGATCTACAGTTTTCCTTGCTAACAATTCCCTCTCCGCCTCGCTACTATCCTCTCCATCGACAGCAACACCGCGTAACTACGCGGGATTGCGCTAAAAAGCAAAACCGCCGCCCTTTGGGTTTTCTGGAGTAAGAAATGAAAAAATTAGAAGATGTTGGTGTACTGGTAGCGCGCATTCTGATGCCGATTCTGTTTATCACTGCAGGATGGGGCAAAATCACCGGTTATGCGGGAACCCAGCAGTATATGGAAGCCATGGGCGTACCGGGTGCGCTGCTGCCGCTGACCATCCTCCTTGAATTCGGCGGCGGACTGGCGATTCTGTTCGGTTTCCTGACCCGGACCACCGCGCTGTTCACCGCAGGCTTTACCCTGTTGACCGCGTTCCTGTTCCACAGCAACTTTGCGGAAGGCGTGAACTCTCTGATGTTCATGAAAAACCTGACCATCGCTGGCGGTTACCTGCTGCTGGCCATTACCGGACCGGGCGCATTCAGCATCGACCGTGTACTGAATAAGAAATGGTAAGCGCACTATACTGAATGAAAAAAGCGAGGAGACCACTCCTCGCTTTTGCTATCTGAAGTCAGAAGGAGGAACAAAGATGGGACAATTAGTCGACGGCGTCTGGCAGGATACCTGGTATGACACAAAATCCACCGGTGGGCGTTTTAAGCGTTCCGTTTCCGCCTTCCGTAACTGGCTCACCGCCGATGGCGCGGCCGGCCCGAGTGGCGAAGGGGGATTTGCGGCGGAAAAAGATCGCTATCATCTGTACGTCTCTCTCGCCTGCCCGTGGGCGCATCGCACGTTAATTATGCGTAAGCTGAAAGGACTGGAGCCCTTTCTTCCTGTCTCCGTGGTCCATCCGCTGATGCTGGAAAACGGCTGGACCTTTGACGACAGCTTCCCGGAAGCCACCGGTGACACCCTTTATCAGCACGATTTTCTCTATCAGCTGTATCTGCACGCCGACCCGCACTACACCGGCCGCGTCACCGTCCCGGTACTCTGGGATAAAAAACAGCAGACCATCGTCAGCAATGAGTCGGCAGAAATCATCCGTATGTTTAATACCGCCTTCGATGGCCTGGGCGCCAGAGCCGGGGATTACTACCCGCCGGCGCTGCGGGAACAAATTGATGAGCTGAACGGCTGGATCTACGACAACGTCAATAACGGCGTGTATAAAGCCGGCTTTGCCACCAGTCAGCAGGCTTACGACGAAGCGGTGGATGCGGTGTTTACCTCACTGGAGCGGCTGGAGCAGATCCTCGGTCAGCATCGTTACCTGACGGGCAATCAGCTGACGGAAGCGGATATTCGCCTGTGGACGACGCTGGTACGCTTCGACCCGGTGTATGTGACCCATTTTAAATGCGACAAACGACGCATCAGCGATTATCTCAATCTCTACGGTTTCCTGCGCGACATCTACCAGATGCAGGGTATCGCGGAGACGGTGAGTCTTCCGCATATTCGTCACCACTATTACCGCAGCCATAAAACCATTAACCCTACCGGCATCATCTCCATTGGGCCGCAGCAGGATCTCAGCGAACCACACGGTCGCGACCAGCGCTTCCGTTGATCCGTCGGGCGCCAGTGATGGCGCCCAATAATTCAGAAAACAGATATTTACCCACCATTCATTCACGTCTATTCTTATTGCGATCGCTTAAAAAACAAGTGATTGACGGTTAATTGAGGCGTAGAAATGGACTGGTATCTCAAGGTATTAAAAAACTATATAGGATTTGGCGGCCGTGCGCGGCGCAAAGAGTACTGGATGTTTATTCTGGTCAACCTCATCCTGACCGGCGTATTGAGCATCATCGATAAAATGCTGGGCTGGCAGCGGGCGGGCGGCGAAGGCATTCTGACGACCATCTATGGCATACTGGTCTTTTTACCGTGGTGGGCGGTGCAGTTTCGGCGTCTGCACGACACCGACCGCTCGGCATGGTGGCTGCTGCTGCTGTTGATCCCGGTCATCGGCTGGCTGGTGATTCTGATCTTTAACTGCCAGCGCGGAACGGAAGGCAACAACCGATTCGGGCCCGATCCAAAACCCTTTTCATACTAAATCTTCCTGCTCCTCCCGCTAGCGGGAGGAGCGTCCTCGACTATCTGCCGGCAAAAAGCTTAGGGATCTCGCGCAGGCACCAGGACTTCGCTTCGCCCATGCTGTCCCGTCGCCAGGCCATGATAATGTCAATTTCATTGGTATATTCCGGACTGACCACCCGCAAGCGTCCTTCGGCAATATCCTTCTCCACCAGCGGATAGGGCATGGTCGCCACGCCTAACCCGGCCAGCAGCGCCTGGCGCTTATCTTCAATGGTGCTCACCGTTAAGCGCGGCTGTTTATCCAGCAGTTGAACGGTGAGAACGGGCCGCTCGCGCGCGGTATCCGCCACCGCGACGCCACGGTATTTCACGCGGGTGACCTCAGAGAGCGGTTCAGGCTCCTGGTGGATCGGGTGGTCCGGCGCCGCGACGTACACGCTGAGCACCGAATAGAGTTTGCGCGAGTTAATCTCCGAGGAGGAACGAAAATGCATATCCGGCGCGACAACGATATCCGCCCGCCCCTGCTCCAGCCGCTCCCAGGCGCCGGCCAGCACCTCGGTGATAATCGACAGCTGAGTGTTGGACTTGGTCGCCAGTTTCTCAATCAGCGGAAACAGATCCGGCGTGGGCACCAGCGCTTCAGTGACGATCGTCAGGTGAGTTTCCCAGCCGCGTGACAGGGCTTCGGCGTCGGTGGTGAGCTTGTCCGCCGCCTCGAGCAGCACACGCCCGCGCTCCAGCAGCATCCGTCCGACATTGGTGAACTTTGTGCGATGACCTGAGCGGTCAAACAGCACCACGTCCAGCTCCTCCTCCAGTTTTTGCATGGTGTAGCTCAGGGCGGAAGGCACGCGTCCCAGCTCATCAGCCGCGGCAGCGAAGCTCCCGCGACGGTCGATCGCATCCATCACGCGTAACGCTTCCAGCGTTAATGCTCTCTCTTTGGCCATCGCTTTCTCATTCAGGAAATTTGAACATACCGGGCAGAATATCTGGCTAACAATACAGCGTCCATACCTTTACCATTGATTTAGTGTAAAGAGAGGTCAAGAACATGATTACTACCCGAACAGCCAAACAATGCGGACAAGCAGACTTCGGCTGGCTGCAGGCCCGCTACACCTTCTCCTTTGGCCACTACTTCGACCCGAAATTACTGGGCTTCGCGTCCTTACGCGTTCTCAATCAGGAAGTGCTGGCGCCAGGCGCTTCCTTCCAGGCCAGAACGTACCCAAAAGTCGATATCCTGAACCTGATTCTGGAAGGCGAAGCGGAGTATCGCGACAGCGACGGCAACCACGTGCAGGCCAAAGCCGGTGAAGCACTGCTGATCGCCACCCAGCCTGGCGTGAGCTATAGCGAGCATAATCTGAGCAAAGAGCAGTCGTTAACGCGGATGCAGCTGTGGCTCGATGCCTGCCCGCAGCGGGAAAACCCGTTGCAGCAGAAAATCGAGGTCGCCAACGCGCCGCTACAGCTGCTGGCCTCACCGGATGGGGGGAATAATAGCCTCCAGCTTCGCCAGCAAGCCTGGGTCTATCATATCGCGCTGGAAAAAGGTGAGCAGATCAACGTGCAATTGCATGGGCCACGCGCCTACCTGCAGTCGATCCACGGCACGGTCCATGCCGTCGCGCAGGAACAACCAAAACAGGCTCTCACCTGTGGTGATGGAGCATTTATTCGTGACGAAGCTAACATTACCCTCGTCGCCGATACGCCGCTGCGCGCTTTGCTGATAGATTTACCGGTGTAACAACGGAAGTGATGGAGTCTGTCAGTGAGTAAGAAGAAAAACAGAAAAAAGGCGTCTCCGACGCCGCTAGCCCCGACGCCGCCGGAAACCGTCGGCGTCGTCAGCTTTGGTTATGATGAGATGCTTAGCGAACTGGAAGCCATTGTTGCCGAGGCGGAGATTCGCCTGCGGGATGAAGAAAGTCTCGCCTGAACCTGCAGTATGGATTATTCGGCTATCCTTGATGACTTCCCACTTATATCGGCCCCGAAAGGGGCCGATGGCATTATTCACTCAGCGCGTCGGCAAGATCTTTTTTCACCTGGGTACGCTGCTCGGGTGTCAGTACCTGATTCACATCAAAATAGTACTTCACGCGATAATAACGTACCTGTTGATCAATTTTACTGAAAGCCGCCAGCTGATCCTTCACCGCTTTCTCATTCCATTTACCGGAATCAATCACGTTAATCAGCGCGCCATCTTTAATGTCTTGCTGTGAAATCTGCTGCACATTATTTTCCAGCTGCTGATGCAGGCTTTTAATTTTCGCCACCTGATCGCTGGTGAGTTTTAAGTGCTGGACAATAGGATCCTGCGCTGGCGCTGGCGCCGCCTGCACGTCCGCGGCCTGTGCCGTCAGAGAGAAACCGCTGGTCAGAAGGGTGGCGAACGCAATACGGGTTATTAATTTCATTGTCTTATCCTGATGTGAAATTGCCAGAAATAGCGGTTTATTATTTTACAGCCGGGAGTGAATAATTGTAAAAAATAATACCTAAAGATTATTTTAATTCGTGATAAGAATAAAAACACCAAACACATTGATTACATGAATGAGGTCACTATGTTAATTCGTACAATCCATACAACAACATTAACTCATCACCTTCAATTAAAGAAGCAGATCAAATAGTTGACAGTGGTGACTTTTTCTTTAATTTAATCAGCGCACATCACGTTATCCAGTGAATCAGGAATATCATTAAAAAAAATAAATAAGGAGATAGGTATGTTATTACGCTTCCGTGTATTACCGTTGGTATTTTTCATATCGTTATTAAGCGGCTGCGGCCTGGCCTCTAAAGCCTTTTATTCCGCAGGCGATAAATTATTTCAGCCGGGAGATGACGCCGTCGCTTCGATGCAAACGTATTCCGTCGCGCAGTTTCTGCAGCCGTTTACTCTCAATCCGGCGAAGGCCAGCAGCGATTATCTGGGTAAATGGGTTAAGGTGCGCGGCGTGATTGTCGACATTCGCAGAATGAGCGGCATCGCCGGCAGCTACTATTTTACCGTGACCATGCGCGATGAGCAGAATAAAACGGATAAACGTCTGACCTTTAATTTTGGATCGCATAACAGCGCAGACGTCGAGTCTTTAAGCAACGGCAGCATCGCCACGATTATCGGCCAGGTTCATCAGGTGCAAGATACCAGGATACCGACGCTACAGAATCCTAAGGTGGTTAAATAACGCTAGCTGACCGCTACGCCGCGCGTTTTTGGTATAGCGTCGTGGACAGTCATTCATTCGCGTCACGGATTCAGATAGCAAAAACCCCGCCGGAGCGGGGTTTTGACATAAAGAGGTGAAACTGACCGGTAAGCCGCGTGCTTTTGGTATAGCGTCGTGGACAGTCATTCATTCTGCGTCCGGTATTCAGATAGCAAAAACCCCGCCGAAGCGGGGTTTTCTAAGGAGTGAAACTGACCGATAAGCCGGGTTCTGTCGTGGACAGTCATTCATCTAGGCCAGCAATCGCTCACTGGCTCAAGCAGCCTACCCGGGTTCAGTACGGGCCGTACCTTATGAACCCCTATTTGGCCTTGCTCCGGGTGGAGTTTACCGTGCCACGGACTGTTACCAGCCGCGCGGTGCGCTCTTACCGCACCCTTTCACCCTTACCTGATCCCGCTTGCGCGGGCCATCGGCGGTTTGCTCTCTGTTGCACTGGTCGTGGGCTGTGACACCCCCCAGGCGTTACCTGGCACCTTGCCCTATGGAGCCCGGACTTTCCTCCCCTCCGCCCGTCTCCCCCCGAAGGAGGACGACGACGAAGCGGCGACTGTCTGGTCAGCTTCGGCGCGCAGTATAGTGGGTTTACCGCCCGTTGTCATCCCTCTGTCGTCATCCCGACCAGCAAGGTGGCGGCGATATTGCGCGATGCATGATAAATATTGTCCAACGCGCGCGAAACGCCGTTTCCTGCGTCGCAACTGAGGTTAACACGCGGAATACGGCATCAATACCGCGTCCATGCTCGCCCCCCCCGTGGCAGTCTGGCACTGTTGCACCAGGCCGCGCAGGGGCTCTTCTTGTTAGCGAGTCACTTCCACTTTCGCCAGCTTTTCGTAGTAGCATGCCAGCGCGCTATGGTCAGCGGTGCCCAGACCGTCCGCACGCAGCGCCTGCATCATCTCCATTACCGCCGCTGTCAGCGGCAGCTGAGCGCCCACGCCATGGGAGGTATCCAGCGCATTGGCCAGATCTTTAATATGCAGATCGATCCGGAAGCCCGGCTTGAAGTTACGATCCATCACCATCGGCGCTTTGGCATCCAGCACGGTACTCCCCGCCAGACCGCCGCGGATCGCCTGATAAACCAGATCCGGATTGACGCCGGCTTTGGTGGCCAGGGTCAGCGCTTCGGACATGGCAGCGATGTTCAGGGCGACGATCACCTGATTGGCCAGTTTGGTCACATTGCCCGCGCCAATGTCGCCGGTATGCACCACGGAGCCGGCCATCGCTTTCATCAGATCGTAATATTTGTCGAAGATCGCCTTGTCGCCGCCGACCATCACCGACAGGGTGCCGTCGATCGCTTTTGGTTCGCCGCCGCTTACCGGCGCGTCCAGCATATCAATACCTTTGGCCTTCAGCGCTTCGCTAATTTCCCGGCTGGCCAGCGGCGCAATAGAGCTCATGTCGATCACCACGGTGCCCGGTTTCGCGCCTTCAATAATGCCGTTTTCCCCCAGCGCCACCTCTTTGACATGCGGCGAGTTCGGCAGCATGGTGATGATCACATCGCACTGCTCGGCAATCGCCTTCGGCGTGGCCGCGGTCTCTGCGCCCGCGGCGATCACGTCGGCAATCGCTTCCGGATTACGGTCAGACACCACCAGCGAGTAACCCGCCTTCAGCAAATTTTTGCTCATCGGCTTGCCCATAATGCCAAGACCGATAAAACCCACTTTGATTGTCATATTGTTCTCTCTCTTCATCCTGGTGATTATTTTTTAAAGGCATCAGCAAGTTTCTGGGTTGCGGAACGGAAGACCCCCAGATCGCTGCCGACGGCGACAAAAGTGGCGCCCCACTCCAGGTAGCGCCGCGCATCGGCCTCTACCGGCGCCAGAATGCCGCTTGGCTTACCGTGCTTCTTCGCGCAGGCGAAGATATGCTGGATGGCGCGCTGCACCTCAGGATGGGCGGCATTGCCCAGATGACCTAACGCGGCGGCCAGGTCGCTCGGGCCGACGAACAGGCCGTCGACACCTTCGGTCGCGGCAATCGCCTCGACGTTGTCCACCCCGGTCTGGCTCTCAATCTGTACCAGAATGGAAATGTTTTTATTGGACTGGGCGAAGTAGTCCGGCACGGTGCCGAACATATTGCCGCGATGGGAAACGGAGACTCCGCGGATCCCTTCCGGCGGGTAGCGAGTAGAAGCCACCGCCTGCGCCGCCTGTTCCGCTGTCTCGACAAATGGCACCAGGAAGTTATAGAAGCCGATATCCAGCATGCGCTTAATGATGATGGGCTCGTTGGTCGGCACGCGCACCACCTGAGCGCTGGAGCTGCCTTTCAGCGCCATAAGCTGTGGGATAAGCGTGGTGACGTCGTTCGGCGCATGTTCCGCGTCCAGTACCAGCCAGTCGAAACCCGCCAGACCCAACACCTCGGTGCTGATCGGATTGGCCAGCGCGCACCAGCAGCCAATCTGCACCTGATGAGCCGCCAGCGCGGCCTTAAATTTGTTCGGGAAAATTGCGTTATCCATGATTTTTACCTTGCGTTAATCGTTGCTAACTTCTGCAATTCATTCGTTATATCACCAGCCCGGCGAGAGACCCCCATTAGGCTGGAAAAGCGTATCGCCTGACCCCAAATATTATCCGCAGAATAAACCAGCGAATGGGTGTCCTTTTTTATTTCCTGCCCTTGAGTCCGGAAAATGTAAGCCCATCGCAAATTAACCATCTTTTAATATTCGTTAGGTGACTGCTAAATTATTAACCCGCGATTAAAAGGCAAACCATGCGCATATCGGACGTCACAAAAACACGACTCAGTATAGTCAGCTCCCACTCGCCAGACACTATGCATAAACACAATATAAACACATTTTTTAAAGCCTTCGTTGGGCAATCGCCTTAAGCTATGGGCGCTAATCCACACTTCTTACGATTCCCCACCCTCCGCGCGCGTCCATGGCGACAAGGAGTGATTCAGATCACATCTTCACGCCGACACACCTGACATTCTTTATTTCATTATTCTGCTTAACAGCGCCAGAATTACCATTTAATGATATTTTTAGCACCTGTTTGGAGATAACTGGACAATGGCTGACATTTCAATTCGACAACAATCGCCTACCGCGTTTTATATAAAAGTTGACCCGACAGATAATGTGGCGATTATTGTCAACGATCGGGGATTAACCGCCGGAACGCGTTTCCCGGACGGCCTGACGCTCATCGAGCACATTCCACAGGGTCATAAAGTCGCCCTGGTGGATATCCCTGCCCACGGTGAAATTATCCGTTACGGAGAAGTCATTGGCTTGGCAATGCGCGACATCCCCAAAGGAAGCTGGATTGACGAGTCGTTAGTGGCGTTGCCCACCGCCCCGCCGTTGAACACCCTGCCGCTGGCCACCAAAGTGCCGGCCCCGCTGCCGCCGCTGGAAGGCTATACCTTCGAAGGCTACCGCAATGCCGACGGCAGCGTGGGCACCAAAAATCTGCTGGGTATCACCACCAGCGTGCACTGCGTTGCGGGCGTGGTCGATTACGTGGTGAAACTCATTGAACGCGACCTGCTGCCGAAATATCCCAACGTCGACGGCGTGGTGGGTCTGAATCACCTCTATGGCTGCGGCGTAGCGATTAATGCGCCAGCGGCGGTGGTGCCGATACGCACCATCCACAATATCGCCCTTAACCCGAACTTCGGCGGCGAAGTGATGGTCATTGGCCTTGGCTGTGAAAAGCTGCAGCCCGAGCGGCTGCTGCAGGGGACGGAAGATGTCAAAAGCATCCCGGTGGACAGCGCCAGTATCGTCAGCCTGCAGGATGAAAAGCACGTGGGCTTTAAATCGATGGTCGATGACATTCTGCAGGTCGCCGAGCGCCATCTGGCGAAACTCAACCAGCGTCAGCGGGAAACCTGCCCGGCTTCTGAACTGGTGGTGGGTATGCAGTGCGGCGGCAGCGACGCTTTCTCCGGCGTGACCGCCAACCCGGCGGTGGGTTACGCTTCCGATCTGCTGGTGCGCTGCGGCGCGACGGTGATGTTCTCAGAGGTGACCGAAGTCCGCGACGCTATCCATCTGCTGACGCCGCGGGCGATCAACGAAGAGGTGGGTAAACGCCTGCTGGAAGAGATGGCCTGGTACGATAACTATCTCGATATGGGCAAAACCGACCGCAGCGCCAACCCCTCACCCGGTAACAAGAAAGGCGGCCTGGCCAACGTGGTGGAAAAAGCGCTGGGGTCGATTGCCAAATCAGGAAAAAGCGCCATCGTTGAGGTGCTTTCCCCCGGGCAGCGCCCGACCAAACGTGGCCTGATTTACGCCGCCACCCCCGCCAGCGATTTTGTCTGCGGCACCCAGCAGGTGGCCTCTGGCATCACGGTGCAGGTGTTCACCACCGGCCGCGGCACGCCTTACGGACTGATGGCGGTACCGGTGATAAAAATGGCGACTCGCACCGAGCTGGCTAACCGCTGGTATGACTTAATGGACATTAACGCCGGCACCATCGCCACCGGCGAAGAGACGATTGAGGAGGTGGGGCTGAAGCTGTTCGAATTTATTCTCGACGTCGCCAGCGGACGCAAGAAAACCTTCTCCGATCAGTGGGGCTTGCATAACCAACTGGCGGTATTCAACCCGGCGCCGGTGACCTGATCGAGAGCGTAAGGCTTTAACCATTTTTAGCCCGGATTTATCCGGGCTTGTTGGCTAGGAATGCTGTGCGGCAAGGAAGGCGGGGCTGCACTTTTCATCCAACATTTCTTCCGACATTTCTTCCGACATGTCGGATGACGCTCAAGCCGCCCTTCACTATCTGAAGGGCGGCTTGCCAGGCTTTCACTGGTTTTACAGGATCACTCCCCCTGCTGCTCCAGGGCATACTTATACAACGCATTTTTCTTCACGCCGTGGATTTCCGCGGCCAGCGCGGCGGCTTTCTTCAGCGGCAGTTCCGCCTGCAGCAGCGCCAGGGTACGCAGCGCGGCCGCCGGCAGCGCCTCTTCCTGCGCCTTAAAGCCTTCGACGATCAGCACCATCTCGCCTTTGCGACGGTTTTCGTCTTCCTTGACCCACTCCACCAGCTCGCCAATCGGCGCGCCGTGGATCGATTCCCAGGTTTTGGTCAGCTCGCGGGCCAGCACCACATAGCGAGATTCTCCCAGTACCGCGCAGATATCTTCCAGACTCTCCACCAGCCGGTGGGTCGACTCATAGAAGATAAGGGTGCGCGGCTCTTCTTCCAGCGCTTTCAGGGTATCGCGACGGCCTTTCGATTTCGCCGGCAGGAAGCCTTCATAACAGAAACGGTCGGAAGGCAGGCCAGCGGCGCTCAGGGCGGCGATAGCCGCACAAGGACCCGGCAGCGGCACGACGCGGATATTGGCTTCGCGGCAGGTACGCACCAGATGATAGCCTGGGTCGTTAATCAGCGGCGTGCCCGCATCGGAGACCAGCGCGATGTTTTGCCCTTCTTTCAGTTTAGCGAGAAGTGTTTCCGCCTTTTGCTGCTCGTTATGGTCGTGAAGCGCAAATAAACGGGCGTTAATCGCAAAATGTTGCAGCAGCAAACCGGTGTGGCGGGTATCCTCCGCAGCAATTAAATCAACGGCTTGCAACACTTCCAGTGCGCGCTGCGTGATATCAGACAGATTTCCTATCGGAGTGGGCACAATATAGAGCTGCCCCTGAGAATTATCCGCTGATTCGTGTTGTTTCATTGTCTCGTCCGTATTGCCGATTTAATATTGAGCATTGAGCCAAAAAAATATCACTGGACACTTATGGTACCGTCAACATTTCTTCGTTCTAAGCCCGCGCGCTGTCTGCCCGTATTGCTGGCGACTCTTCTTTTTGCTGGCTGCGGCACCCACACGCAGGATCAAAGCACGGCGTTTATGCAGGGTACGTCGCAGGCCAACTCCAGTTTCTACTTGCAGCAGATGCAGCAAAGCACGAATGATAGCAAGACCAACTGGCAATTACTCGCCATTCGTGCACTGCTGCAGGAAGGAAAGCAGCAGCAGGCCATCGACCTGTTTAACCAGCTGCCGTCAAACCTGGACAGCACCCAGGCCCGTGAACAGTCACTGCTGTCGATAGAAGTGAAGCTGGCGCAGAACGACTATCAGGGTGCCCGTACTCTGCTGGCTAAGCTTGACCCGGCAAGCCTGGAGCAGCCTCAGCAGGCGCGCTACTGGCAGGCGCAAATCGATGCCAGCCAGGGCAAACCCTCGGTGACTCTGCTGCGCGCCTTAATCGCCCAGCAGCCGCTGCTGAGCGATGCCAAACAGCGCCAGCAAAATATTGACGCGACCTGGCAAGCGCTGACTGCGATGACCCAGGATCAGGCCAATGCGCTGGTGATCAATGCCGATGAAAACACCCTCCAGGGCTGGCTGGATCTGCAGCGGATGTGGTTTGACAACCGCAACGATCCCACGCTGCTGAAAGCCGGCGTCAAAGACTGGCAGACGCGCTACCCGCAAAACCCTGGCGCCAAAATGCTGCCAACGGCGCTGGTGAACATGCAAAACTATAAGCCCGCCTCCATCAACAAGATTGCGCTTTTCCTGCCGCTGAACGGCCAGGCCTCGATCTTCGGCCGCACCATCCAGCAGGGCTTCGAAGCCGCCAAAAACGGCGCGCCGTCGGTGACGGGCAGCGCGATTCCCGCTCAGGTCGCTCAGGCGGCGAACACGTCCGGTAACGATGACGTGGTAAGCCCGTCGCAGGCGGAAATTAGCGATCTGACGGCTGCCGGAAGTCGCGCCGAACCGGTGCAGGCCCCGGCGCAAACTCAGGCAACGCCAGCGGCGGAGCCGGCGGCTCAGGCGCCGGAAGCGACCACCACGCCGCAGACCACCGCGTCCCCGGTCACCCAGCCGGTCACCGCCCCGGCCGCACAGCCGCAGCCAGTGGTCGCCACCGCCGCCAATCCCTCTGCGGAACTGAAAATTTACGATACCACCAGCCAGCCGATCGGCCAGCTCCTTGCCCAGGCTCAGCAGGACGGCGCCACCCTGGTCGTCGGGCCGCTGCTAAAAGAGAATGTCGAAGATGTTCTCAAGAGCAATACGCCGCTCAACGTGCTGGCGCTCAACCAGCCGGAGAAGGTCGAAGGCCGCGCTAATATCTGCTATTTCGCGCTGTCACCGGAAGACGAAGCGCGTGACGCCGCCCGACACATCCATCAACAGGGCAAACAGACGCCGTTGCTGCTGGTTCCGCGCGGCGCGCTGGGCGATCGTGTGGTCAACGCGTTTGCCGACGAGTGGCTGAAGCTGGGCGGCGCCAGCGTCCTGCAGCAGCGTTTTGGCTCCACGGCGGAGCTGCGCGCCGGCGTTAACGGCGGAGGGGGCATTGCGCTGAGCGGCACCCCGGTCTCCACCCTGCCATCAGCGCAGAACAGCGTCCTCGGCACGGCGGATGAAATGCCGGTTAGCAGCGGCGGCAGCGTCGACGCGGCCTATATCCTCGCCACCCCGGAACAGATTGGCTATATCAAACCCATGATCGCGATGCGCAACGGCAGCCAGAGCAATGTCACCCTGTACGCCAGCTCGCGCAGCGCACAGGGAACCGCAGGTCCGGATTTCCGTCTGGAGATGGAAGGCCTGCAGTATAGCGAAATCCCGATGCTGGCTGGCAGCAACCCGGCGTTGATGCAGCAGGCGCTGTCTGCGGTGCGCAATGACTACTCGCTGGCGCGTCTGTATGCGATGGGCGCTGACGCCTGGTCGCTGGCAAACCACTTCACGCAAATGCGCCAGACGCCGGGCTTCGAGCTGAACGGGAATACCGGCGATCTGACGGCGACTCAGGACTGCGTGATTACCAGGAAACTGTCATGGCTCAAATACCAGCAGGGACAAATCGTCCCGGCCAGCTAAGCAAACAGACCGGCGATGCATGGGAAAACCGTGCTCGCCGCTGGCTGGAAAGCCAGGGCCTGCGTTTTATTGCCGCCAATGCTCGCGAGCGTGGCGGCGAAATTGACCTCATTATGCGCGACGGCGCCGTCACCGTCTTTGTCGAGGTGCGCTACCGCCGCAGCGCTCTGTACGGTGACGCGGCGGCCAGCGTCACCCCGCAAAAACAGCAACGCCTGCTTAAAGCCGCCCGTTTGTGGCTCTGCCGACAGAATGGGAGCTTTGAGACTGTGGATTGCCGTTTCGATGTGGTAGCCTTCACCGGAAACGACATCCAATGGCTAAAAAACGCCTTTGGCGAATAGCGTAATACCAGAAGTAAGGGATCCCGTGCTCGACAGAATCAAAGCCTGCTTTACCGAAAGCATTCAAACCCAAATTGCCGCAGCAGAAGCACTCCCGGACGCCATCTCCCGGGCGGCGATGACGCTCGTGCAGTCCCTGCTCAACGGCAACAAAATCCTCTGTTGTGGTAATGGCACTTCCGCCGCCAACGCACAGCATTTTGCTGCCAGCATGATTAATCGTTTTGAAACGGAACGCCCTGGTTTACCCGCCATTGCACTAAACACCGATAATGTGGTCTTAACTGCCATCGCTAACGATCGCCTGCATGACGAGATTTACGCCAAGCAGGTGCGCGCCCTGGGACACGCTGGCGATGTGCTGCTGGCAATCTCCACGCGCGGTAACAGCCGGGACATCGTCAAGGCGGTGGAAGCCGCCGTGACCCGCGATATGACTATCGTCGCGTTAACCGGCTATGACGGCGGTGAGCTGGCGGGCCTGTTAGGTCAGCAGGATGTCGAAATCCGCATCCCCTCACACCGCAGCGCGCGTATCCAGGAGATGCATATGCTGACCGTCAACTGTCTGTGCGATTTGATAGATAACACTCTTTTTCCACACCAGGACGATTAAGGAGAACACATGAAGGCTCTCTCGCCCCTCGCCATCCTGCTTTCAGCACTACTGCTGCAGGGCTGCGTTGCCGCCGCGGTAGTCGGAACGGCAGCAGTCGGCACTAAAGCCGCAACGGACCCGCGTACGGTGGGAACCCAGGTCGATGACAGCACCCTTGAACTGCGCGTCAATAGCGCCTTGTCGAAAGATGAACAGATTAAAAAACAGGCCCGCATCAACGTTACCGCTTATCAGGGCAAAGTCCTGCTGACCGGTCAGTCGCCGACGCCGGATCTCTCTGCCCGCGCCAAGCAAATCGCCATGGGTGTGGAAGGAACCACGGAAGTGTTTAACGAAGTGCGCCAGGGCCAGCCGATTGGTTTAGGCACCGCCTCTTCTGATACCTGGATTACCACCAAGGTGCGTTCGCAGCTGCTGAGCACCGATCAGGTCAAATCATCGAACGTGAAGGTGACCACGGAAAACAGCGAAGTCTTCCTGATGGGACTGGTGACCGACCGTGAAGGCCGCGCGGCGGCGGATATCGCCAGCCGGGTGAGCGGCGTGTCCCGGGTGACCACCGCCTTTACCTACATTAAATAAAGCTGCAATTTCCCGGCTGGCGCTACGCTTAGCCGGGCCACCGCCCCCTGTCCGTTGTGTGCCGGGTAAGGCGTAGCCGCCGCCCGACACCCCATCCGGCTATCCGTACGTTTACGGCAAACTACACCAGCGCCAGCGCACCGACAATCGCCCCGCACAGCGCCACCAACCCGCCAGTCAGCCACAGCGCTTTGGCCGGAAAGGCTTTGCGCAGCATAATCAACGATGGCACGCTCACTGCCGGCAACGTAATCAGCAGCGCCAGCGCCGGCGCAACGCCCATCCCCGCCAGCATCATCGTCTGGACAATCGGAATTTCCGCCGCGGTAGGGATCACAAACAGACAGCCGGCAATCGCCATCGCGATGACCCAGAACAAGGTATTATCCACCACGCCATCGGCGTGCGGGAACAGCCAGACGCGCGCCGCCCCCAGCACCAGTACCGCGAGGATATAAACCGGGATGGTGTTCCAGAACAACGTCCACAGCGCCCGCAGCCAGCGGCTAAAGAAGCCGCCCTGGGCCGCTTTCGCTTGCGCTTCAGGCACCACGGCAGGCTGCGTCGCCGCCTCTTTTACCCATTTCTGCACCAGCGTCGCGACAATCAACACCGTCGCCAGGCCCGCCACCAGGCGAACCAGCGCAAACTGCCAGCCCAGCACGAAGCCCATAAACACCAACGTCGCCGGGTTGAGCAGCGGGTTGCCCATCCAGAACGCCAGCGCCCCGCCCATCGACACCTGCTGTTTGCGCATCCCGGCCGCGACCGGCGCGGCGCAGCAGGTGCACATCATACCTGGCAGCGAGAAAATCGTCCCCAGCAGCGTCCCCTGAAAACGCGATTGTCCCAAGGTGCGCAGCAGCCAGTCGCGCGGGATCAGCACCTGGATCAGCGACCCGAGCAGCACGCCGAGCACCGCCGCTTTCCAGACGGCAAGGAAGTAAACCACCGCGTAGTCCCACGCCGCCTTCAGCGGGTTAGCGTCGGCCTGGGCGAGAATGGATTTACCGATACTGTGGGTTTCCGCAGCGGTGAAGGCTTTCCCGTAGTATGGCTGCCATTTGACGAACCACAGGCCGACAATCACGACGAGAAAGAAAAGCGCGGGCTTCCACCATTGAAATGGTGACGCCGCCTGAGATGAAGACTGACCAGCCATAGCATTCCCCAGCAAGAAATGTGGATATGAATTGAAGCCGTGAATACTACGCCGGAAGCCTGCGTTTGCAAACCGCTATTCCGCCTGCCGCGCGGCACGCTCCCGCAGCTCGGACGATGAGAGAATTTGCACCCCTTCGTGAGTAGACGACAGCGCCTCCGCCAGCAGGGCAATCGCCACGTCGCGGGCCGCAATGGATTTCCAGTTCCCCGGTAAGAGTCGGAACAGCGGTTCGAGGAAGGTCTCATTGGCCCGCTTTTTTTCCCGCTCGCCTGAGAGCATCGACGGCCGGGCAATGGTCAGCCGCGGCCAACCCTGCTCGATCAGCGCCGCCTCCATTTCCCCCTTCACCCGATTGTAGAAAAACGGTGAGTGGGCGTTGGCGCCCATCGCGCTAACCACCAGCATATGTTGCGCACCCAGCCGTTTGCCGGTCAGCGCCGTATCAACCACCAGCGTGTAGTCAGCATGGACAAAGGCCTCTTTGCTCCCGGCCTCCCGGCGCGTCGTTCCCAGACAGCAGAAAACGATATCCACCGGGTCAACCACCTGCGCCAGGGCATCAGTCAGCTGCGGATCGTGCGGATTAAAAACCCCTTCCGCCGGCGCCAGTGGGCGACGCGTCGGGGCGGCGATGGCGCTGATGCTCGGCTCATTCTGCAGCAGCCGAAGTAAGTGACCGCCAACTAACCCGGTCGCGCCGGTCAATAATACCTGACTCATTGATTCTCCTTTACAGAATTCTCCGCCTTGCACTTTCGGGCTCATGTTCCAGGCTTAATACCTTACAAGGTAAGTATCCACCATCATCATGGAATTACCTCATTGACCATCCAGATAGCGGAGGAAACATGAGTAAAAAGATAGCCGTGCTCATTACCGACGACTTTGAAGATTCTGAATTTACCTCTCCCGCCGAGGCGTTTAAGCTCGCCGGGCATCAGGTCGTGACCATCGAAAAGCAGGCTGGCAAGACGGTGAAGGGTAAACAGGGAGAAGCAGAGGTCGCCATCGATCGGGCCATTGATGACGTCACACCGGGTGAATTTGATGCCTTGTTGCTGCCCGGGGGCTATTCCCCTGACCAGCTGCGCGGGGATGAACGCTTTGTCACCTTTACCCGCGATTTTGTCAACGGCGGGAAGCCGGTCTTCGCCATCTGCCACGGCCCGCAGCTGCTGATCAGCGCCGATGTGATCCGCGGGCGTAAGCTCACGGCGGTAAAACCGATCGTGGTGGATGTGAAAAACGCCGGGGGCGAGTTTTACGACCAGGAGGTGGTGGTCGATAACGAACAGCTGGTCACCAGCAGAACGCCGGACGATCTGCCGGCCTTCAATCGCGAAGCGCTACGCCTGCTCGGCGCCGGCATCGCGCCGCCAGTGTAGCTTTTTCCCGAACCCCAGCGTGTTGTCGGTAAACTTGATTTCGTCCGGACGAATCTCCCAAACCGGCGCCGACAGCATGCGGGCCACCGGGAAGCGCTTGACGTAGCGCTGACGCATACGCGCCTCTTCGTCGCCGCGCAGTCGGCGGATCTCGCCCTGGAACTGCACGCCGCGGATCAGGGCCACGGTTTTTGGCTGGCCGTTGACCGTGCCGGCCACCTTCGCCCGCTCGCCGGTCATCTGGCCGTGGCGGGTGTGCTCATCGCTGAGCAGATAAAAGGCCACGCTATCCGGGTCATAGACGTAAAAGGCGTTCGCACACCACAGCTCGTCGTCGCGGGAGACGCACCAGGTGACGACGTGCTGTTTACTCAGCCAGCGGCCAATGGCGGCAAGCGTATCCATCTTTCTTCTCCATTATGCTATGGTGCCTACACCTTACCATAGTGACTTTATAACCGTGTGCTGGTTTCTGTATCTCATTCGAACCGCGGATAATCGCCTCTATACCGGCATCACCACCGATGTGCCGCGCCGCTTTCGCCAGCATCAGGCAGGGAAAGGCGCGAAGGCGTTGCGCGGCAAAGGCGACCTGCAGCTGGCCTTTAGCCATGAAGTTGGTGAACACTCACTTGCTTTGCGGCTGGAATACCGCATTAAGCAGCTAACGAAGCGCGAAAAAGAGCGCCTCGTTGCCGGAGAGGATACCGTCGAAACCCTGCTGGCAAGGCTCAAAAACGATTAAAGTGGTCGCTGTATTCGACCTGGCCGTGGACACCTTCGAGGGCGTCATCCGCCAGGCGGTGCACCTGGAACGCCTCCGCGCTGTCCGGCCAGCGGCAGCGGAGATCGAAGCGCGCGGCCGGTTCAAAACCAAAGCGACGGTATAACTCCGGGTCGCCCAGCGTCACCACCGCGGCATAGCCAAACTCATTCAGCGAATCCAGCCCTTCATAGACCAGCTGCCGGCCAATGCCCTGTCCACGGTAGCGTTCATCCACCGCCAGCGGCGCCAGGCCGACCCATTGTAGCTCTTCACCTTCCACCGCAACCGGGCTGAAGGCAACGTAGCCGATCACCTGGCCTTCATCATCCGTCGCCACTACCCCCAGCGTGATCAGTCCATCTTCACGCAGATCGTGCACCAGCTGCGCTTCGGCATCGCGGCCGAAGGTACGACGCAGCAGCGCGTCGATTCCCGGTGCATCAATCCCAATTTCCACTCGAATCAGCATGCCTCACCTACCGATGTCTGTTCAGGTTTCTGCGGGCTCTTCAGTCCAGCTTCGACAAAATCCGCCAGTTGCAGCAACATCACGCGCAGCGCTTTGGGCATCTGCTCGAGCTCAATGGCGTCCATCAAATTTTTTACATACAGCCCCAGCTCCGTATCGCCTTCAATAACCAGACGACGCTGGAAGAATAGCGTATCCGGATCCTGCTTGCGCGCGGCGATCATTAACAGATCGCTGGCGTCGGCGCTGAAGCTGACGTCGGCTTCCGCCTGCTGGCTGACCACCAGGCGACCATCGACTACCGAGGTATACCACAGCAGACCGATGTCACGCACATGAATACTTAACCAGCGCCCCTCGAGAAACTCCAGCTCTCCCTCCGCCAGCGCCTGGCGAAACTGCCAGCTAAGCACCTGCTCCAGCACCTGGCGCTTGAGGGCAAAAGGCGCCAGCTTAACCGGCACGCTCATTAAAGACGGGCCAAAGTGGACCAGCCGGGAACGCAGTTTATCCAACACAAGCTTTACTCCATGAATGCAATTGTGCCGCTATTGTGCCATATCACATAAACAACATAGCGGCGTAAATCAACAAAAACGCGATGACGGCAGCCCGTTATTGGCGCCGCCAATACACTTTTAACTGCCTCAAATCAAAAATTGTCACCAGAAGGTTAACTAAAATCCCTGCTCGTTAACCATTCAGCGTCCCTGACGGGCCGCATTTTTCAGGAAAAATTATGGAGCTGCTCTGCCCAGCCGGTAACCTTCCGGCGCTTAAGGCGGCCATCGAAAACGGCGCCGATGCCGTCTATATCGGGCTGAAAGATGACACCAACGCCCGCCACTTTGCCGGCCTTAATTTCACCGAAAAGAAACTGCAGGAAGCCGTCAGCTTTGTGCATCAGCACCGTCGTAAGCTGCATATCGCCATCAACACCTTCGCCCACCCCGACGGCTACGCCCGCTGGCAGCGCGCGGTGGATATGGCGGCTCAGCTGGGCGCCGATGCGCTCATTCTGGCCGATATCGCCATGCTGGAGTACGCCGCGGAGCGCTATCCGCATATAGAACGCCATGTGTCGGTACAGGCTTCCGCCACCAATGAAGAGGCCATTCGCTTCTATCATCGCAACTTCGACGTGGCGCGCGTCGTACTGCCGCGGGTGTTATCTATTCACCAGGTGAAACAGTTGGCTCGCGCCACGCCGGTGCCGCTGGAAGTCTTTGCCTTCGGCAGCCTGTGCATCATGGCGGAAGGCCGCTGCTATCTCTCTTCCTACCTGACCGGCGAATCGCCCAACACCGTCGGCGCCTGCTCGCCTGCCCGCTTCGTGCGCTGGCAGCAAACCCCACAGGGGCTGGAATCGCGCCTCAATGAAGTGCTGATTGACCGCTATCAGGATGGGGAAAACGCCGGTTATCCGACCTTGTGTAAAGGCCGCTACCTGGTCGATGGCGAGCGCTATCACGCGCTGGAGGAGCCCACCAGCCTCAATACCCTGGAACTGTTGCCGGAGTTGATGGCCGCCAATATCGCCTCAGTGAAAATCGAAGGCCGTCAGCGCAGCCCGGCCTACGTCACCCAGGTAGCGAAAGTCTGGCGCCAGGCGATCGATCGCTGCAAAGCCGATCCACAGAATTTCGTGCCGCAATCCGCATGGATGGAAACCCTTGGCTCCATGTCCGAAGGGACACAAACCACCCTTGGCGCCTACCACCGTAAATGGCAGTGAGAAACATGAAATATTCATTAGGGCCAGTGCTTTACTACTGGCCAAAAGAGACGCTGGAAAATTTTTACCAGCAGGCAGCCAACTGCAGCGCCGACACCATTTATCTCGGCGAAGCGGTGTGCAGCAAACGCCGCGCTACCAAAGTCGGCGACTGGATTGAGATGGCGAAAGCGCTGGCGAGCAGCGGCAAACAGGTGGTGCTGTCTACCCTCGCGCTGGTGCAGGCCTCCTCCGAACTGGGCGAGCTGAAGCGCTATGTCGATAACGGGGAGTTCCTGATTGAGGCCAGCGATTTGGGCGTGGTTAACCTCTGCGCCGAACGCAAGCTGCCGTTCGTCGCCGGGCATGCGCTGAACTGCTACAACGCCGTTACCCTGCGCCTGCTGTTAAAACAGGGCATGGTGCGCTGGTGCATGCCGGTGGAGCTTTCCCGCGACTGGCTGGCTAATTTACTGACCCAGTGCGAAGAGCTGGGCATTCGCAATCAGTTTGAAGTCGAAGTGCTGAGCTACGGCCATCTGCCGCTGGCTTATTCCGCCCGCTGCTTTACCGCCCGCTCGGAAGATAGGCCAAAGGATGAGTGCGAGACCTGCTGCATCAAATACCCAACCGGACGCAGCATGCTGTCCCAGGAGAACCAGCAGGTGTTCGTGCTCAACGGTATCCAGACCATGAGCGGCTATGTCTACAACCTGGGCAATGAGCTGACGTCCATGCACGGCCTGGTGGATATGGTACGCCTGTCGCCGATGGGCAACGAGACCTTCGCCATGCTCGACGCCTTCCGCGCCAATGAAAACGGCGCTGCACCGTTGGCGCTCACCGGCAACAGCGATTGCAACGGCTACTGGAAACGGCTGCCCGGGCTGGCGCTGCAGGCCTGATAAACCGCTCACTTTGTTAACAGCAGTGCTCAGATTTTAATGCATTATTAAAGATGCAGCTTTTCTGGCTGGCGCGTCCTGGATGCGCCAGGCTGGAAGAAGACCTTCAATCTGATGACGATGCTGTAGCAAAGTGAGCCTTTATGACTGACAAACCTGTTCCGTTCTCGGTGCTCGATCTGGCGCCGATCCCGCAAGGATCTTCTGCCAAAGAAGCCTTTACCCACTCTCTGGATCTCGCCCGGCTGGCCGAATCGCGCGGTTATCACCGCTACTGGCTGGCGGAGCACCACAATATGGTCGGCATTGCCAGCGCAGCGACCTCGGTGCTGATTGGCTATCTCGCCGCCAATACCACTACCCTGCATCTGGGTTCCGGTGGCGTGATGTTGCCCAACCATTCGCCGCTGGTGATCGCCGAGCAGTTCGGCACCCTGAACACCCTCTATCCCGGGCGTATCGACCTCGGCCTTGGCCGCGCGCCGGGCAGCGATCAGCCCACCATGCGCGCCCTGCGTCGCCATATGAGCGGCGATGTCGATAACTTCCCGCGCGACGTGGCGGAACTGGTGGACTGGTTTGACGCCCGCGATCCGAACCCGCAAGTGCGCCCGGTTCCCGGCTACGGGGAGCGCATTCCGGTGTGGCTGCTGGGTTCAAGCCTCTACAGCGCCCAGCTGGCGGCGCAGCTCGGTTTGCCGTTCGCGTTCGCCTCGCACTTCGCGCCGGATATGCTGTTCCAGGCCCTGCACCTGTATCGCAGCAACTTTACGCCCTCCGCGCGGCTGGAAAAACCGTATGCCATGGTGTGCATCAATATCATCGCCGCCGACAGCAACCGCGATGCGGAGTTTCTCTTCACTTCCATGCAGCAGGCGTTTGTGAAGCTGCGTCGCGGCGAAACCGGACAGCTGCCGCCGCCGGTGGAAAATATGCATCAGCTGTGGTCAGCGTCCGAGCAGTATGGCGTGCAGCAGGCGCTGCGCATGTCGCTGGTGGGTGATAAAACTAAAGTCCGCCACGGCTTAGAGTCGATTATGCGGGAAACCGAGGCGGACGAAATCATGGTCAATGGCCAGATCTTCGACCACCAGGCGCGGCTGCATTCTTTCGATTTAGCGATGCAGGTGAAAGAGGAATTGTTGGGATAGTGAGCTATGCGGCATTTTTGCCGCATTTCTTTTCGCCCGCTAAACCATTTTGTGATCGTCTTCATTCATATTTTCGCATAACCCCCGTCTTATTACGTTGAGCGTAATTACATTACCTCTGGCGTAATTGTCCCCCTCATTCAACGGTGTTAATTTTCCTCTGTTTTATTTTTCAACCCTGAATCTGGTAAAAGAGAATACCCATGAGCCAACCAACTGCCCGTGCTATGTGGATCGGCGAGTGCTTATTAAAAGCGCTGTTAATGGAGGTCTCCGCCTGGCCTAAACCCGGCCTTGTTACACCCCATTCACAAGGGGCGCATAAAGATATGGATATCTGGTTATTTATTACCAGCACATCGGCTATTGCCCCCTGTTTTAGCGCCTGCGCCCATGCCGGGGAAAATCATCAGGGCTCACCAGGGGAACTCTTTACAACAATACGTGCCATTGGCATTCAATATGAAAATACGCTGTTGCGGGCAACACAGCAGGTTAATACTCAGCGCGGCATTCTTTTTTCCGGCGCGGTTCTGGCGACAGCGGCAGGATGGCTTTCCGGGCGCGGGAAAACCCTCTCTTATCACGCCTTAAGCCAGTGCGTCGCTGAACTCTGCCGCGATCTCTGCCGTCGGGATTTCTCCGTCCTGACCGAACGCCCGGCGCAAACCCACGGTGAGAAATTGTATGTCGGATTCGGCATTACCGGCGTGCGCGGCGAGGCAGAGCAAGGCTTCCCACTGGTTTGCCAGATTGGCTTACCCGCGCTGCATCAGGCGCTGGACAACGGGCTGGCCTGGCGGGAAGCGCTAATTCATACGCTGCTCACCCTAATGGCCCATTGCGATGACACAACCGTGCTGTTTCGC
Organism: Klebsiella sp. GB_Kp047; assembly: GCF_040065235.1. Taxonomy (NCBI): domain Bacteria; kingdom Pseudomonadati; phylum Pseudomonadota; class Gammaproteobacteria; order Enterobacterales; family Enterobacteriaceae; genus Klebsiella; species Klebsiella sp. GB_Kp047. The sequence continues at coordinate 117,071 of NZ_JBEAJG010000028.1, read as the reverse complement.
GGCGGCCAGCAGGCGCTGGCGGAAATGAAGCAATATGCCCGGCGTCTGATGACGCAGGGCGGAATGTTTAACCCTGCGATCGAGCAGGAACTGGCTGATTTTAATTCATGGTGCCTGGATAGGTGGGTCAGCCCTGGCGGTTCGGCCGATTTATTAGCGCTGTGTCTGGCGATGTATTTTCTTTGCCGCCAGCCGCAAGGAGATATGACATAAGGAAGAATATGAACATCTATTTTTATACTTTATTAACGTATGGCTTAACGATTGTAATTTCATTTGCGGTTGTCGGCATCATTGTTGGCGTCAACAAGATGATGAATAAATTAAATATCACCGACGATTAATTTACGAACTTTACCTTTGCCATCAGGAATATAGTTATGGATATCTTTGTTAAGCTCTTTTCGGGCATTGGCACTTTTTTTATAGAAGATCCGAAAATAGCCATTGCACGTTTTCTGCTCATTGTTCTCGGCTTTATATTGGCCTGGATGGGATTCCGCCGTAAGCTTGAACCGTTAATTATGGTGCCGATGGGCCTCGGTATGATCGCGGTTAACGCCGGGGTACTGTTTCTGGCGGGGGGACAAACCGGGACCTTAATTCTCGACCCGATGGTCAGCGAGCCTAACGAGCTGGTAAACCTGATGCAGGTAAACTTTCTGCAGCCGGTCTATAACTTCACCTTTAGCAATGGCCTCATCGCCTGTATCGTTTTCTTCGGCATTGGCGCAATGAGCGACATCAGCTTTATTCTGCTCCGTCCCTGGGCCAGCATTGTTGTCGCCCTGTTCGCCGAGGCGGGAACCTTCGCCGCGCTGCTGCTGGGTATTGAAGTATTCGGCCTGCCTGCCAACGAAGCCGCGTCGATTGCCACTATCGGCGGCGCAGATGGGCCGATGGTGCTCTTTGCCTCCCTTATCCTCGCACCGAACCTGTTCGTCCCCATCGCCATTATCGCTTATCTCTACCTGAGCCTGACCTATGCCGGTTATCCGTACCTGGTGCGCCTGCTGGTACCGAAAAAATACCGTGGCATGGAAGTTGAAATTGAATACCCCACCGTATCGAAGAAAGCGAAATTCATCTTTACCGTCTGCGCCTGCCTGCTGTTGTGCCTGCTGCTGCCGGTCGCCGCGCCGCTGATCCTCTCGTTCTTCCTCGGGATCGCGATTAAAGAAGCGGAGATCGAACCGTTCCAGAAATTACTGGAATCCACGCTGACCTATACCGCAACGCTGTTTCTCGGCCTGCTGCTGGGCACACTGTGCGAAGCGCAAACGATTCTCGACCCGAAAGTGGCCATCATCCTGATCCTTGGTATCGGCGCGCTGGCCATTTCCGCCGTCGGCGCTCTGCTGGGCGGCTGGTTTATCTGGTTTATCTCGAAGGGGCATTATAACCCGGCTATCGGTATCGCGGGCGTCTCCTGCCTGCCGACGACGGCAAAAATCGCGCAGAAAGAGGTTAACCATGAGAACCCCTACGCCATCATTCTGCCGCTGGCAATGGGTGCGGGCGTGAGCGGTCTGATCGTCTCGGCTATCGCCACCGGGATCTTTATCTCCACGCTATTCCTGCTGAATTAATGGAGTCAACCCATGCTAAAAGAGCACAACTGGCATCAACTCAAGGACGATACGGTACAGCGCCTGAATCAGCTGGCCCCGTATTTCCGTGACGGCAAAATTATCGACGCCAAAGATACTGTCGCCGCGCTGGAAGCCGTTATTCGAAGCTTCGATCGCGTCAATATTGAGGGCAATAACCAGAAACAGGCGGATTTTCTCTCCGAATGCCTGTGCCAGCTTGATCCGCAAAAGATCTCCGGCCTGCATATGGTGCAGTCATCCGTACCGTTGTCCAGCCATCTGGATTTGTTTGAAAAGGGCATCGCTGAAAAACTCGATTTCGCCTATGCCGGGCCGCAGGATGGCCGTCTGGCGAAGCTGATCCAGGACGGTAAGATTAAGCTCGGGGCCATCCACACCTATCTGGAGCTGTTCAGCCGCTACTTTGTCGACCTCACGCCGCGCGTGTCGCTAATCACCGCCTTTGAAGCGGATAAAGACGGCAATCTCTACACCGGCTTTAACACCGAAGATACGCCTGTTATTGCCGAAGCCACCCATTTCCGCCAGGGGATTGTGATCGCGCAGGTCAACAAGATTGTCGATAAAGTGCCGCGCGTTGATATCCCCGGCGACTGGGTAAATGCGGTGATTGAAGCGCCGCGCCCGTTCTACGTCGAGCCGCTTTTTACCCGCGATCCGGGGCTTATTACCGACACCCATGTGCTGATGGCAATGATGGCGCTGAAAGGTATCTATGCCGAATACGGCGTTGAGCGCATTAACCACGGCATTGGCTTCTTCACCGCTGCCATTGAGCTGCTGCTGCCCACCTACGGCGAGGAGCTGGGGCTGAAAGGCAAGGTCTGTACCCATATGGTACTCAACCCGCATCCGACGCTGATCCCGGCGATCGAAAGCGGCTGGATCCAGTCGGTGCACTGCTTCGGCGGTGAACTGGGCATGGAGAAATATGTCGCCGAACGCCCGGACGTCTTTTATATCGGCCAGGACGGCACGCTTCGCTCCAACCGCGCCTTCGCCCAGGCTGCGGGTCACTACGCTCTCGATATGTTTATCGGCGGCACGCTGCAGATCGATAAGTACGGAAACAGCAGCACCGCCACCGCCAGCCGCGTTTCAGGCTTTGGCGGCGCGCCGAATATGGGCTGCGACGCCAAAGGCCGCCGTCATGCAACGCAATCCTGGCTGAAATGCGGCGAAGAGTTCAAGGCCACCCAACAGCAGCTGATTGGCGATATGCCGCGCGGCAAACGTCTGGTGGTGCAGATGCAGGAAACCTTCCGCGAGAAGCGCCAGCCCGCTTTCGTCGACAAGCTGGACGCCTGGGAACTGGCGGAAAAAGCCAACCTCGCCCTGCCGCCGGTCATGGTGTACGCCGATGACGTCACCCACGTACTGACCGAAGAGGGCATCGCCTATCTGCACCGCTGCGAAGGGCTGGAACAGCGCATGGCGGCCATTCGCGCCGTGGCGGGCTACACCGGCATTGGCCTTGCCGCCGATCCGGCACAGACCGCACAGCTGCGAGAGGCTGGCATTGTCAAAACGCCGGAAGATTTAGGCATTGATCGCCGCCGCGCCAACCGTCAGATGCTGGCGGCGAAAAGCATTCGCGATCTGGTTGACTGGTCTGGCGGACTCTATAACCCGCCCGCTCGATTCCGTAACTGGTAGGGGAAAAGGACATGGCTCTACATCAAATATCACATCATTTCAGCGGCACCCGCGAAAGAGCATCTCTGCCGCAAACCGTGCACTGCGGCGTGGTAGGCTCTGGCGATCTGGAGGTCCTGCTGGAGCCGAAAGCGCTGGCGGGCGGTATTGAAGTCACTATATCCACGCCGGTGCCCGGTTTCGATCATATCTGGGAGATTGTGCTGAAACGGTTTCTGGAAAATGGACCGCTGGGCAACATGCAGGTCAGCATCAATGACAATAACGCCACGCCGGCGGTAGTGGCTTTACGAATTCAGCAAGCGTTACAGCAGGCTATGCCGGGAGAAACCCATCATGAATGATCTGCGTTTTCTGGAAGCCAGCGCCCGGGTTCGCGCCAGTTCGCTGGTGGATAAAGGCACCTTTACTGAACTGATCGGCCCGGCGGCCAAACGAACCAGCCCGCACCTGCCCGTGCTCAATGAGGCGGTTGAATTTGACGACGGTATCGTCACCGGTATCGGCCTGTTGGGCCAGCACCCGGCCATCGTCATCTCCCAGGAGGGGCGCTTTATCGGGGGGGCAGTGGGTGAAGTGGGCGGCGCCAAGATGGTCGGCGCGCTGATGCTGGCGGACGAACTGGCGGCGCAGACCACCGACCCTGCCCGCCGCCCGATCGTCCTCATCTCCTTTGAAACCGGCGGCGTGCGTCTGCATGAGGCTAACGCCGGACTGCTGGCCCACGCCGAGTGCATGGACATGCTGCAAACCCTGCGCGGTCGCGTACCGGTGGTGGCAATGATTGGCAGCAAGATCGGCTGCTTTGGCGGGATGGGGTTTGTCGCTGCCGCTACCGACGTCATCGTGATGAGCGAATCGGGCCGCCTGGGGCTGACCGGGCCTGAGGTCATCGAACAGGAGATGGGCCGCAGCGAGTTCGACGCTTCTGACCGCGCGCTGGTGTTCCGCACCACCGGCGGTAAGCACAAGTATATCGTCGGCGACTGCAACTATCTGATTGCCGACTCGCTGGCAGCCTTCCACCAGCAGGCCGCGCTGATTGCCGACCTGCCCTGGCCGCAGATTGAAGCCATGCGCCGCATCGGCAGCGAAGCAAAAGTACGCGCCCAGATGGCGCTCACGCAAAAAATCAGCGAGTCAGAGCCATCAGATGCGCGGGATGTCTGGGCGATGGCGGGCAATACCGCGCCCCAGTCTCTGGTGGATATGGATCTCGACACGTTCCTGAGCAACGTTAAACGCCTGCCGGTGGAGGAAGCATAATGGAAAATTTACTCGGCCAGGGCCGCGCCGCTATCGATTTGATTGTTGACGAAAACAGCTTCGAAGAGAACGCGCTGGCGGATCTCGAGCTGCCTTATGAGGATTACGGACCAGGGGCCGTCATCGGCAGCGCCCGCATTAGCGGTGAAGTCTGCACCGTTATTGCTAACGACGCCATGACCTTTAACCCGCGTTTTCCGGTGGTCTACGCCGGGGTTATCGGGCTGGAAGAGGGCTACAAAATGGCGCTGGCGGTCTATCGCACGCTGGCGATGGATAAAGACAAGCCCGTCGGCGAGAAACGTCCGCTGGTGCTGATCGTCGACACTCCCGGCAACGGGCCGGGCAAGCTGGAAGAGATCATCGGCATGAATAAAGCCACCGGTGCCTATCAGCTGGCGCTGGCTGAGGCGCGCCATGCCGGGCACCCGATTATCGCGATGGTTATCGGTCGCGCCATTAGCGGCGCGTTTCTCTGCCACGGTTTACAGGCCGATCATATCCTGAGCCTGACGTCGGAATTTGGCACCATGATCCACGTTATGCCGCTGAGCAGTATCGCGCGTATTACCCGCCAGGACGTGGAGCGTCTGAGCGAACTTTCCCGAACCAATCCGGTCTTCGCGGCCGGGCCGGAGTTCTTCTGGCAACTGGGCGGGGTGGAAGCGCTGATCCAGGCGATCCCGGAGATGAAAGGGACGATCGTTCGCCATATCGCAGAAGTGCGCCAGCAGAAACAGGCGGCTGGCGTCACGGCGACAGGTCCGCAGGGGCGTGGGATCGCAGGCGAAGCGCGCGGCGGCAGAAAAATGCGCAACGTGATTCTGGCGCAGATGCGCGAGGAGTATCGGGCGGTCGCGGCGCGGTATCAACCGGCCTGATTCTGGAGTTCGCGCTATGAACGATCCCATCGCCACACTCGAATGGCTGGTTGACGCCCAGCAGGGTATCCCCACGCTGACGGAGATGCCGCGCCGCACGCTGAGCGATAAAGGCATCGCTGGCCCCACGGCGGCTCACGTTATCGAGGAGATCCATACGCCGTTGAATCTGGCGCTGGTTACCTTTACCACCGGCAGCAGCGCATTTCAAAACATCGTCGGCGTAACGCAGAACGAACTGCCGTTGCGTATCGCGGCGGGTAGGCGTGTGCTGGCGGAATGCGGCGTAACCGCAGGGCAGCATATGGTGGTGACCTACGCGCCGCTGGTGAATGTGTTCACGCGTCAGGCGCTGGACGAGAGCGGTCTGCACTGGTCTTTTTTATCCCGCTCCTGCCGGGACGCGCTGCTGATTGCCCTGTGTCGCCAGCAGCCGGATGTGGTGGTGGGAGAGTCCTCATTTTTACGCGCCACGCTCGAACAGGCGCTAAAGATGAATCTGCAGGCGTATTTACCCAAAACGCTGACGCTGATTACCGCAGGCACGCCCCTTGATGAAGCGCTGGTTCCGCTGTGTGCTTCGCTGGGTTATGGACTGCATGATGTCTACGGTTGCCAGGAATTCGGCTGGCTGATCCTGGACGGCCTTCCGCTGCGGGAAGATATTTCGCTGGTCGCCGCGCCGCAGGGCGGTGACTGGCGGGAAGTTATCGTTGGCGGCCTGCCGACCGGCGACAGCTTTCCCGTGGCGACCAACGGCCATCTGTGTAATGCGCAGGGCAAAATCCAGACCTGGAAGCGTCAGCGCACCACGCCGGAATATGACATGGTGGTGATGGCGACTACCGCCAATCACCGGGAAATTATCGAGCGGACGGCACGGACGATTTTACGTATCAAGGGGCGTGTTTGCCGGGTCAGCGCGCAGTTACAAACCCAGGCCAGCGCCACCCATATCCGCCTTTACCCCGTTACGGTTCCAGGGGAGGAAGCGGCAAAAACCGCGCCGGTCGATATTATCGGTCCGCAGGCCACCGCGCAGTTTGACGCCCTGCTGGCGGCGCAGCGAGATCTTCAGCAACAGGCGAAAAACGATCCGGCATGGAGCAAGCAGCGATGAGTGCCTTGCAACGCCATACTCTGTGCTGGCTGGACAGCGCTGAGCTGCGGCTGATTGCGAGGCAGTTGAACGGCGCGTTTAGCGCCCTCCCCGCCTCATGGCGGGAAGAGGCGCGGGACTATCTGCTCTCCGGATATCTCCCCGGCATTGTGCGCAGAGGCATTCGTGATGAAGTGAGTATTTCCCTGGGATTTTGCTTTCCGCAGCGCTGGCAAGGGCAGCGTTTACGGCTGGCGACGGTGGCTTCATTACAGGCCGTCACGCGCGTGTCAACGCCGGAGCAAACGGCCACCCTGCCTGCCGTCAGCCGTACCAGCGCGACACGTGCCTTTAACGCCCTGCGCCAGGCCTGGCGCGGGCCGGAAACCGGGCTCGGCGTGTGGGGGTCGGTGGCGCTTGAGATGGCGACGCCCTGGCTATGGACGGACAGTCGCTCCGATTTAGATATCCGCATTACGCCCTGGCACGAAATGGCGTTAAGCGATTGTTACTCATTTCTGACTGATATTGCTCAGCAATATTCAGTGCGTATTGATGGGGAAATTAATTTACCCAACGGTTTTTCTATCAATATCCAGGAATGGTTTAGCGGGAGTCTGACCCTGCTGGCTAAAGGTGAGACCGATGTCGAATTAATGACGCGACATGATGTCGCCGGGTTAATAAAACATCTTTCAATGAAATATATTAAAGGAAATTAATATGTCTGAAGTTAAATCAAAAGTACCGGGTGTGGTCGATGAAGTTAAAGCTGCAGTGGGCGACAAAATTGAAAAAGGCCAGCCGGTTGTGATCCTGGAAGCCATGAAAATGAAAATGCCTGTCGCCTCGCCGGAGGCTGGCGTATTAAAGTTACTGGCGGTGAACGCAGGCGATCGCGTAAACCCAGGCATGGTCTTATTTGAAATTGCCGCTGAGTAGACCGTCACGTTTTTAATACTAAATAAATAGTGCGGCATTCCTTTGTGATATAACCATTATGCCTGAGTCATATCAGCGATAAACATTTCGCTGATATGACAGGCAGGGTGTGTACGTATAAATTGACTGTTGACTGTCCGCATCATAAAAACAGACTGTGCTAAAAGCCCTTGTCTTACTTTATTGTCATTTCCCGGTTCGGGTAGCCTCTTATGCTTTTAGTGTGGTTATAGAAAGAGAAACATCATGATTATTTACGGATTGATGTTAATGGGATTATGCATGTTCGCCGGGTTAATTGTCGGCGATCTTTTGGGCTTGCTGCTTGGAATTTCCGCCAATATCGGCGGCGTCGGCTTTGCCATGCTGTTTTTAGTCGTTATTTCCCAGAAGCTGACGGATAAGGGGCTGTTGTCTAAACCTGCCGAACAGGGGGTTGGATTCTGGAACGCGATGTATATCCCTATTGTTGTCGCCATGTCCGCGAACCAGAACGTTGTGGCCGCGCTCAAAGGAGGCCCGGTGGCGCTTATTGCCGGCCTTGGCGCAGTGGTGATTGGTTTTCTGCTGATTAAACCACTGAGCAAAATCGGCAACAAAAGCACGATGGCACGTTCAGCAGACTAACCGGTGGAGAGTATAAAGAATGGAACAATTCACAAAGATTCTTACCAGTAACTTCACCAGCAATGCCCTGGTCACCGCTTTTGTGGTGGTTGGTATTGTCTGCTGGGTTGCGGCCTGGCTTTCAACCCACGTCTTTCGCGGTAAAATTCACAGTTCGGCGATCGCCATTGCCGCGGGTCTGCTGCTGGCCTGGCTAGGCGGCGAACTCACCGGCGGCAAAAAAGGGCTTTCCGACATCACGCTTTTTAGCGGTATTGCGCTGATGGGCGGCGGCATGTTCCGTGATTTTGCCATTATCGCCACCGCCTTTGGCGTGAAGCTTGAGGAGCTGAAAAAAGCGGGCCTCGCGGGCGCGCTGGCGCTGGTCGTCTCTACCGTGCTCTCCTTCTACCTGGGAGCGATTGTTGCCTGGGCCTTCGGCTATACCGATGCGGTCAGCATGGCGACTATCGGCGGCGGCGCAGTGACCTTTATTGTCGGCCCGGTTACCGGCGCGGCGCTTGGCGCAAGCTCGGATGTTATCGCGCTCAGTATCGCTGCCGGAGTGATTAAATCTATCGCCATCATGATTGTTACGCCGCTGGTGGCCAAACCCGCCGGACTGAACTCTCCCGCTGCAGCCATTGTCTACGGCGGGCTAATGGGTTCCACCAGCGGCGTGGCGGCAGGGCTGGCGGCGACTGACCCGAAACTTGTCCCTTATGGCGCAATGACAGCCACCTTCTATACCGGCCTGGGCTGTCTGCTGGCACCCTCTGCGCTCTATCTCTCTTTATCCCCGTTCTTTTAACCGCATGCGCCTGTTGTTTTATGCAACAGGCGCCAGGGAGACTTATGGATTCATTTCAACGTATGAAGCCCGGGCAAATTGCGATGCAGGCCTCACTGTGCACGCAGGAGGAAGAGGAGATTTTTCGGCAAAAGCTACTGGCCGATAAACCCGAACACCGAATCGGCTTTGCGTTTATCAGCGGCACTCCTGACGAACTGCGAAACAAACTTCAGCGCTCCGTCATCGGCTGTGCGTTGAAGAATCAAATCATCACCAGGCAGGAATCGGCCATTTTCACCTTATGCTCACTCCGCCGCCAGGCGCTGACCCACGCGTTAACGAATACTATCAGCGATGATCATATCCGCATGAAAATTGCCTTAGTCAGCACCCCCCGGTGGCTCGCCGTCGCCATGTACGGCGAAGCCCAGGTTTATCAGCGGATTACCCAGGAAATCATGGGGCTTTCTCTACATCGTTATTCTCCAGCATAAGCTGCCTGGCATACATACGGCATTCTGCGAGAAGAGATAGCAGTCCTGGATGATTTTCCTGGCTACGGGGAAAAACAAGCGATATCTCCTGCTCCATACGAAAGGTCTCCTGCAAAGGCAACAGGCGTATACCGCTACGAAAAAGCCCACGCATGCGCCCGGGAATAAGCGTGTAACCCACTCCGGCATTCACCATGCTCATTAACGAAAAAATATCATGCACCCGAAGCGCAATGTCAGGTTCAAATCCAGCGATACGAAACGCTTGCTGGAAACCTCTCCAGGTGGCGAACCCCTCACTCAGGGCGATAAACTTTTTACTCTGTAGCAGGGAGAGGTCAACGGGTACTGATAGAGTATCCGCATCCTGTACGGGAACCGCTAAATAAATGGAATCAGAAAATATCGTCCAGGTTTCAAATAAATGAGAATTATATTCATCGGGCGTTGAAATTAATGCTGCATCAATACTTCCTGCATTTAAAGCTTCTAATAAAACCTTATTAGAATTCATAATAAATTCTATAGAAAGTTCCGGGCGACGATTTTTCAACCCCTGAACAATCTGCGGCGCCGTTTTCAGCACCAGTGAATAGAGCAGACCTAAGCGTAATGCCGGAGAGTGATATCCTGAAGCTTCTCGCGTCATGTAAACACAGCGTTCCATGGCATCCATCACTTCTTTGGCATGCTTTTGCATCACCCAGGCCGCGGGACATGGTTGTAAATTTCGGCCATTATGCGTAAACAGAGCACAGCGTAGATTATCTTCCAGAGAATGAATGGCGCGGTGTACACTGACCGGAGATATTTTCATATTCTCTGCTGCCTTAGAAATATTCATGGTTTCCATATATCCAAGGAAAATTTCCAGTTTACGCAAAGTGATGTCTTGCTCAGGCATATAAACATCCCCTTATTTAAAATGACCTTACCTGATAATAAGAGAATGCTGGGGAATATATATTGAGCCAGATCGGTAATTCTGGCTCAGGTAGATTAAAATTACTGGTAAACCGGCAGCAGATTAACGCTCGACAGAATGTGTACAACCGCATTGCCAAGGCCAAACAGTAGGATCAGCACAATCATCGGTGTTCCGCCCCATACGCGGAACTGTGGGCTGCCGAAGCGTTTACGCGAGGCGCGAGCCAGCAGCGCCGGTACAATCGCCGCCCAGATCGTCGCCGCCAGGCCGGCATAGCCGATGGCGTAGAGGAAGCCATCGGGTTTCACCAGCCCGCCCATCATCGGCGGAATAAAGGTCAGCAGCGCAGTTTTAAAGCGCCCCAGCGCGCTGTCGTCAAAGCCAAACAGATCCGCCAGGTAGTCGAACAGCCCCAGCGTGACGCCAAGGAACGAGCTGGCGACGGCAAAGTTAGAGAACACCACCAGCAGCAGATCCAGGCTCCGGCTGTTCAGCACCCCGCTCAGGGCCTGCACCAGCACATCAATGTTGCCGCCCTTCTGCGCGATGTCGATAAACTGCGGACGCGGGATATTGCCCATCGTCACCAGCAGCCAGACCACGTACAGACCCAGCGCCAGCAGCGTACCGTAGGTTAAGCAGCGGATAATGGTGCGTGGATCTTTGCCGTAGTATTTCATCAGGCTCGGCACATTGCCGTGGTAGCCAAACGAGGCCAGGCAGAACGGCAGCGTCATTAGCAGATATGGCGCATAGGAGGCGTTCTTTTCCGCAACGTTAAACAGCGTCGTCGGCTCGACGTGCCCCAGCAGACTGCCAAAGGTCAGGAAGAAAGTGATCACCTTGGCGCCGAGCACAATAGCCGTCATGCGGCTCACCGCCCTGGTGCTCATCCAGACGATAAATGCCACCAGCAGCGCAAAGCCAAAACCCGCCGCCCGCGCCGGCACGTTCAGCGACATCTCGCTAAACGTATGATGTAGTATCGAGCCGCTGGCTGAAATATAGGCGTAGGTCAGGATATACAGCACAAAGGCGATCGACACGCCGTTGACCAGGTTCCAGCCCTTGCCGAGCAGATCTTTGGTAATGGTGTCGAAGCTGGAGCCGATCCGGTAGTTAAGGTTGGCCTCGAGGATCATCAGACCGGAGTGCAGCATGCAGAACCAGGTGAAAACCAGCGCCGCCAGCGACCAGAAAAACCACGCGCCGGACATCACCACCGGCAGCGAGAACATACCCGCGCCGATAATCGTGCCGCCGATGATCACCACGCCGCCAAACAGGGACGGACGGGTTGCCGTAGTGGTTAGTGTCGCCATTTACCGAAATCTCCAGTCAAAAATACTTTCCCACGATGGGTGTGACGCACTGTACCAGTACACGAGTACAAAAGAAATAAAAAAAGCCCCAATCATGACGATCGGGGCTGTATTATTTAGTTTACGCTAGCGGGCTGCGTTAATTATGCATCGCCACCGAAGCGACGGCGACCGGCAGAGTCATCGCGGCGCGGCGCGGATGCATCGTCACGACGCGGCGCACGGCCTTCACGACGTTCGCCGCTGAAACGACGACCATCACCACGACCACCTTCACGACGCTCGCCACCGAAGCCACGACCGCCTTCACGACGCTCACCGCCGAAGCTACGACCACCTTCACGACGTTCACCACCGCCACGACGTTCGGTGCGCGGCTGCGCATCGCCCAGCAGCTGCATGTTCATCGGCTTGTTCAGGATGCGGGTACGAGTAAAGTGCTGCAGCACTTCGCCCGGCATCCCTTTCGGCAGTTCGATGGTGGAGTGAGAAGCGAACAGCTTGATGTTACCGATGTAGCGGCTGCTGATATCGCCTTCATTAGCGATCGCGCCAACGATATGACGCACTTCAACACCGTCATCGCGACCCACTTCAATGCGATACAGTTCCATATCGCCTACGTCACGACGCTCACGCTTCGGACGATCTTCGCGATCGCCACGCGGAGCGCGATCGTTGCGGTCGCCACGACGCTCGAAGCGATCGTCACGGTCACGGAACTCACGACGCGGACGCATCGGCGCATCCGGCGGCACGATCAGCGAGCGTTCGCCCTGGGCCATTTTCAGCAGCGCGGCAGCCAGCGTTTCCACGTCCAGCTCTTCGCCTTCCGCCGTCGGCTGGATTTTCGCCAGCAGCGCACGGTACTGGTCCAGATCGCTGCTTTCCAGCTGCTGCTGGACTTTCGCGGCGAATTTTTCCAGACGACGTTTGCTCAGCAGCTCTGCGTTCGGCAGCTCCACTTCCGGGATGGTCAGCTTCATCGTACGTTCGATGTTGCGCAGCAGACGACGTTCACGGTTCTCAACGAACAGCAACGCGCGGCCCGCGCGGCCCGCACGACCGGTACGACCGATACGGTGAACGTAGGATTCAGAATCCATCGGGATGTCGTAGTTCACCACCAGGCTGATACGTTCAACGTCCAGACCACGGGCTGCCACGTCAGTCGCAATCAGGATATCCAGACGACCGTCTTTCAGACGCTCCAGGGTCTGCTCACGCAGCGCCTGGTTCATGTCGCCGTTCAGCGCCGCGCTGTTGTAGCCGTTACGCTCCAGCGCTTCAGCCACTTCCAGGGTCGCGTTTTTGGTACGGACGAAGATAATCGCCGCATCAAAATCTTCCGCTTCCAGGAAACGCACCAGCGCTTCGTTTTTACGCATACCGTAGGCAGTCCAGTAGCTCTGGCTGATGTCCGGACGAGTGGTCACGCTGGACTGAATACGCACTTCCTGCGGCTCTTTCATAAAGCGGCGGGTAATGCGACGGATCGCTTCCGGCATGGTGGCGGAGAACAGCGCGGTCTGATGCCCTTCCGGGATCTGCGCCATAATGGTTTCTACGTCTTCGATAAAGCCCATGCGCAGCATTTCATCTGCTTCATCCAGTACCAGACCGCTCAGTTTAGAGAGGTCCAGGGTGCCGCGCTTCAGGTGGTCCAGCAGACGACCCGGGGTACCGACAACGATCTGCGGACCCTGACGCAGGGCGCGCAGCTGCACGTCATAACGCTGGCCGCCGTACAGGGCAACCACGTTTACGCCGCGCATATGTTTAGAGAATTCCGTCATTGCTTCAGCAACCTGTACCGCCAGCTCGCGGGTCGGCGCCAGCACCAGGATCTGTGGTGCTCTCAGCTCAGGATCGATGTTGTTCAGCAGCGGTAAAGAAAACGCTGCGGTTTTACCGCTACCGGTCTGGGCCATACCCAGAACGTCGCGGCCGTCCAGCAGATGCGGAATGCACTCAGCCTGGATCGGAGATGGTTTTTCGTAACCCAGATCGTTAAGCGCTTCAAGGATAGGAGCCTTCAGGCCCAGATCTGCAAAAGTGGTTTCGAATTCAGCCATGTAGTACGTGTGCCTCAAAATTAATGGCGGCCAGTCTACATAACTCATCGTGAAAATTTACGGTAATTTTCATTGAAAAGTGTGAACCGGCTCAAAGTAGGTGTATTAACGAACAACAACGCCCTCACCCGCGAAGGTGATGGCAAGCAAAAAACTATGGGCTGATGTGTTCGTCAGCTATTGCTGGTCCGATTCTGCCAGGTCATCTTGCTCCTGGCCCAAGAGCGATAATTCCAACAATGCGTATCGGTGCTCAACGTAGTTATGTACGTTGTTGGCGACCGCCAGTTTGAACAGTGCCGTAGCGCTGTCCTTGTCCCCCAGACTTAGGTAGTACTTACCTAAATAGAAGTTGGTTTCACTGAGATGCTCAGCGAGCGAGGTGTTATCCGTTGCGTCTGCCTTCAGACGAGTCATCAGCTCTTTTTCGCTAATGTCGCCAAGGTAGAACTCGACAATGTTCCATCCCCATTGCTCTTTGTCCGACTTGTCTAAGCGCTCTCTGAGTGCTTCAAGCGCCCGCTTCTCGTCGAGTTTACGCTCGGCGATATAAAGCCACAGGCTACGGAAAGGATCATTGGGATCGTCTTGATAAAACGCCAGCAGATCATCTTGCGCTAACTTAGCCCGGCCGCCGTAATACAGGGCGATACCGCGGTTCAAGTGCGCGTAGTTGTAAGTTGGATCAAGCTCAAGTACAGAATCAAACGCTTCATAGGCAGCATCAAAATTGCCTGCCTGCGTTAAGTAAATACCTAAGTAATTGAATACTTCAGGCATATCGGGTCGGATTGCCAGCGCTTGTGAAAAATCATTTCGCGCTAATGCCCTCAGACCGAGACTATCATACAACACTCCGCGCTCATATAAAAGCTGTGCGCGTTCGTCATCGGATAAAGCCCGACTGGCAAGAATTTGTTCCATACGTGCCAGAATCACTTCTTGCTGTAAAGTCGGTTGCAATGGTACTGCGAGGACGGCGTCCTTACGCCAGGCGGTGCTACTGCATCCTGCCAGCGTGAGAGCTGTCGCCACGAAACACCAGCGCAAAAAAGGCTTCATTTCCCACTCCCGAAGACAACGATTGGATGAACGTCCTGTTCCCCGGCTGCAAACGAGGCGTCCTGCCCGTAAAACGCCCTCCGCAAAAGCGGAGGGCTAACGGCAACCTTACTCGCCCTGCTCGGCAGCCGGAACTTCCGGCGCTGCGGCAGACGGAGTCTGTTCAGTTGCTTCTTTGATGCTCAGACGGACACGGCCCTGGCGGTCAACTTCCAGAACCTTAACCGGCACTTCCTGACCCATCTGCAGGTAGTCAGTCACTTTCTCAACGCGCTTGTCAGCGATCTGCGAGATGTGAACCAGACCTTCTTTACCGCCGCCGATGGCAACGAACGCGCCAAAGTCAACGATACGGGTCACTTTACCATTGTAGATACGGCCAACTTCGATCTCAGCGGTGATCTCTTCGATACGACGGATAGCATGCTGTGCTTTGTCGCCGTCAGTCGCTGCGATCTTCACAGTACCGTCATCTTCGATTTCGATGGTGGTACCGGTCTCTTCGGTCAGGGCACGGATAACAGAACCGCCTTTACCGATAACGTCTTTGATCTTGTCCGGGTTGATCTTGATGGTATGGATACGCGGTGCGAATTCAGAGATATCGCCGCGCGGCGCGTTAATCGCCTGCTCCATCACGCCCAGGATGTGCAGACGCGCACCTTTAGCCTGGTTCAATGCAACCTGCATAATTTCTTTGGTGATACCTTCAATTTTGATATCCATCTGCAGCGCAGAGATACCGTCGCGGGAGCCCGCTACTTTGAAGTCCATATCGCCAAGGTGGTCTTCGTCACCGAGGATGTCAGACAGCACGACGAAGTTGTCGCCTTCTTTCACCAGGCCCATGGCGATACCCGCCACGGCGGCTTTCACCGGCACACCAGCGTCCATCAGCGCCAGAGAGGCACCGCAGACGGAAGCCATGGAAGAAGAGCCGTTAGATTCGGTGATTTCAGACACCACGCGTACGGTGTACGGGAATTCTTCGATAGTCGGCATCACGGCCAGAACGCCGCGCTTAGCCAGACGACCGTGACCGATTTCACGACGCTTCGGAGACCCCACCATGCCAGTTTCACCTACGGAGTACGGAGGGAAGTTGTAGTGGAACAGGAAGGAGTCGGTACGCTCGCCCATCAGTTCATCGATGTTCTGCGCATCGCGTGCGGTACCCAGCGTCGCGGTAACCAGCGCCTGCGTTTCGCCACGGGTGAACAGTGCGGAACCGTGAGTACGCGGCAGAACGCCGGTACGAACGTCCAGACCACGGATCATATCTTTTTCGCGACCATCGATACGCGGCTCACCGGCCAGCACGCGGCTACGAACCACGTTTTTCTCGATAGCGTGCAGGATTTCACCCAGTTCGTTAGCGTCCAGGGTTTCATCTTCTGCAACCAGCGTAGCGATGGTTTCAGATTTGATCACATCAACCTGAGCGTAACGCTCTTGTTTGTCGGTGATACGGTAAGCATCGCTCAGGCGGGATTCAGCCAGCGCAGCAACGCGCGCGTTCAGCGCTTCGTTGACGGCTTCCGGCTGCCAGTCCCAACGTGGTTTACCGGCTTCTTTCACCAGGTCGTTGATGTTCTGGATAACAATCTGCTGCTGCTCGTGGCCAAAGACCACCGCGCCCAGCATCTGGTCTTCGCTCAGCAGTTCCGCTTCGGATTCCACCATCAGTACGGCCGCTTCGGTACCGGCAACCACCAGATCCAGTTTGCTGGACTTCAGCTCTTCCTGGGTTGGGTTCAGTACGTACTGGTCGTTGATGTAACCCACGCGCGCGGCGCCGATTGGGCCATTGAACGGAATACCAGACAGGGACAGCGCTGCGGAAGCGCCGATCATCGCGACGATATCCGGGTTAACCTGCGGGTTAACGGAAACAACGGTGGCGATAACCTGTACTTCGTTAACGAAGCCTTCCGGGAACAGCGGGCGAACCGGGCGGTCAATCAGACGCGCAATCAGGGTTTCGCCTTCGCTTGGGCGGCCTTCACGACGGAAGAAACCACCCGGGATTTTACCGGCAGCGTAGGTGCGCTCCTGGTAGTTAACCGTCAGCGGGAAAAAGTCCTGGCCTGGCTTCGCTTTTTTCTGGCCCACAACGGTCACGAATACCGCAGTGTCATCCATGCTAACCATCACAGCGGCCGTTGCCTGGCGCGCCATCATGCCGGTTTCCAGGGTCACGGTATGCTGGCCGTACTGGAATTTACGAACGATCGGATTAAGCAAAATTCTATCCTTTTTATCTATAAATCACGCCATATCCACGACATAGCGTCTATTGACCCGATCCTCTGCATCCTCGCGACTAATGACAACCTTTACCCGCCCCTGCGGATGAAGCCTCTCATTAGCCGCGCGAACCTCTGCATGAAGATCATTACTAGCAACAATACATGAGTTTTGAATGAATTGCTGCCGCCCGGTCGAAAAAAGGGGCCGTCAGGCCCCTTTTTCTGAAACTCGCAGAATTAGCGACGCAGACCCAGACGCTCGATCAGCGCGGAGTAACGTGCAACATCTTTACGTTTCAGGTAGTCGAGCAGTTTACGGCGCTGAGAAACCATGCGCAGCAGACCACGACGGCTGTGGTGATCTTTTTTGTGCTCTGCAAAGTGGCCCTGCAGGTGGTTGATCTGTGCAGTCAGCAGTGCAACCTGAACTTCGGTAGAACCGCTGTCGTTTTCGCCACGACCAAACTCAGAAACGATTTTTGCTTTAGCTTCAACGCTTAGAGACATTTTAGAACTCCAGAAATTAAAAGAAAGAAAGGGTGCCGATCTCTAATTCAGCGACCCCTGATGCAACGCCCGAAAATGTTAAAACACTTTAGCGGACGTTAAGCGGCGATATTCTACTCGTAGCAGGCTTTTATCGCAAGAAAAGCGCTTACGCCGGGTATTCCACCACCAGACGACGCGGCGCCACGCGGCCTTCATCGTCAATTTCGCCCATGCCGAGAAACTTGCCGGATTCGCTTTCCATCACCCGCACCAGCCCGTTAAGCGGCGCGCCTGACTGACGTACCGGGTTGCCGTTTTTAAAGTAGACCGCGGAGGTCTCCGGGATGGTCACCAGCGGATAGTCCGAGGCCGGGCTGTCCATCGGCATCAGCAGCGGATCGAGCAACTGCGCGGCAGGAATATCCTGCGCCGCCGCCTGATCGACCAGCGCCTGCAGCTGCTCGAGGGTTACCATCCGCTCAACCGGGTATTTGCTCACCGCCAGGCGACGCAGGAAAATCACGTGCGCGCCGCAGCCGAGCTTCTCACCTAAATCATCGATAATCGTCCGGATGTAGGTGCCTTTCGAGCAGTGGATCTCCAGCTCCAGCACATCGCCTTCGTGGCGGATAAACAGCAGCTCATAGACGGTAATCGGCCGGGATTCCCGCGGGACGTCAATCCCCTGACGGGCATACTCGTACAGCTTCTTGCCCTGATATTTCAGCGCCGAGTACATCGACGGCACCTGCTGCGTCTCGCCGCGGAAGCTGTCCAGCGCCGCCGCCAGCTGTTCGTCGCTAAAGGTCAGCGGGCGCTCTTCCACCACCTGACCGTCGGCATCGGAGGTATCGGTGCGCTGGCCAAGTTTGGCGATCACGCGGTAGCGCTTATCGGAATCCAGCAGGTATTGGGAAAACTTGGTCGCTTCGCCAAGGCAGATCGGCAGCATGCCGGTCGCCAGCGGATCCAGCGCGCCGGTGTGTCCGGCGCGGTTGGCGTTATATATACGCTTTACTTTCTGCAGCACATCGTTGCTGGAGGCGCCCTGAGGCTTATCCAGCAGCAATACGCCGTGCACGTCGCGGCCGCGACGACGAGGACGACTCATCAGTCCTCCTTGCTGTCGTCCGGGTTCACACGACGCTCATCGTCGTGTTTCACCACGCTGGTGACCAGGTTGGACATGCGCATCCCTTCCACCAGTGAGTTGTCGTAGAAGAAGGTCAGCTCCGGCACGATGCGCAGGCGCATCGCTTTCCCCAGCAGAGAGCGGATAAAGCCAGAGGCTTCCTGCAGCGCTTTGATGCCCGCTTTCACCGCGGCTTCATCTTTGTCGTTGAGGAAGGTGACATACACCTTGGCGTAGGCCAGGTCACGGGACATTTCCACACCGGAAACGGTGGTCATCATGCCCAGACGCGGGTCTTTGATTTCACGCTGCAGGATAATCGCAATCTCTTTTTGCATCTCCTGGGCCACGCGCTGCGGGCGACCAAATTCTTTCGCCATAATAAATTCTCCAGAATAAAGACAAAAAAGGGGCCTAAAGCCCCTTTTTAAAATGATTGCCGGGTGGCGCTTCGCTTCCCCGGCGGCTTAGCCATCCGATGATTAATCGATGCTACGCTGGATTTCGATGATTTCGAACACTTCGATCATATCGCCAACGCGAACGTCGTTGTAGTTCTTCACACCGATACCACATTCCATGCCGTTACGGACTTCGTTAACGTCATCTTTGAAGCGGCGCAGGGATTCCAGCTCGCCTTCATAGATAACCACGTTGTCACGCAGCACGCGGATTGGGTTGTGACGTTTGATGGTCCCTTCGGTAACCATACAGCCCGCGATGGCGCCGAATTTCGGCGATTTAAAGACATCGCGCACTTCAGCCAGACCGATGATCTGCTGTTTCAGTTCCGGAGACAGCATACCGCTCATCGCCGCTTTCACTTCGTCGATCAGGTTATAGATGACGGAGTAGTAGCGCAGATCCAGGCTTTCCGCTTCGATAACTTTACGCGCAGAGGCATCGGCACGAACGTTGAAGCCAACCAGAATCGCGTTGGATGCTGCAGCCAGGGTGGCGTCGGTTTCGGTGATACCACCTACGCCGGAACCGATGATCTTCACTTTCACTTCGTCGGTAGACAGTTTCAGTAAGGAATCGGAAATCGCTTCGACAGAACCCTGTACGTCCGCTTTCAGCACGATGTTCACTTCGTGAACTTCGCCTTCGGTCATGTTAGCGAACATGTTTTCCAGTTTAGATTTCTGCTGACGCGCCAGCTTAACTTCACGGAATTTGCCCTGACGATACAGCGCCACTTCACGCGCTTTTTTCTCGTCACGAACCACGGTCACTTCGTCACCGGCAGCCGGCACACCGGACAGGCCGAGGATTTCCACCGGAATGGACGGACCCGCTTCCAGCACTTCGCGACCCAGTTCGTCACGCATCGCACGCACACGGCCGTATTCGAAGCCGCACAGAACGATATCACCCTTGTGCAGAGTACCTTCGCGAACCAGAACGGTAGCAACCGGACCACGACCTTTATCAAGGAAGGATTCGATCACTGCGCCGCTCGCCATCCCGTTACGGACCGCTTTCAGCTCGAGGACTTCAGCCTGCAGCAGGATCGCGTCCAGCAGGTCGTCGATACCGGTACCGGCTTTCGCGGAGACGTGGACGAACTGGCTCTCGCCGCCCCACTCTTCCGGCAGGATGCCGTACTGGGACAGTTCATTCTTCACGCGGTCCGGATCGGCTTCAGGCTTATCGATCTTGTTCACCGCAACTACCACCGGCACCTGCGCCGCTTTGGCGTGCTGGATAGCTTCGATAGTCTGCGGCATCACGCCGTCGTCTGCCGCCACCACCAGAACCACGATATCCGTCGCCTGCGCACCACGAGCACGCATGGAGGTAAACGCGGCGTGGCCCGGGGTATCCAGGAAGGTGATCATGCCGTTGTCGGTTTCTACATGGTAAGCACCGATGTGCTGGGTAATACCACCCGCTTCGCCGGAGGCAACCTTAGTAGAACGAATATAGTCCAGCAGCGAGGTTTTACCGTGGTCAACGTGACCCATGATGGTCACAACCGGTGCGCGCGGTTCAGCCGCCGCGCCGGTGTCACGGTCGCTCATTACCGCTTCTTCCAGCTCGTTTTCACGACGCAGGATAACTTTGTGGCCCATCTCTTCGGCAACCAGCTGTGCGGTTTCCTGGTCGATGACCTGGTTGATGGTCGCCATGGCGCCCAGCTTCATCATCGCTTTGATGACCTGAGAACCTTTCACCGCCATCTTGTTAGCCAGTTCGCCAACGGTGATGGTTTCGCCGATCACCACGTCACGGTTAACGGCCTGCGCCGGCTTCTGGAAGCCCTGCTGCAGAGCAGAACCCTTACGGTGCTTACCGCCTTTACCGCCGCGAACGGCCGCACGGGCTTCTTCACGATCGGCTTTCGATTCAGCGTGTTTGTTGCCTTTCTTCGCCGGACGCGCCGCTTTGCTGCTGCGGCTGCGGCCGCGACCGCCTTCGACTTCACGATCGTTATCATCTTCAGCCTGACGAGCATGCTGTGACGTGGTGACGTGATAGTCGCTGGTGTCTTCCGGGCTGTCTGAAGTTTCAGACCAATTTTTTTCGTTTTCTTCTGCCATACGGCGTGCTTCTTCCGCTACACGGCGCGCTTCTTCTTCAAGTTTGCGGCGTGCTTCTTCTTCCGATTTGCGCTTCAGTTCCGCGGCTTCGTTCTCGCGACGGATCTTTTCAGCCTGGGCGGTTTTGGTCATTTCGTCGGTATGTTGATTGCTCACTTTGTCTTTTTCCGCAGCTTCACGTTTCGCTTTATCAGCGACTTCACGTTTAGCTTGTTCTGCGGCCTCACGTTCAGCTTTTAATTGCGCCTCGCGTTTCGCTGCTTCTTCAGCTTCACGACGGGCCTGCTCTTCCGCTTCACGCTGCGCCTGCTCTTCCGCGGCCAGGCGTTCAGCCTCTTGCGGATCGCGTTTCACAAAGGTGCGTTTCTTGCGGACTTCGATTTGTACCGATTTACTCTTTCCACCGGTACCTGGAATATTCAACGTACTGCGCGTCTTACGCTGTAACGTCAGCTTGTCTGGCGCCGAACCATGCTCACGGTTCAGGTGCGTCAACAAAGTTTGTTTCTCTTGCGAGGTCACAGAATCATCAGCCGTTTTGCGGATGCCTGCGTCAGCAAATTGCTGTATCAGGCGATCCACAGAGGTCTGAATCTCTGAGGCCAGCGCTTTAATAGTCACATCTGTCATGCTGTTCCTTCCTGCTACAGTTTATTACGCTTCGTCGCCGAACCAACAAATGTTGCGAGCGGCCATGATGAGCTCGCCAGCTTTCTCGTCGGTCATCCCTTCGATATCAGCCAGGTCATCAACGCCCTGCTCGGCGAGATCTTCCAGCGTACAAACACCACGGGCAGCCAGTTTGAATGCCAGGGCACGATCCAGACCTTCGAGATTCAACAGATCATCGGCAGGTTTGTTATCTCCCAAGCTTTCTTCCTGAGCCAGCGCCAGCGTAGTCAGTGCGTTTTTCGCACGCTCACGAAGTGCTTCAACGGTGGCTTCATCCAGACCGTCGATTTCCAGCAGTTCTTTCATCGGCACATAGGCCAGCTCTTCCAGCGAGGAGAAGCCTTCTTCAACCAGCACTGTCGCGAAATCTTCATCAATATCGAGATATTTGGTGAAGGTATCGATAGCGGCATGCGCTTCCGCCTGGTGCTTAGCCTGCAGATCGTCAACGGTCATCACGTTGAGTTCCCAGCCGCTAAGCTGCGAGGCCAGGCGGACGTTCTGACCGTTACGGCCAATCGCCTGCGCCAGGTTGCCCGCTTCTACCGCGATATCCATGGTGTGTTTATCTTCATCCACCACGATGGACGCGACGTCTGCCGGCGCCATAGCGTTAATCACGAACTGCGCCGGGTTATCATCCCAGAGGACGATATCGATACGCTCGCCGCCCAGCTCAGTTGAAACCGCCTGCACGCGCGCGCCGCGCATACCGACGCAAGCGCCAACCGGGTCGATACGCTTGTCGTTGGTTTTCACCGCGATTTTGGCACGAGATCCCGGATCGCGAGCCGCCGCTTTGATTTCCAGCACTTCTTCACCGATTTCCGGCACTTCGATGCGGAACAGTTCGATCAGCATCTCAGGTTTGGAACGGGTCACGAACAGCTGGGCGCCACGCGCTTCCGGACGGACTGCGTACAGTACGCCGCGAATGCGGTCGCCCGGGCGGAAGTTCTCACGCGGCAGCATATCTTCACGCAGGATCACGGCTTCAGCGTTGTTGCCCAGATCCAGAGTGATGTTGTCGCGGTTCACTTTTTTCACCACGCCGGTGATGATCTCACCTTCGTGCTCGCGGAACTGATCGACCACCATTGCGCGCTCGGCTTCGCGAACTTTCTGCACGATAACCTGTTTAGCGGTCTGGGTGGTGATGCGGTCGAAAGTGACAGACTCAATCTGATCTTCGACGTAGTCACCGACGTTCATGCTTTCATCTTCGAAACGCGCGGCTTCCAGCGTGATCTCGCGCGTCGGCTGGGTCACTTCTTCTACAACCAGCCAGCGACGGAAAGTGTCGAAATCGCCGCTCTTACGGTCGATTTCAACGCGAACGTCGATCTCTTGTTCGTATTTTTTCTTGGTGGCCGTTGCCAGCGCGCTTTCCAGCGCTTCGAAAATTTTCTCACGCGGCAGCGCTTTTTCGTTGGAAACGGCTTCAACAACAGCCAAAATTTCTTTGTTCATCGGGGCCTTTCACCTCAATCCAGACTGTTAAAAGTGGGGAACCAGGTTCGCCTTCTGGATGTTACTCAGCGCGAACACTTCATCTTTGCCTTCGACGGTTACCGTGATCATTTCACCGTCTACCGCTTTGATAATGCCCTGCCATTTGCGACGGTTCTGAACCGCCATGCGCAGCACCAGCGCAACTTCTTCGCCAGTGAAACGTTGATAGTGTTCGGCGGTGAACATCGGACGGTCGAGACCAGGCGAAGAGACTTCCAGGTTGTAAGCGACAGTGATCGGGTCTTCGACATCCATGACGGCGCTTACCTGGTGGCTCACATCAGCACAATCATCAACGTTGATGCCATCTTCACTATCAATATAGATGCGCAGTGTGGATGTGCGACCGCGAATAAATTCGATGCCGACCAGCTCAAAGCCAAGCGCTTCAACCGGCGCAGTGAGCATCTCTGTCAATTTTTGCTCTAATGTGGACAAACCCACCCCCAAGACATAAAAAAAGGGCGTATAGCCCAGTTATTCTGAAGTCAGATAACAAAAAACCCCGATAAATCGGGGCTTTAGATAACTGAACCCTGAGATCGCCATGGCGATCTGGAACACCTTCCGCAAGAATTCTTTCAAATTCGGCTACGAAGGACACCTAGTCCTCACAGTATATTTGAAAAAGTACTTAATGGGAAAGTGGTTGCGGGGGCCGGATTTGAACCGACGACCTTCGGGTTATGAGCCCGACGAGCTACCAGGCTGCTCCACCCCGCGCCTGAAACGTGGCATATTTTACTCTTTTTGAGCAAAAGACGCAAATACTGCTGGGATTTGGTACCGAAGACGGGACATAAAATCGGGATGAATTGTAACGGCAACTAGTATATTTTGTCAACATGCATTTTAGCGCCCCCGATTGCCGTTTGTGCTGGTATTTCAGGCTTTTTTAACAAAAAGATGATGAAGCCCTTCCTGTCGCCAGTAAAAGATGGTTAAATGAATACTCACAATTAATGCATAAAAATGCAGTTAAGGTTGTTGGGTCGAACTCACCACAGTCTATCGAGCAGGGTTTTATTTTATGACGACGATTCTCAAGCATCTCCCGGTTGGTCAACGTATTGGTATCGCTTTCTCTGGTGGACTGGATACCAGCGCCGCGCTGTTATGGATGCGCAAAAAAGGCGCCGTGCCTTATGCATATACCGCTAACCTGGGTCAACCGGACGAAGACGACTACGATGCTATTCCGCGCCGCGCGAAAGAGTACGGCGCCGAAGGTGCCCGTCTGATCGACTGCCGCAAACAGCTGGTCGCAGAAGGGATCGCCGCGATTCAGTGTGGCGCTTTCCATAACACCACTGGCGGGTTGACCTATTTCAACACCACGCCGCTGGGCCGCGCGGTCACCGGCACCATGCTGGTAGCGGCAATGAAAGAAGACGGCGTTAACATCTGGGGCGATGGCAGCACCTATAAAGGCAACGATATCGAACGTTTCTATCGCTACGGCCTGCTGACCAACGCTGAACTGCAGATCTACAAACCGTGGCTGGACAGCGATTTCATCAATGAACTCGGCGGCCGTCACGAAATGTCCGAATTTATGATCGCCTGCGGCTTTGACTACAAGATGTCGGTCGAGAAAGCCTATTCCACCGACTCCAACATGCTCGGCGCTACCCACGAAGCGAAAGATCTGGAGTTTCTGAATTCCAGCGTCAAGATCGTCAACCCGATTATGGGCGTGAAGTTCTGGGACGAAAACGTGAAGATCCCTGCGGAAGAAGTCACTGTACGCTTTGAGCAGGGCCACCCGGTGGCGCTGAATGGCAAAACCTTCGCCGATGACGTTGAAATGATGCTGGAAGCCAACCGCATCGGCGGTCGTCACGGCCTGGGCATGAGCGACCAGATCGAAAACCGCATTATCGAAGCGAAAAGCCGCGGCATTTATGAAGCCCCGGGGATGGCGCTGCTGCATATCGCCTACGAGCGTCTGCTGACCGGTATTCATAACGAAGATACTATCGAGCAGTATCACGCTCACGGTCGCCAGCTGGGCCGTCTGCTGTATCAGGGGCGCTGGTTCGATTCCCAGGCGCTGATGCTGCGTGATTCGCTGCAGCGCTGGGTCGCCAGCCAGATCACCGGCGAAGTCACCCTTGAGCTGCGTCGCGGCAATGACTACTCGATCCTCAATACGGTATCAGACAACCTGACTTATAAAGCAGAGCGCCTGACCATGGAAAAAGGCGATTCCATGTTTACCGCTGAAGACCGTATCGGCCAGCTGACCATGCGTAATCTGGATATCACCGATACCCGCGAGAAGCTGTTCGGCTACGCGCAGTCTGGCCTGCTGAGCGCCTCCTCAGCGACGGGTTTACCGCAGGTTGAAAATCTGGAAAACAAAGGCAAATAATCGCCTGACGATGTTTACTCTCTCTGCCGGCGGCTCTCCGCCGGCTTTTTATTTTTTGTTACCAGTCAGCAGCAGAAAAATCGAAAAGAGGCATTTTTTCCTTATCACCCGGCCGGCAAAATTGTTGACTATAATAGCCTCAATTGATTAATTCATATCTGGTGATAAACATCATGAATATTAAACCGCCGATCAGGCCGCAAAAGGCCATTGACCGACTGATCGATGTGCTTGAGCCACACGCGACGCCCGTTAACGCGATCGCCAGAAAAAGACTAACGTGGGAATATAAAGGTAAGACCCAACTCTTTATTTTTAAAAAAGGCGAGCTGTCGATTATTCGTAATTCCGACAAGCTATTGATGGTGACCGTCTATGAGCCGCATCTGTTCGGCGTGGCGGAAATGCTGCAGCCCAGCCGCAGCCATAGTCTGCGGGCGGAGGTCTCTTCCGAACTGCTGCGTATCGATTATGACCTGGCGTCGGCGCTATTCCGTCAGCACAACCTGTGGGAAGAAGTCACCAGCCTGCTGGCTTATCATACCTCGTATATGGTATATCGTGACGATCTGGTCCTGCAGCAGCGAACCTATTCGGTGATCCGTAACCATCTGCTGGAAATGATGCTCTTAACCGAAGAGACCCGGCAGCGCGTGTCTATTCTGGAATATATTCAGGACCGGACCCATCTGTCGCGCAGCAGTATTCTCAATGTCTTGTCAGCCTTAAAGAAAGGCGGTTATATTGCCTTTGCCCGCGGCGGTTATTTGCAAAGTATCGCCTCGCTTCCGGAAAAATTCTAACCCGCGCCCGTCACCATCTTTTTGTCGTTATTCACCTTACTGTTGAAAATGTTTAAATTTAAATCAATAAACGCTAACGGTAAAAAAAGAAAAATTTTATGCTGAGTTCCTGAATTTACCGGTGGACAACATGTCCCTGAGATCAACCAGCAGACTGCCACTCACGGCGTTAACCGCCGGGCCTGCATCAGCTCAGGATATGCCACCGGAAATCGGCCAGGCGTGAGCAGCGGCAGCGGGAGTTGACCCCTCTTGTTTGCCGTCTGCAGCGACCATAACGATGAGATCCAAGAACCCGTTAATTTTGCCCGAACGCCCGTATCGGGCTTTTTTTTATCTGAAGGAATTCAACAATGAAGTCTATTGCTCCAAAAATGGTTGCCGTGATGATCGCTTTAGGGGCCAGCAGCGCTGCCTGCGCATCCGTTAACCTGCATGGTGAAGCCGGCGCCGAGTTTACCAATCTGTCCGCCAGCTTTGGTGCCGGGGAACCTGGCATGACGTTCAACACCCAGTGGGCCCACAGCGACAATGACGGGGACAGCGTAGGACTGGGAATGGGTTACAACTTTAACCTCGGGCCCTTTCTGATGACGCTGGGCGGTAAAGGGGTCTATTTGAACCCTAAAGACGGTGATGAAGGTTACGCTATCGCCGCAGGTGGCGGAGCAGAACTCCCACTCGGCCAGTACTTCACGCTCTTCGGTGAGGGTTATTACTCGCCGGACTCGATGTCCAGCGGCGTCGATGATTATGTGGAGGCTAATGCCGGGCTACGCCTTAACGTGCTCCCGTCGCTAAATATCGAAGCTGGCTATCGTTATATCGATATGGCGGGGAAAGATGGCAACCGCGACAACACCCTCGCCGACGGGGCCTATGCCGGGGTTAACTTCCGCTTTTAATCCATGCACAGGGATTGCCTTCCGGCAGTCCCTGTCTCATCTCAGCTGGTCAGCGGCACGCTTTTCAGTACACGGTTGATCTCCTGCAGACCAGCAACATTATTCTCTTTACGGTAAACGTCATTCATGGATGCCATCTGCTCCAGGCGGGTCAACGCGCCATACACCTGATATGCCTCGCTGTGTCTGTCGAACACATCGCGGCGCTCCACATCCTGCAAATAATGGCTTTTCAACGAATGATTAAGGCGACCAATCAGTGCCGTATTGTCCTGGAAATAGCGCGTCACCGCCTGGGCATTGTTCGCCGCAGTCCCCGGCTCACTGTGCGATACCGGTACGGTTAGCGTATTAATCGTCTCCACCGTTTTGGATGGGGATGTTGAACTGCATCCCGCTAAACCGAGCACGCCGGCGACGATAAGCACCCCGATCTTGTTCATTGTGTCACTTCACCTCTGTTAATTTGACGAGGCGACTTTAACGACAGCAAAAGGAGGGGACCAGCGAAGAGATGTTTAATAATAAATGGTCGGTGGGGACAAAAACAAAAAAAGACGCTTTTCAGCGTCTTTCTTCTGGAATATTGGTACCGAGGATGGGACTCGAACCCACAAGCCCGTTAGGGCACTACCACCTCAAGGTAGCGTGTCTACCAATTCCACCACCTCGGTACAGAATACTTAGTGCGGGATATCGCTGGTCGGCTGAGCCGGCGCAGTTGGCTGAGTTTGCTCCGTTTTAGGCGCGCTCAGGTTATCCCACTCACTTCCTTTACTGGTCTTGTTGCTGTTGATGTTACCCAGCGCCAGACTGATGATGAAGAACAGCGCAGCCAGGATGCCGGTCATACGGGTCATGAAGTTACCAGAACCGCTGGACCCAAACAGTGTGCCGGAAGCGCCTGCACCGAAGGAGGCTCCCATATCAGCGCCTTTACCTTGCTGCAGCATAACCAGACCTACGAGGCCAATCGCTACAATAAGGAAAACAACCAAAAGAGCTTCGTACATAATCAACCTGTTCCTTGCGGATTCGCCGCATACCAAGTGCTTCGACCAATAAAGCGGGACGTTTTAACGTTTCCCACTGAAGCGGGTGTGAATACTAACCAAAGCGAATGACCTTCGCAAGGGCAATTTCGACACATTGTATCAACTGCAGAAAAAAACAGCAAAAAGCCGGTATTCGATCATAAAAAAGGCGGCAAGCGCCGCCTTTTTAACCACTTAGCCAGCAAGTTTAGACGCTTTTTACCGCTTCGGCGATGCGATGCGCAAACTCGTGCACCTGATCTTCATGCTCGCCTTCCACCATGACGCGGATCAGCGGCTCCGTACCCGATTTACGCAGCAGGACGCGGCCGCGCTTACCTAATGCCGCTTCCACTTCTGCGGTCACCGCTTTGACATGCTCATTCTCCAGAGGGTTGCCGCTGCCCTCGGTAAAGCGCACATTCACCAGCAGCTGAGGGAACATCTTCATGCCGCTGCACAGGTCATGCAGGCTCATGTGGTTGCGTACCATCGCCGCGACCACCTGCAGACTGGCGACGATGCCATCGCCGGTGGTGGTTTTATCCAGCAGGATCACATGGCCGGAGTTTTCCGCACCGATGCGCCAGCCTTTTTCCTGAAGCATCTCCAGCACATAGCGGTCGCCCACCTTCGCACGGGCAAACGGGATGCCTAGCTGCTTGAGCGCCAGCTCCAGGCCCATATTGCTCATCAGCGTACCGACGGCGC
Source organism: Klebsiella sp. GB_Kp047 (assembly GCF_040065235.1). NCBI lineage: Bacteria > Pseudomonadati > Pseudomonadota > Gammaproteobacteria > Enterobacterales > Enterobacteriaceae > Klebsiella > Klebsiella sp. GB_Kp047. The sequence continues at coordinate 87,910 of NZ_JBEAJG010000028.1, read as the reverse complement.
CGCCGCGCAGCTGTCCCTGACGCAGCCCTTCCCGGGCGATGATGTAGAGGATTTGGTCACCATCGACTTTATTGCCTTCATGGTCAACCATGATCACCCGATCGCCATCGCCGTCGTAGGCAATGCCCAGATCGGCTTTTTCCGCCAGCACGCGCGCCTGCAGCGCCCGCACGTCGGTAGCCCCGACCTCTTCGTTGATGTTGAGGCCGTCAGGCTCACAGCCCATCGCGATAACCTGGGCGCCCAGCTCGCGGAATACATTAGGAGCGATGTGGTAGGTCGCGCCATGCGCACAGTCCACCACCACTTTCAGCGTGGAGAGGCTCAGTTCATTGGGAAAGGTGCCTTTACAAAACTCAATGTAGCGCCCCGCGGCATCGACGATACGGCTGGCTTTACCCAGCTCAGCCGAGTCCACACAGGTGAGTTCTTTCTCCATTTCAGCTTCAATCGCCTCTTCCACATCATCTGGCAGCTTGGTGCCCTCAATGGAGAAGAACTTGATGCCGTTGTCGTAGAAAGGGTTATGTGAAGCGGAGATGACGATCCCCGCCTCGGCGCGAAATGCGCGCGTCAGGTAGGCGATCGCCGGCGTCGGCATTGGCCCGGTGAACGATGCAGAGAGTCCCGCTGCCGCCAGCCCGGCTTCCAGCGCCGATTCCAGCATATAGCCCGAAATACGGGTATCCTTGCCGATGATAATTTTACGCGAGCCGTGGCGCGCTAACACTTTACCCGCCGCCCAGCCGAGCTTAAGCACAAATTCCGGAGTGATCGGCGCATCGCCGACGCGGCCACGAATACCATCGGTGCCAAAATACTTGCGGTTACTCATAACGTTTTTTTCCCTTAGCGGCGAGGGTGGCTTCCACCACGCGCAGCGCTTCTACCGTTTCTTTGACATCATGGACGCGGATAATCTGCGCGCCCTGCATTGCTGCTATGACGGCACACGCCAGGCTGCCGTTCAGCCGTTCCGACGGCCCAACGTTCAGCAACTGACCTACCATCGACTTACGCGACATACCGACCAGCAGCGGCAGACCAAAGTGATGAAACTCTCCCAGCCTGGCCAGCAACTGATAATTGTGGGTGAGATTTTTACCGAAACCGAATCCCGGGTCGAGCAGCAATTTTTCTTTTGCGATCCCCGCCTGTTCGCAGCGCACGATGTGTTCATTAAAAAAGCGCTCTACATCGGCGAAGACATCCTCATACTTCGGCGCCTCCTGCATGGTTTTCGGCTGTCCCTGCATATGCATCAGACACACCGGCAACCCGGTTTCCGCCGCAGCCTGCAGCGCGCCGGGTTCGGTCAGCGAACGAATATCGTTAATGATATGCGCCCCCGCTCGGGCCGATTCGCGGATAACCTCCGCTTTGGAGGTGTCCACTGAGATCCACACCTCAAAGCGCTGGGCGATAGCCTCCACCACCGGGATCACCCGCGCAAGCTCCTCTTCCACGCTAACCTCAGCCGCCCCTGGCCGCGTCGATTCACCGCCGATATCAATGATGGTCGCCCCGGCGTTGATCATCAGATTGGCATGCTTCACCGCCTCAATCAGCGAATTATGGGCGCCGCCATCAGAGAAGGAGTCAGGCGTCACATTAAGAATACCCATCACGTGGGGGTGAGAGAGATCGAGGGTTGAGCCCTGGGCTACAAGTTTCATCACAAAATCCCTGAGACAGAAGAGGTTAAAAAAGAAAAACCCCGGAGCGGGCGCCCCGGGGTTTTAAGGTTAAAACAAGACATCAACAGCGGCAGCTTATTTGTCGCCCAGCTGCTCTGACATGGTATTGCCCGGGTTCGGCGTACGCGGTTCATCAACCGGACGCGGCGCACGAGGCGTGCCATTGTTGTCAGAGTTGTTAGAAGAACCTGGTTCTTCCCAACCCGCTGGCGGACGAACATCGCGACGAGCCATCAGGTCGTCAATCTGCGGCGCATCGATGGTCTCATACTTCATGAGCGCATCTTTCATCGCGTGCAGAATATCCATGTTGTCGTTCAGCAACTGGCGAGCACGACCATAGTTACGCTCAATCAGCGATTTCACTTCCTGGTCGATGATACGCGCGGTTTCATCGGACATATGCTTCGCTTTCGCGACGCTGCGGCCGAGGAACACTTCACCCTCTTCTTCCGCATACAGCAGCGGACCGAGTTTGTCGGAGAAGCCCCACTGGGTCACCATGTTACGCGCCAGGTTCGTCGCCACTTTAATGTCGTTGGACGCGCCGGTAGAAACATGTTCCGGACCGTAGATAATCTCTTCCGCCAGACGACCGCCGTACAAGGTGGAGATCTGACTTTCCAGTTTCTGACGGCTGGCGCTGATCGCATCGCCTTCCGGCAGGAAGAAGGTCACACCCAGCGCACGACCGCGCGGGATAATCGTCACTTTGTGTACCGGATCGTGCTCCGGCACCAGGCGACCGATAATCGCGTGGCCCGCTTCGTGGTAAGCGGTAGACTCTTTCTGCGCTTCCGTCATCACCATGGAGCGGCGTTCCGCACCCATCATGATTTTGTCTTTCGCTTTTTCGAACTCAACCATCGAGACGACGCGTTTGTTGCCGCGGGCAGCAAACAGGGCCGCTTCGTTGACCAGGTTGGCCAGGTCGGCACCGGAGAAGCCAGGGGTACCGCGAGCAATGATTGCCGCATCGATATCCGGCGCCAGCGGAACGCGACGCATATGCACTTTCAGGATCTGCTCACGACCGCGAACATCCGGCAGGCCAACCACCACCTGGCGGTCAAAACGGCCCGGACGCAACAGCGCGGGGTCAAGAACGTCCGGACGGTTAGTCGCCGCGATAACGATAATGCCTTCGTTACCTTCAAAGCCGTCCATCTCAACCAGCATCTGGTTCAGGGTCTGCTCACGTTCATCGTGGCCACCGCCAAGACCGGCGCCACGCTGGCGGCCGACGGCGTCGATTTCATCGATGAAGATGATGCAAGGCGCTGCTTTCTTAGCCTGTTCGAACATGTCACGCACACGAGATGCACCAACACCGACGAACATTTCTACGAAGTCAGAACCGGAAATAGTAAAGAACGGCACTTTTGCTTCGCCAGCGATCGCTTTCGCCAGCAACGTTTTACCGGTACCCGGAGGACCGACCATCAGGACGCCTTTCGGGATCTTACCGCCCAGTTTCTGGAAGCGGCTCGGCTCACGCAGGTATTCCACCAGTTCGCCGACTTCCTCTTTCGCTTCGTCACACCCGGCAACGTCAGCAAAAGTGGTTTTGATCTGATCTTCCGTCAGCATACGGGCTTTGCTTTTGCCGAAGGACATCGCGCCCTTCCCGCCGCCGCCCTGCATTTGCCGCATAAAAAAGATCCAGACGCCGATCAACAGCAGCATAGGGAACCAGGAGATGAAGATGGAAGCCAGCAGGCTTGGCTCTTCTGGTGGTTCACCAACCACTTTGACGTTTTTAGTCAACAGGTTATCGAGCAGCTTCGGATCGTTAACCGGAATGTAAGTCGTGTAACGGTTACTATCTTTCTTGGTAACGTTGATCTCACGTCCGTTGATACGCGCTTCGCGAACCTGGTCCTGATTGACCTCTTGCAGGAAGGTAGAATAATCCACCTTGCGGCCATTCGACTCGCTGGGCCCAAAGCTCTGGAATACTGACATCAGCACAACGGCAATGACCAGCCAGAGTATTAGGTTTTTCGCCATGTCACTCAAGGGATTAACCTCTTATTACAACTGTGTTAAAAACAGCGTCAGGATACTCTATATCCAGTTTCTTTCAAACTTTCGTTTGAAATCTGCCGGTTATGGTTTACGCCCGGTCGCTACAATATACACTTCACGCGAACGAGCGCGGGAAGAGTCCGGCTTACGAACTTTGACCTTCGTAAACAGGGAGCGAATTTCTCGAAGATACTCATCGAAGCCTTCGCCCTGGAACACCTTCACTACAAAACTACCACCTGGCGCTAATACATCACGAGACATTTCAAGCGCCAGTTCTACCAGATACATAGCCCGGGGAATATCCACCGCCGGTGTTCCGCACATATTCGGCGCCATATCGGACATGACCACTTGTACTTTACTGTCGCCCACTCGCTCAAGTAACGCTTTCAGGACTAATTCATCACGAAAATCGCCCTGAAGGAAGTCCACACCAACAATTGGATCCATTGGTAAAAGATCGCAAGCGATGATGCGGCCGCTGTTGCCGATCTGCGTGACCGCATACTGCGACCAGCCACCGGGAGCAGCACCGAGGTCAACTACCGTCATCCCCGGCTTAAAAATTTTGTCACTTTGCTGTATTTCATCAAGTTTAAACCAGGCACGGGAACGTAACCCCTTTTTCTGTGCCTGTTGAACATATTTATCGCTAAAGTGTTCCTGAAGCCAGCGGCTTGAGCTGGCAGAACGCTTTTTACCTGTCATTTAACATTCCCGTTCGGGTTCATCGTACTTTACTGCGTAAAAATCGACGCGGTAGTTTGGCGATATATGGGAGATGGCGGTAGAATGACCCGTTTTCAATCCCAACGTAAGCAAAAAATACGATGAATCTGAGTACTAAACAAAAACAGCACCTGAAAGGTCTGGCACATCCGCTCAAGCCGGTAGTTATGCTTGGCAACAATGGTTTGACCGAAGGGGTACTGGCCGAGATCGAACAAGCGTTAGGGCACCATGAACTCATCAAGGTGAAGATCGCCTCAGAAGATCGCGAAACTAAAGCCTTGATCGTGGAAGCCATCGTGCGCGAAACCGGCGCCTGTAACGTACAGGTCATCGGTAAAACGCTGGTTCTGTACCGCCCAACGCCAGAGCGTAAAATCTCGCTGCCACGCTAAGAATATCCTCAATCCCGACACAACTTTGTGTAAAACGAGGGATTTCTGTGGCCAGGCGAGCAAAATGCCATGCTCGTGACGTTGATAAAAGGCCGCTATGCGGCCTTTTTCCTTTCTTTACAATCTATAAACATCGTAGCGGGAAATACGCCTTACAGGTATTCAACCTTGGTAATTTCGTATTCCACTTCCCCACCCGGTGTGCGGATAGTCACGACGTCATCCTGCTCTTTACCGATCAGACCACGGGCAATCGGCGAGTTCACGGAGATCAGATTCTGCTTAAAATCAGCTTCGTCATCGCCCACGATACGGTAGGTCTGCTCCTCGTCAGTATCGAGGTTCAGCACACTGACGGTTGAACCAAAAATCACCCGGCCATTGTTCGGCATTTTGGTGATATCGATAACCTGCGCGTTGGACAGTTTCGCTTCGATGTCCTTGATACGCCCTTCGCAGAAGCCCTGCTGTTCACGCGCGGCGTGATACTCGGCATTCTCTTTCAGATCGCCGTGTTCACGGGCCTCAGCAATAGCGGCAATGATTTCAGGACGACGCACAGACTTCAGATAATCCAGTTCTTCGCGCAGTTTTTCAGCGCCACGTAAGGTCATCGGAATCGCTTGCATTAGTTATACCTCTTTATCATTCCTTCAGGGAACGGATAGCCCCGCTCCGCCACCTGTCCTGTACACGGGCAGGACACGAGCAAAAAGAAACCGACCCGGGAAACACTCCCCAGGTCAGCAGCAATTTTTCATTTGATAGGTATTTTAACCCGAAGTTCATTATGGGTCATCGTTTACTTTACTGGGCGTTGCACCGTAGTATGACGGCCTGGCTTCAGGTTGTTAGCGCGAGATTATGCGATTTCCCAGATTTATCATCGGATTGACTGCCGGTATAGCGCTTAGCGCTCAGGCGGCGAATATTGACGAGTACATCACCCAGCTTCCCGCCGGTGCGAACCTTGCCTTTATGGCGCAAAAGGTCGGCGCGTCGACGCCGGAAATCGACTATCACAGCCAGCAAATGGCACTTCCAGCCAGTACGCAAAAGGTCATCACCGCGCTGGCGGCGCTGCTGCAACTGGGGCCCGATTTTCGCTTCACCACCACGCTGGAAACCAAAGGCTCACTGGACGGCGGCGTGCTGAAAGGCGATCTGATCGCCCGCTTCGGCGGCGACCCAACGCTGAAGCGGCAGGATATTCGCAACATGGTGGCGACGCTAAAAAAAGCTGGCGTGCAGCGTATCGACGGCAATGTGCTTATCGATACCTCGGTCTTCGCCAGCCATGATAAAGCGCCGGGGTGGCCGTGGAACGACATGACGCAATGCTTCAGCGCTCCGCCTGCGGCGGCGATTGTCGACCGCAACTGCTTCTCGGTCTCGCTGTATAGCGCGCAGAAGCCGGGCGATCTCGCCTTCATTCGCGTCGCCTCCTATTATCCGGTCACCATGTTCAGTCAGGTTCGCACCCTGGCGCGCGGCTCATCGGAAGCCCAGTATTGCGAACTGGACGTGGTGCCGGGCGACCTCAACCGCTATACCCTCACCGGCTGCCTGCCGCAGCGTAGCGAACCGCTGCCGCTGGCCTTTGCGATACAGGATGGTGCCAGCTATGCCGGGGCGATCCTTAAAGCGGAGCTGAAGCAGGCGGGGATCGCCTATAGCGGCACGCTGCTGCGTCAGACACTGGCCAATGAGCCCGGTACGGTATTAGCCACCACCCAGTCGGCGCCGCTGCACGATCTGCTGCGGATCATGCTGAAGAAATCCGACAACATGATTGCGGATACCGTTTTTCGTACCATCGGTCATGCCCGGTTCGGCGTACCAGGGACCTGGCGGGCAGGATCCGATGCCGTACGTCAGATCCTGCGTCAACAGGCTGGTGTTGATCTTGGCAACACCATCATCGCCGACGGCTCTGGCCTGTCGCGCCACAACCTGATCGCCCCGGCGACCATGATGCAGGTGTTGCAGTATATCGCCCAGCACGACACCGAGCTCAACTTCATCTCTATGCTGCCGCTGGCGGGCCATGACGGCTCGCTGCAGTATCGCGCCGGCCTCCATCAGGCGGGCGTCGATGGCAAAGTCTCGGCGAAAACTGGGTCACTGCAGGGGGTTTATAACCTTGCGGGCTTCATCACTACCGCCAGCGGGCAAAAGGTGGCCTTCGTGCAATACCTCTCCGGCTACGCCGTGGAGCCAGCCGATCAGCGTAATCGCCGCATACCGTTGGTGCGCTTTGAAAGCCGGCTTTATAAGGATCTGTACCAGAACAACTAAAAACAAAAGGGCCGCATCAGATGCGGCCCTTTTTGATCCAAAGAAGTCAGGATTAGCGTTTGTAGATGAATTCGACGCCTTCTTCGTCGTCTTCGTCCCAGTCGTCATCCCAGTCTTCGTCATCTTCCACTTCGGCTTCGGCCTCTTCAAGCTGCTGACGGTGATAGTCGTCCCACATAAACTCGACTTTCTCCGGCTTCTGCTCTTCTTCCGCCTGCACGATGGGGTTTTCGATGATGAAGGTCATCACGTCCCAGCACAGATCTTTCACGCCCTGCTGGCTGGCGGCGGAGATCAGGTAGAATTTCTCTTCCCAACCCAGCGCTTCAGCAATCGCCTTCGCTTTAGCTTCGGCTTCCGCTTTGTCCATCAGGTCAATCTTGTTAAAGACTAACCAGCGCGGTTTGGAGGCCAGCTTCTCGCTGTATTTCTCCAGCTCGCCGATGATGATGCGCGCGTTCTCAACCGGATCGGAACCGTCGATAGGCTCGATGTCAATCAAGTGCAGCAATACGCGGCAGCGCTCAAGGTGCTTGAGGAAGCGGATACCGAGGCCTGCGCCTTCCGCTGCGCCTTCAATCAGCCCCGGGATATCGGCGACCACAAAGCTCTTCTCGTTGTCCATACGCACCACGCCCAGGCTTGGCACCAGGGTGGTAAACGGATAGTCAGCCACTTTTGGCTTGGCGGCGGAGACCGCACGGATGAAGGTGGATTTACCGGCGTTCGGCATCCCCAGCATTCCGACGTCCGCCAGCAGCATCAGCTCCAGCTGCAGGTCGCGCTTATCACCCGGCGTACCCATGGTCTTCTGACGCGGCGTACGGTTAACGGATGATTTAAAACGGGTGTTGCCCAGACCGTGCCAGCCGCCCTTCGCCACCATCAGACGCTGACCGTGTTTGGTCATATCGCCCATGGTCTCGCCGGTGCCCTGGTCAATAACCCGGGTCCCGACCGGCACTTTTACCGTCACGTCTTTACCACGCTTACCGGTACAGTCGCGGCTCTGGCCATTCTGCCCGCGTTCGGCGCGGAAAGATTTTTCAAAACGGTAGTCGATCAGGGTATTCAGGTTCTCGTCCGCTTCCAGCCAGACATCGCCGCCGTCACCGCCATCGCCGCCGTCCGGGCCGCCTTTCGGAATATATTTTTCGCGGCGGAAGCTTACGCAACCATTGCCGCCGTCACCTGCTACGACCAGGATCGTTGCTTCATCTACAAACTTCATTTTACTCTCCGTAAATCATTCGCCTGAGCGGGGCAGCGGTACTACCGCCTCTCGCTTACGCCAACGTCCCCAAAGACGATGACCGATGGCGGAATACATCGCGCCCGCAACCACGACAAACGCACCGAGATAACCAATCAGGTTTAACATCGGTCTGGCGAAAACATCGGGCCAGGCCATTGATAATAAATCAGAAAACAGTAGCGTAAACAGTGGCGTCAAGGTGATTAACGCGCTGACCTGCGCCGCCTGCCAGCGCGCCATGGCTTCCGCCAGCGCCCCGTAGCCGACCAGGGTATTTAGCCCGCAAAAAATCAGGCATGCCAGTTGCCAGCTGCTTAACCGGGATATCACCCCAGGCTCAGCGAGCGGCAGTAATGCAATCGTACATAAAGTGTACAGCAAAAATAGTATCTGCTGCGATGCCAGACGGCGCAATAACACCTTTTGCGCGACGCCGTAGCTTACCCACACCGTGGCGGCAGCAACGCCGAAAATTACCCCCCACGTGTAGTCCGTCAGGCGGGTAAAGATTTCAATCAGGCTGGTGTTGAAGAACATCACCAGCCCGCTGAGCAGCATCAACGCGCCCACCACCTGGGTGCCGCGCATGCGCTCTTTCAGAATCACGACGCTAGCCACCATCATGCCCACCGGCGATAGCTGGCCGATGACCTGAGAAGCCGTGGGGCTGAGATACTGCAGGGAAGAACTGAACAGAATGAAGTTACCGAACAGACCGCCGGTGGCAATCGCTAATAAGACCAGCCAGCGCGGCTTGCGAAAAATCCGCAGCGGCGGCAGTTTGCCTTTGATCGCGAGGATCGCGCCAAGGCCAATACTGGCCATCAGGAAGCGATAAAACACCACCGTTGGCGGCGCCATCACCTCAAGAACCTGCTTCATTGCAATCGGCAACGCTCCCCAACACATCGCGGTGGTAAGCGCCAGAATAATGCCAATCCCAGCCTGCTGCTTCATGCCTGTTTCCCTGCAAAAATTTTCCGGTAGACGAATGTAAAAAGCCCCGCAACGTGTTGCGGGGCTTTCATCCGTTACCGGGACGCGAAAAACTTATTCAGCAACGATGCTGATGAATTTACGGTTTTTCGGGCCTTTAACTTCGAACTTGACTTTACCGTCAGTCAAAGCGAACAGAGTGTGGTCACGGCCGCAACCAACGTTGGTGCCAGCGTGGAATTTGGTACCACGTTGACGAACGATGATGCTACCTGCCAGAACTGCTTCACCGCCGAAACGTTTTACGCCCAGACGTTTAGCTTCTGAATCGCGACCGTTACGAGTCGAGCCGCCAGCCTTTTTATGTGCCATTTAAATCTACTCCTCAGGTCTTAGGCGCTGATGCCAGTGATTTTCACATCAGTGAACCACTGACGATGGCCCTGCTGCTTACGATAGTGTTTACGACGACGAAACTTAACGATTTTAACTTTCTCGCCACGACCGTGAGCAACAACTTCAGCTTTGATTACGCCGCCCTCAACGAAAGGAACGCCGATCTTGATTTCTTCACCGTTTGCGATCATCAGCACTTCAGCGAACTCAACAGCTTCGCCAGTTGCGATGTCCAGCTTTTCCAGGCGAACGGTCTGACCTTCGCTTACTCGGTGTTGTTTACCACCACTTTGGAAAACCGCGTACATATAAAACTCCGCTTCCGCGCACCTCTTCGTGTGATTCAGAGTGCGCTATAAATATTCACAATAGGGCGCGAATATTACGCAAAACGCGAGCCTTTGACAAGAGCGATTAGCGATCAATGCAGAAAAAAAACACAACTTTCACGACAACGTTTATCTACGGCAATTTTTCAGTACAATCATATCTTCTTTTAATTCTGTCTTAATCCTTCTGTGATCCCACCTGGATTCATGGTAACAGGACATTTGGCCCGGCTTTTGCGATGAATTTAGAAAAAATCAATGAGTTAACCGCGCAAGATATGGCGGGTGTCAATGCGACGATTCTTGAGCAACTCAACTCCGATGTTCAGCTTATCAATCAGTTAGGCTATTACATCGTCAGCGGCGGCGGCAAACGCATTCGCCCGATGATTGCTGTGCTCGCCGCGCGCGCGGTGGGTTATCAGGGGAGCGCGCATGTCACCATTGCTGCGCTGATTGAATTTATTCATACCGCCACCCTGCTGCATGACGACGTCGTCGATGAGTCTGATATGCGTCGCGGCAAAGCCACGGCAAATGCGGCGTTTGGCAATGCCGCCAGCGTGCTGGTCGGCGATTTTATCTATACCCGCGCCTTTCAGATGATGACCCAGCTGGGCTCGCTGAAGATCCTCGAGGTCATGTCGGAAGCGGTGAACGTTATTGCCGAAGGCGAAGTGCTGCAGCTGATGAACGTCAATGACCCGGATATCACGGAAGAGAACTACATGCGCGTCATCTACAGCAAGACGGCGCGTCTGTTTGAGGCAGCCTCGCAGTGTGCGGGACTATTGGCCGACTGCACTGCCGAAGAAGAGCGCGCGTTGCAGGATTATGGCCGCTATCTCGGCACCGCTTTCCAGCTGATCGACGATTTACTCGATTACAGCTCCGACGGAGAGCGGCTCGGTAAAAACGTCGGTGACGACCTCAACGAAGGCAAACCGACGCTACCGCTGCTACACGCCATGCACCATGGTACCGCCGATCAATCGGCGATGATCCGCGGGGCTATCGAGCAGGGCAACGGCCGCCATCTGCTGGATGCCGTCCTGGAAACGATGGCTGCCTGCGGTTCGCTGGAGTGGACGCAGAAACGTGCTGAAGAAGAAGCTGACAAAGCGATTGCCGCGCTGCAGATTCTCCCGGACACCCCCTGGCGTGAAGCCTTGATCGGGCTGGCGCATATCGCGGTTCAGCGCGATCATTAATCCCCTCTCCCTTCCCGCGCAGTGCGCGGGAAAGTTCCAGTAAAAACCCATTCCCTACCGTAAATTTCCCGATATCTTGATACATTCTGAATATTCCGACGCTTTAACAGAACTTGTTAGAACCTTACCTGGTGCGCGGGTATAGTGTCTCCGTTGCCCATATGGGCCGTTCAGGATCTTTATCACCAGGAGAATTTATGGATAAGTTCATCGACTGGCATCCCGCAGATATTGTTGCTGGATTACGTAAACGGGGAACATCGCTGGCGGCAGAGTCGCGACGGCACGGTCTGAGTTCTTCAACGCTGGCGAACGCCCTGACCCGCCCCTGGCCGAAAGGCGAATTAATCATCGCCACGGCGCTGGATACACAGCCATGGGTCATCTGGCCGTCACGCTACCATGATCCGGTAACGCATGAGTTTATCGACAGAACGCAGATGATGCGTCAGAAGAAGATGGACAAGTGATGTGATTATGCGACAAGGACCCGGGAGAGACGCCCGGGCCCTGTCAGGACGCGATTACTCGCCTTTCACGCGCTGAATATTGGCACCCAGCGCCTGCAGTTTATCTTCAATACGCTCATAGCCACGATCGATATGATAGATGCGATCGACGATGGTGGTTCCCTCAGCGATACAACCTGCCAGCACGAGGCTCGCCGAAGCACGCAAATCGGTCGCCATCACCTGCGCGCCCGAAAGCTGCTTCACGCCATGACAGATCGCGGTATTGCTCTCGATCTCCGCGTGAGCACCCATACGGATCAGTTCCGGAATGTGCATAAAGCGGTTTTCAAAGATCGTTTCGGTGATCACGCCGGTCCCTTCCGCGACCAGGTTGAGCAGCGTGAACTGGGCCTGCATATCGGTCGGGAAGCCCGGATGCGGCGCGGTACGCACGTTAACCGCTTTCGGACGGTTGCCGTGCATATCAAGGCTGATCCAGTCTTCGCCCGTTTCGATGTCCGCTCCGGCGTCGCGCAGCTTCGCCAGTACGGCATCGAGGGTATCTGGTTGCGCGTTACGGCAGAGGATCTTGCCGCCGGAAATGGCTGCGGCCACCAGGAAGGTCCCGGTTTCAATACGGTCCGGCAGCACACGGTAAACGCCGCCGCCCAGACGCTGCACGCCTTCGATGGTGATGCGATCGGTACCCTGGCCGCTGATTTTTGCGCCCAGCGCGTTAAGGAAGTTCGCGGTATCGACGATCTCCGGCTCGCGAGCGGCGTTTTCGATAATCGTCGTCCCCTCGGCGAGGGTCGCTGCGCTCATGATAGTGACGGTGGCGCCGACGCTCACTTTATCCATCACGATATGCGCGCCTTTCAGACGACCATTGACCGAAGCTTTTACATAACCTTCTTCCAGTTTGATCTCGGCGCCCAGCTGTTCCAGGCCGCTAATATGCAGATCGACCGGACGCGCGCCGATGGCGCAGCCGCCAGGCAGAGAGACTTGTCCCTGACCGAAACGCGCCACCAGCGGGCCCAGCGCCCAGATAGAGGCGCGCATGGTTTTCACCAGATCGTACGGAGCACAGAATACATCGACCGGGCCGGCGTCAATCCACACCGAACCATTGCGCTCTACCTTCGCGCCCAGCTGACTCAGCAGCTTCATGGTGGTATCGATGTCTTTGAGCTTAGGTACGTTCTGGATCTCTACCGGCTCTTCGGCAAGCAGCGCGGAAAAGAGGATTGGCAGGGCGGCGTTTTTTGCACCGGAGATGGTGACTTCGCCCTGAAGGCGAGTCGGCCCCTGAACACGGAATTTATCCATTGATTCTGTTCTCTATTAAAAATTCACATACGCTGCAGGGGATCCCCCACAGCTTAGAAGCCATTTAGTTTGCGGTCTCGCGCCCACTCCTGCGGAGTAAAGGCCTTGATCGACAGCGCATGGATGCGGTTGTCAGCAATATATTCCATCAGCGGCGCGTAGACGCTCTGCTGCTTTTTAACCCGACTCATGCCATCGAACATCTCACCCACAGCAATAACCTGAAAGTGGCTGCCATCGCCAGAGACGTGGACTTCCTGGAGGGGGAGTGCGTTCATCAGCACGGTCTGAATTTCATGATTTTCCATGGGCTCAAATTTATCTGATAGTGAAAACAGCCCAACATCTTAGAGGAAAGTGGCGCGGTCTTAAACAAGCAAAAAGCCCCGGCGAAAAGATTGCCGGGGCTTTCGGAATAGCTTCAGCGCTAAGACACTGAAAAGATTATGGGATCATATCGACAGGCAGGTTGTAAAGACCGACCAGCGTTTGCAGATTTTCGCTCTTGCCGATCAGCTGCGCTTCCCGGCCCTGGCGGCGAATCAGCGCTACAAAATGCATTAACAGCGCCAGGCCCGCCGTGTCCACGCGCGTGGTCTGACTGAGATCGATGATCGCTGTCCCCGCCGTCGCCTGGGCGCGTGCCTCCCAGAGCGGGACCAGCAGATCCTGGTCCAGCTCTCCGTGCAGCGCCAGCGTCTCGCCATCACGAGTCCAGCTCAGCTGCCCGCTCATTATTTTTTCTGTTCCAGGGTGATCGGCTGAGCGGAGATCGCTTTGAGCTGCGCGGTCAGGCCATCAACGCCCTTGGTACGCAGCAGGTCGCTCCACTCGTTTTGTTTGGTGGTGATCATGCTGACCCCTTCCGCAATCATATCGTAGGCCTGCCAGTTGCCGGTCTGGGTATTTTTACGCCACTGGAAGTCGAGACGTACCGGCGGACGGCCGTTCGGGTCGATGATAGTGACGCGGATCGGAATGATGGTCGCGCTGCCCAGCGGCTGTTCCGGGGCAATCTGGTAGGTCTGACCATGGTACATTGCCAACGCCTGGCCATAGGCCTGCTTCAGGTATTCACGGAAGGCGGCAAAATAAGCTTCACGCTGCGCCGGGGTAGCTTCTTTGTAATAGCGGCCCAGCACCAGCGCGCCGGCATACTTCACCTGCACATAAGGCAGAAGCTCCTGGTCGACGATGTCGCGCAGATAGTTAGGGTTGGCCTTGATCTTCGGCTGTTCATTCTTCAGGCGATCGAAGGTTTTCTGCGCCGCTTCATTCATCAGCTTATACGGATTGGACTGGTCTGCCGCCTGGGCGGCGGTCAGCGGGGCAATCACCAGCATGGCGACCATGAGTAAGCGTTTAAACATATCGTGTTTCTCCTGAAATTAATGCGTCGTGCCGGCTGCCGGCGTCGCGTCAGTATGACCTTCTGCCTCGGCCTTATCATTGCCAGAATTCTGATTGTCACCGCCCTTACTGTTATAAAGGAACTGACCAATCAGATCTTCCAGCACCATAGCGGACTTGGTGTCCTGGATAGTACCGCCGTCTTTAAGAATAGTCGTCCCGAGGTCCGGGTCTTCAAAACCGACGTTCAGCGCCAGATACTGCTCGCCCAGCAGGCCAGAGGTGCGGATCGCCAGCGAACTGGTATCCGGGATATGGTTGTAGCGCTCATCAATATCGAGCTCCACGCGCGGCAGATAGGTTTTCGGGTCGAGGGTGATGTCCGCCACGCGGCCAACAACCACACCGCCGATGCGCACCGGCGAGCGTGCTTTCAGGCCGCCGATATTATCGAAGGTCGCGTAAAGACGGTAAGTCGGCTCGGTACGTAGCGAGGTGACGTTCGCCGCCTTCAGGCAGACAAACAGCGCCGCCAGCAGCGCCACCAGTAAGAACACCCCTACCCAGATTTCATTTTTTTTCGTTTGCATGAACTCAATTCCCAAACATCAGCGCAGTCAGCACAAAATCCAGCCCCAGAACCGCCAGCGACGCATGCACCACGGTGCGCGTAGTCGCCCGGCTAATCCCGGCGGAAGTGGGGATAGCGTCATAACCATTGAATAACGCAATCCAGGTTACCGTAATGGCGAATACCAGGCTCTTAATCAGGCAGTTCACCAGATCCATTCGCCAGTCGACGGCATTTTGCATCGCGGTCCAGAAAAAACCACCATCAATGCCTTTCCAGCTCACGCCCACCAGCGCTCCACCCCAGATCCCCACCGCAACGAAGATAATCGTCAGCAGCGGCAGCGAAATGACGCCGGCCCAGAAACGGGGAGAAATGACGCGGCGCAGCGGATCCACCGCCATCATCTCCATACTGGAGAGCTGTTCCGTGGCCCGCATCAGGCCAATCTCGGCGGTCAGCGCCGACCCGGCGCGACCGGCAAACAGCAGCGCGGCGACCACCGGCCCCAGCTCGCGCAGCAGCGACAGCGCCACCAGCATGCCAAGACTGGTCTCTGCGCTGTAGGTGGTTAAGACCAGATACCCCTGCAGCCCGAGCACCATACCGATAAACAGGCCCGATACAATGATAATCAGCATCGACAGAACGCCGACGTTGTAGAGCTGACGAACCAGCAGCGGCGCGTGCTTGCGAAACTCTGGCTTGCCGACAACGGCGTTGAACAGCATTAATCCGGCGCGTCCAAAGGTCGCGGTGGTTTTAATACCGCGATGGCCTAGCGCGGCCAGCGCATTAAACAGCATCAGTCGCTCAACTCCCTATGCCTAATAAATCATGGTGATAGTCGCCAGCCGGATAACGGAACGGCACCGGGCCGTCGGCAATACCATCAATGAACTGACGAACCCGAGGGTCAGCATTCTCACGTAGCGACTGGGCGCTGCCGTGGGCGACAATCTTTTTATCCGCCACGATATACGCATAGTCCGCAATGCTCAGCACCTCAGGCACATCGTGCGAAACCACGATGCAGGTGACACCCAGCGTGCTGTTGAGTTCAGAAATCAGCTTCACCAGCACGCCCATGGTGATGGGATCCTGCCCGACGAACGGTTCGTCGAACATAATGAGATCCGGCTCCAGGGCAATGGCCCTCGCCAGGGCGGCGCGGCGCGCCATGCCGCCGGAAAGCTCAGAGGGCATTAACTTCGCCGCACCGCGCAGCCCTACCGCCTCCAGCTTCATCATCACCGTCGTATGCAGCAGCGCAGGCGGCAGATGCGTATGTTCGCGCAGCGGGTAGGCGACGTTGTCAAAGACATTGAGGTCGGTGAACAGCGCCCCGGACTGGAACAGCATGCTCATCCGCTTACGCACCGTGTACAGACGCGAACGGGTCATCTGCGGCACGTTCTCGCCATCGAACAGGATCTCTCCCCTGTCCGGCGGGATCTGTCCGCCGATCAGGCGTAACAGGGTAGTCTTGCCGATCCCCGAAGGTCCCATAATCGCAGTAATTTTACCGCGTGGCACCGACAGCGAGATGTCGTCGAAGATCACGCGATCGCCGCGAGAAAAGCGGATACCGCGCACTTCAACTAAATTCGCCTGAGTTTGGCTCATAAAATCATCCTTACTAAGCACCTGATGGGCAAGCATCGCCCTTTCTTACGCCACAATCACAACATTTTTACAGAATCTTACCTGCACAGGTTAGCGAAAGCTGGCATTTGTTTTACTTTTGGCACGCATAAAGTCAAAATTAAGAATTCGTTACGCTGCGTAGGGATAACCCAGCGAGGCGACGATTATACCTGAAGAAAGGACTTTAGATGCTCTTAGCGACGGCTCTGTTAATTATTGGTTTATTGCTGGTTGTCTACAGTGCCGATCGTCTGGTCTATGCCGCCTCCATCCTCTGTCGCATGTTGGGGATCCCGCCGCTGATCATCGGTATGACGGTGGTGAGTATTGGCACTTGCCTGCCAGAGATCATGGTTTCCACCGCGGCCTCGCTGCATGGACAGACCGATCTGGCGGTGGGCACCGCGCTCGGCTCCAACATTACTAATATTCTCCTGATCCTCGGTCTGGCTGCCTTACTCAGGCCATTTACCGTGCATTCTGATATTCTGCGCCGCGAATTACCGCTAATGTTGCTGGTCAGCGTACTGGCAGGGCTGGTGCTCTATGATGGTCAACTGTCCCGTCTCGATGGCCTGTTTTTACTGGCGCTGGCGCTGCTATGGCTGCTGTTCACCATCAAAATCGCCCGTCTGGCGGAACGCCAGGGAAGCGATAGCCTGACCCGTGAACAGCTGGCCGAACTGCCGCGTGAAGGGTCGCTGCCGGTCGCTCTGCTGTGGTTAGGGGTGGCGATGATCGTCATGCCGATGGCCACCCGCATGGTGGTAGATAACAGTACGGTGCTGGCAAACTATTTTGCCATCAGTGAACTGACCGTCGGCCTGACGGTAGTGGCGATAGGCACCAGCCTGCCGGAGCTGGCCACCGCCATCGCCGGGGCGCGCAAAGGGGAAGATGACATTGCCATCGGTAATATCATCGGCGCAAATATCCTCAATATTGCGCTGGTGCTGGGTTTGCCGGCGCTGATCGCGCCGGGAGCCTTTGCGGCGGAAGCCTTTACCCGCGACTATGGCGTGATGTTGCTGGTCAGCCTGATCTTCGCCGTGCTGTGCTGGCGCCGCCAGCAGCAGCCGGGACGACTGGTTGGCGCGCTGCTGGTCGGCGGTTTTGTGGTTTGGTTGGCGATGCTGTTCTGGACAGCGCCGCTCTTCGTTGAATGACTCGGGATAACATCATGTCGCAAATAGATTTGCCCACGGATTTTGACTTTCAACAGGCAGGCCGTCAGGTGCTGGAAATTGAACGTGAAGGTCTGGCCCAGCTCGATCAGTATATAAATGACGATTTCACCCGCGCCTGCGAAACGATTTTCCGCTGCGGCGGGAAGGTCGTGGTGATGGGGATGGGCAAATCCGGCCATATCGGCCGCAAAATGGCGGCAACCTTCGCCAGTACCGGCACGTCGGCATTTTTTGTCCACCCAGGCGAAGCCGCGCACGGCGATTTGGGCATGGTTACGCCGCAGGACGTGGTGATTGCGTTGTCGAACTCCGGCGAATCGAACGAAATCCTCGCGCTGATCCCGGTCCTGAAACGCCAGCAGGTGAAGCTTATCTGCATTACCAGCCGGCCTGAAAGCAGCATGGCGCGCGCGGCGGATATCCATCTGTGCGTGAAAGTGCCGAAGGAGGCCTGTCCGTTAGGGCTGGCGCCCACCTCCAGCACCACCGCCGCGCTGGTGATGGGCGATGCCCTCGCCGTCGCCCTGCTGGAAGCCCGCGGCTTTACCGCTGAGGATTTCGCTCTCTCGCATCCGGGTGGCGCACTCGGTCGTAAGCTGTTGCTGCGCGTCAATGATATTATGCATACCGGTGATGAGATCCCGCACGTCGGCCTGCAGGCCACCCTGCGCGATGCGCTGCTGGAAATCACCCGTAAAAATTTAGGTATGACCGCTATCTGCGATGACGACATGAACATCATCGGTATCTTTACCGACGGTGACCTGCGCCGGGTCTTCGACACCGGCGTTGATATGCGCGATGCCAGCATTGCCGACGTCATGACCCGGGGAGGGATCCGTATCCGTCCCGGCACCCTGGCGGTGGATGCGCTAAACCTGATGCAATCCCGTCATATTACCTGCGTGCTGGTTGCCGATGGCGACCATCTGCTGGGTGTGGTACATATGCACGATCTCCTGCGCGCGGGCGTAGTGTAAGTAAGGAAAAAATAATGAATAATGCTGATGCTCAGTTAGCGACCTGCTATGGGCCGGTAAGCCAGACGTTTCTCGATCGCGCGGCTAAGATCCGTTTACTGATCCTCGATGTCGACGGTGTATTATCCGACGGGCTTATCTATATGGGTAATCACGGCGAGGAGCTGAAAGCGTTCAACGTCCGCGATGGCTATGGTATCCGCTGCGCGCTGACCTCTGGCATTGAAGTGGCGATTATTACCGGACGAAAAGCTAAACTGGTAGAAGATCGCTGTCAGACGCTGGGCATCACGCATTTGTATCAGGGGCAGTCGGACAAGCTGCTGGCGTTCCGCGATCTCACTGACAAACTGGGCGTGCGGCCAGAGGAAGTCGCCTACATCGGCGACGATCTGATTGACTGGCCGGTGATGGCCGAAGTGGGGCTTAGCGTCGCCGTCGCGGATGCGCATCCGCTGCTGCTGCCGCGCGCCGATTACATCACCCGGATTAATGGCGGACGCGGCGCGGTACGCGAAGTCTGCGATTTGTTACTATTGGCGCAGGGCAAGCTGGATGAGGCCAAAGGGCAATCAATATGAGTAAAACCAGACGTTGGGTTATCATTTTACTGTCGCTGCTCGCGCTGATCCTCATCGGCCTGAATCTGGCGAATACGGACGACACGGCCCAGCAGGAGGTCAATCCCAACGACCCGACGTATAAAAGCGAACACACTGACACCGTGGTGTACAGTCCGGAAGGCGCCCTGAGCTATCGGCTGATTGCCGAGCATGTGGAGTATTTTTCCGATCAGGAGGTCTCCTGGTTTACCAAACCAGTGATGACCACCTTTGATACCAATAAGGTGCCGACCTGGTCAGTCAGAGCAGATAAAGCGAAGCTGACAAATGACCGGATGCTCTATCTTTACGGGCACGTTGAGGTGAATGCGCTCGCGCCTGACTCTCAACTGCGCAAAATTACGACGGATAACGCCCAGATAAATCTGGTAACGCAGGACGTTACCTCTGATGACATGGTGACGTTATACGGCACCACATTTAATTCCAGCGGCCTGAAAATGCGTGGAAACCTTCGCAGCAAAAATGCCGAGCTGATTGAAAAGGTGAGAACCTCTTATGAAATTCAGAACAAACAAACTCAGCCTTAAGATTGCGCTCGCCGGCGCGTTACTGGCCGCCAGCCTGCCGGCCCTCGCCAAGACGGGCGATACCGATCAGCCGATCCATATCGAATCCGATCAGCAGTCGCTGGATATGCAGGGCAATGTCGTCACCTTCACCGGTAACGTGGTCGTGACTCAGGGGACGATCAAAATTAACGCTGATAAAGTGGTGGTCACCCGTCCGGGCAATGAAAAAGGCAAAGAGGTGATCGAAGGTTTCGGTAAACCGGCCACCTTCTACCAGATGCAGGATAACGGCAAACCGGTAAAAGGCCGGGCGTCGAAAATGCGCTATGAGCTGCAGAACGATTACGTCGTGCTGACCGGCAACGCGTACCTTGAACAGCTCGACAGCAACATCAAGGGCGACAAGATCACCTATCTGGTGAAAGAGCAAAAAATGCAGGCCTTCAGCGACAAAGGTCGACGCGTCACCACCGTTCTGGTGCCGTCCGAGCTGCAGGACAAAAGCGGCAACCAGCAAAAGAAGAGTAACTAATCCGTTATGGCAACCTTAACTGCGAAGAATCTCGCTAAAGCGTATAAAGGCCGCCGCGTGGTGGAAGATGTCAGTCTCACCGTTAACTCGGGGGAGATTGTCGGCTTGCTTGGCCCCAACGGCGCCGGTAAAACCACCACCTTCTACATGGTGGTCGGGATTGTGCCGCGCGACGCGGGCAATATTATCATTGATGACGAAGACATCAGCCTGCTGCCGCTGCACGCGCGCGCGCGCCGGGGGATCGGCTATCTGCCGCAGGAAGCCTCGATTTTCCGTCGCCTGAGCGTTTATGACAACCTGATGGCGGTCCTGCAGATCCGTGACGATTTGAGCAGCGAGCAGCGGGAAGATCGCGCCAAAGAGCTGATGGAAGAGTTTCATATTGAGCACCTGCGTGACAGCCTCGGTCAGGCGCTCTCCGGTGGTGAACGCCGCCGCGTCGAAATCGCCCGCGCGCTGGCGGCCAACCCGAAATTTATTCTTCTGGATGAACCCTTTGCCGGCGTGGATCCGATCTCGGTTATCGACATCAAACGCATCATTGAGCATTTGCGCGACAGCGGCCTCGGCGTACTGATTACCGACCATAACGTCAGAGAGACTCTCGCGGTCTGCGAACGCGCGTATATTGTCAGTCAGGGACACCTTATCGCTCATGGTACACCGCAGCAGATCCTCGAAGATGAGCAGGTTAAGCGCGTGTATCTTGGGGAAGACTTCAGACTCTGATAGGGTAGAGGTTACAGACGTTTTAGCCGGAGATATTTACCCTGAACATGAAGCAAGGTTTGCAATTAAGGCTTAGCCAACAGCTTGCCATGACGCCGCAACTGCAGCAGGCGATTCGTTTGCTGCAGTTGTCCACGTTAGAACTCCAGCAAGAGCTCCAGCAAGCGCTGGAAAGTAACCCGTTGCTTGAGCAAACCGATCTTCACGACGAGGTAGAGGCGAAAGAGGTGGAGGACCGCGAGTCTCTCGATACCGTCGACGCACTTGAGCAAAAAGAGATGCCCGACGAGCTTCCTCTCGATGCCAGCTGGGATGAAATCTATACCGCCGGTACGCCGTCAGGCAACGGCGTGGACTACCAGGACGACGAACTCCCCGTTTATCAAGGCGAGACCACCCAGACGCTGCAGGATTACCTGATGTGGCAGGTCGAGCTGACGCCCTTCACCGATACCGACCGCGCCATCGCCACCTCCATTGTCGACGCCGTCGACGATACGGGCTACCTCACCGTTCAGATTGAAGATATCGTCGACAGCATCGGCGATGAGGAGATCGGCCTCGAAGAAGTGGAAGCCGTCCTGAAGCGCATCCAGCGTTTTGATCCGGTTGGCGTCGCGGCGAAAGATCTGCGCGACTGTCTGCTGATCCAGCTCTCGCAATTCGCCAAAGAGACGCCTTGGCTGGAAGAGGCCCGGCTGATTATCAGCAATCATCTCGATCTTCTGGCCAACCATGATTTCCGCACCCTGATGCGGGTGACCCGGCTGAAAGAAGAGGTGCTGAAAGAGGCGGTGAACCTGATCCAGTCCCTGGATCCCCGTCCCGGCCAGTCCATTCAAACCAGCGAACCGGAATATGTCATTCCCGACGTGCTGGTGCGCAAGGTCAGCGGCCGCTGGACCGTGGAGCTCAACGCCGACAGCATTCCACGGCTGAAAATTAATCAGCAGTATGCGGCAATGGGCAACAGCGCCCGCAATGACGCCGACGGCCAGTTCATTCGCAGCAATCTGCAGGAAGCCCGCTGGCTGATTAAAAGTCTGGAAAGCCGCAACGATACCCTGCTGCGCGTGAGCCGCTGCATCGTAGAACAACAGCAGGCTTTTTTCGAACAGGGTGAAGAGTATATGAAGCCGATGGTGCTGGCCGATATCGCCCAGGCCGTCGAGATGCATGAATCGACGATTTCCCGTGTCACCACGCAAAAATATCTGCACAGTCCGCGCGGTATTTTTGAACTGAAGTATTTCTTCTCCAGCCATGTCAATACCGAAGGCGGCGGCGAAGCCTCGTCGACGGCGATTCGCGCGCTGGTGAAGAAACTCATCGCCGCGGAAAATCCCGCGAAGCCGTTGAGCGACAGTAAGCTCACCTCCATGCTGTCCGAGCAGGGTATCATGGTCGCGCGCCGCACTGTCGCGAAGTACAGAGAGTCTTTATCCATCCCGCCGTCAAACCAGCGTAAACAACTGGTCTGACACAACCGATAAGGAAGACACTATGCAGCTCAACATTACAGGACACAACGTCGAGATCACTCCCGCGATGCGCGACTTCGTCACGGCGAAGTTCAGCAAGCTGGAACAATTTTTCGACCGGATCAATCAGGTCTATATTGTGTTAAAAGTAGAGAAAGTGACGCAAATTGCGGACGCGAATCTGCATGTCAACGGTGGCGAAATCCATGCCAGTGCGGAAGGGCAGGATATGTATGCAGCTGTCGATGGTCTTATCGACAAGCTGGCAAGGCAGTTAACGAAGCATAAAGATAAACTAAAACAACACTAATTGTCCGGGCCCCCCTGCGTCAGCCGCCAGGTAACATCGGCGACGGGCGCGGGGGCGCTCAGGTGAAATTATGATGAACAACGATTCGGCTCTACAACTGAGCAACGTCCTGAACCAGGAATGTACCCGTAGCCAGGTTCACTGCCAGAGCAAGAAGCGTGCTCTGGAAATCATTAGCGAACTGGCCGCCAAACAGTTAAGTTTGCCGCCGCAGGTGGTGTTCGAAGCGATCCTCACCCGCGAAAAAATGGGCAGTACCGGGATTGGCAATGGTATCGCCATTCCCCACGGAAAACTGGAAGAGGATACGCTGCGTGCTGTCGGCGTTTTTGTCCAGCTGGAAACCCCCATCGCCTTCGACGCGATCGACAATCAGCCTGTCGACCTGCTGTTCGCGCTGCTGGTGCCGGCCGATCAGACAAAAACCCACCTGCATACGCTCTCCCTGGTGGCCAAACGGCTGGCCGACAAAGCGATTTGTCGTCGCCTGCGCGCGGCGCAGAGCGATGAAGAGTTGTATGAGATCATCACCGAAGCAGGAAGCAGCGATGACGCATAACGGCAGTCGCACCTTATCCTTTATCGTACTGAGGAGAAACGGTACATGGTACTGATGATCGTCAGCGGCCGCTCGGGCTCGGGTAAATCCGTCGCTCTGCGAGCGCTGGAAGATATGGGCTTTTACTGCGTGGATAACCTGCCGGTCGTGCTGCTGCCCGATCTGGCACGGTCGCTGGCTGACCGCAATATTTCGGCGGCCGTCAGCATCGACGTGCGGAACATGCCGGAATCACCGGAGATCTTCGAGCAGGCGATGAAAAACCTGCCGGAGTGCTTTTCGCCGCAGCTGCTGTTTCTCGATGCCGATCGCAACACGCTGATCCGTCGATACAGCGACACCCGTCGCCTGCATCCGCTGTCGAGCAAGAATTTGTCGCTGGAAAGCGCCATCGATGAAGAGAGCGATCTGCTGGAGCCCCTGCGCTCGCGGGCCGATCTGATTGTCGATACCTCGGAGATGTCGGTTCACGAGCTGGCGGAAATGTTACGCACCCGGCTGCTGGGTAAACGAGAACGCGAACTGACCATGGTCTTCGAATCCTTCGGCTTTAAGCACGGTATCCCGATCGATGCCGATTACGTCTTTGACGTGCGCTTTCTGCCAAACCCGCACTGGGATCCGAAGCTGCGTCCCATGACCGGTCTGGATAAGCCGGTGGCCGCCTTCCTCGATCGGCACACCGAAGTGCACAACTTTATTTACCAGACCCGGAGCTATCTTGAGCTATGGTTACCGATGCTGGAGACCAACAATCGCAGCTATCTGACGGTGGCCATTGGCTGCACCGGCGGTAAACATCGTTCGGTTTATATTGCTGAACAACTGGCTGACTACTTCCGCTCGCGCGGTAAAAACGTGCAGTCTCGTCATCGGACGCTGGAAAAACGTAAATCATGACCGTAAAGCAGACCGTTGAAATCACCAATAAGCTGGGCATGCACGCCCGCCCGGCGATGAAGCTGTTCGAACTGATGCAGAATTTCGATGCCGAGGTGTTGCTGCGCAACGATGAAGGCACGGAGGCGGAAGCCAACAGCGTCATTGCCCTGCTGATGCTGGACTCGGCGAAAGGACGGCAGATAGAGGTGGAGGCCAGCGGTCCGCAGGAAGTGGAAGCCCTCGCCGCGGTGATTGCCCTGTTTAATGCCGGGTTTGACGAAGACTAAAGGTGACGCTTCCCGGCGACGGAGACTGGCGACGGTACCAGCCCCGGCGCCGGATTTACCCGCTAATAGAGCTTATGCTCACGCATGAACCCTTCCCCACCCAGTTGTCGCATCTGGCGTAAGATCCAGGCCTGGCGGTTGCGCACATAGCCCGAAGGCGCGTCGGCGCGATAGCGGATCGGGTTTGGCAGCACCGCGGCCAGCAGAGCCGCTTCCCCCGGCGTCAACTGGCTGGCGGGCTTATGAAAATAGCGCTGGGCGGCCGCTTCCACACCAAAAATCCCCTCGCCAAACTCGGCAATATTCAGGTAGACGGTCAGGATCCGCTTTTTACTCCACACGGTTTCCATGCCGACGGTCAATCCGGCCTCCAGCCCCTTGCGAAGCCAGCTACGACCATCCCACAAAAACAGGTTTTTCGCCGTCTGCTGCGACAGCGTTGACGCGCCGCGGATGCGGGTATCGTGACGCTCATTGTGCGCCAGCGCCTTTTCGATTGCCGAGACGTCAAACCCCCAGTGTTCCGGGAACTTCTGATCTTCGGCGGCAATCACCGCCAGCCCCATCCACGGGGAGATCTTATCCATGGCGACCCAGTCGGAGTACGCCAGATAGTGGACATCGCCGGACAGCCAGGCGCTTATCTGCCGCTCAAGCATGACTGCCGAAAAGGGCACCGGCAGCACGCTAAACAGCGCGATACCCCCGCCCCAGAAGACGGCGGCGATCAGCAGCAGACGCAGCGCCAGTCGTTTGAGCAGCGCGAAGGGCGCAATGCGGAGCTTCATGCGCTCAGCGCCAGCACGCGGGCGACCAGTTTTTCGATCCCAGTGGCGGCTTGCACAATATTCTCCGCCAGCATATACGCCGGGGTGGTGACCACTTTATTCTCTTCATCCACCACGATGTCGTCGACCGGGCAAGGCACATGCTCCGCCCCCATCTCCTCCACCACATCGGCGGTGTCGAGATCGGTCCCGATAGTCATCCGCAGCGGAAACGCAAAGATCTTCGGCAGCAGCGCCGGAGCGATGCACATAAAGCCCAGCGGCTTGCCGGCCTGATGCATCGCCAGCGCCAGGGCCCGCAGATCGTGGTCCACCTCGCATTTGCTGCCCTCGGCAGCGAAGCTGCTTAAGTTTTTCGCCGCGCCGAAGCCGCCGGGGACGATCAGCGCGTCCAGCGTCTCCTCACGCGCTTGCGCCAGCGGCAGGATGTCGCCGCGGGCGATGCGCGCCGCTTCCACCAGCACGTTGCGCTGCTCCGTCAACGGTTCACCCGTCAGATGGTTGATGACGTCGCGCTGCGGTTTATCGGGCGCAAAGCAGACCGCCTGCGCGCCGTTGCGCGCGATCGCCAGCAGGGTAATCACTGCCTCATGAATTTCACTGCCGTCGTACACGCCGCAGCCGCTCAGTACCACACCAATTTTTTTCATCGCCTTCGCTCCTCCATGCAACTCGCTGAAACCAGTCAAAAATGTCGATTTACTCGCTATGCTTCACATATTTTACTGATTCATGTAACAAATTAGTTAAGCTTTGCTATCTTAATGAGCGAGCAATCCACTTCTCAGGTTGCGCCACGTAACAACATCACTCAAATCACACTGGCTCAACCACCAGTTCCCTGGTGTTGGCGCAGTATTCGCGCACCCCGGTCTGTCCGGGGTCATTTTTTCCCGGCCTTCGCCACCCATGCCTTCAGAATCGCCACGTCGTTTTGCCACTCGGATTTCATCTCTTCAACCCATTCAGCGACATTATCAGACCAGGCAGGCAGGTCCGGCGTCTGGATCTGCTGACCCAGCTGCTGGATGTGGCGCAGGCCAATAGAACCCGCAGCCCCTTTGATCTTATGCCCCTCTTCGACGATCCCTTTTTGATCGCGGGCGGTGAGATTAGACTCAAGGACGGACATATAGCCCGGCATCATCTTCTCAAACACCGCGAGGCCATCGTTGATAAGCTTCGGTCCCACCAGTTCGATGTATTGCTCCAGCATATCGGTATCCAGCACCGCGTCGGCTTTATGCAGATCGGCCGCCGGCGCTTCCTGCGCCTCCTCTTCCGGCGCATCCCAGAATTTTTTGATCATGGCCGTCAGCGCCGGCACCGATAGCGGCTTGCTCAGCACATCGTCCATGCCGGCATCAAGATACTCTTTCTTATTCTTCAGCACGTTGGCGGTCAGGGCTACCAGCGGCGGCAGCTCATCCGCGGCAAAATTCTGTTTTAGCTGACGAGAGATATCCAGACCCGTCATATCCGGCAGCTGGATATCCAGCAGCACCAGGTCGTACTCGCCAGGCTCAAACATCTCCAGCGCGGCTTTACCGGTCATCGCGACATCCACGCTGTTGCCCAACTTTTCCAGCACCGAGCGCGCCACGATGACGTTGAGCTCAATATCTTCTACCAGCAGCACGTTGAGCGCCGGTAATGGCATGTCGTCTTCCGCCAGGGTATCTTCCACTTCTTCCGCAATGGCAGGCGCATGGACGGTGAGCGTAAAGGTCGCTCCTTTACCCGGCTGGCTGGTGACGCTGATATCGCCGCCCATATTGCGCGCCAGGCGGCGCGATACGGCGAGGCCAATCCCGGTGCCGGTGGCTGGTTTGCCGCCGTGGCTGTCTTTGACCTGGTAATACATGGCGAATATTTTGTCCTGTTCCGCTTCAGGAATACCAATCCCGGAGTCTTCCACTTCGAAGTGCAGGATATCGCCTTCGTCATAGCGCACGCGGACGTTCACCCCACCGCCCTGTGGGGTAAATTTCACGGCGTTGCTGATAAGATTCCACAGGATCTGCCGCAGGCGGGTGCCGTCGGTGATCACCTTGTGCGGCAGCGGCAGGCTCGGCTCCAGCACAAAGCGCAGCCCCTTCTGCTGCGCCTGCAGACCCGAAAGGTTTTCAAGGTCGGCAAGGAAGCTGGTGAAGTCCACCGGCTGGTTATCGAGCTGTACCTTACGGCGCTCCATTTTATCCATGTCGATAATATCATTGAAGATATTCCCCAGCGTCACCGCCGAGACATGGATGGTTTTCAGGTATTTTTCCTGCTCGCTGGTCAGTTCGGTATCCAGCAAAATTCGGCTCAGCCCGACGATCCCGTTCAGCGGGGTACGCAGCTCATGGCTGATGGTGGAGATGAAGGTGGTTTTATCCCGGCTGGCGCGTTCGAGGGCGTCCTGATAGCGTTTTCGTTCGGTGATATCGCGCCCGAAGCCCATCAGGCCGCGACGCTTACCGACGCGATCGTAGTACGGGACCTTGCGGATTTCGAAGCACGCTTTACGGCCATCGGGATAGTCCAGCCATTGCTCATAGGTCAGCGATACATTGTGGCGGAACACCTTCTCATCGGTTTCCAGCACCTTTTCCGCTGCTTCTTCGCTATAGACGTCCTGTGGTTTGAGGTGGATCAGCTGTTTCTCGCTTTTGCCGGTCAGCAGCTCCATCGCCCGGTTACAGCCGGAAAACTCTTTATCCTCATTGCGGTAAAAGACCAGGTCCGGGGAGGCGTCGAGGAAAGAGCGCAAAAAGGAGGATTGCTGTTCGAGCTGGATCTGCGTCTCTTCACGCTCTTTCATCTCGATCTTCAGCTGCTCAAGGGTGGTCTCACGCTCGGCTTCCGCCTTTTCACGTTCGCCAATCTCCTGATTCAACTGCGCGATATTGTCTTTCAGCTGCACATTCAGCTTCAGATCGCGCTCGCGCATCTCCTCCAGCTTCTCCACCAGCCGCGAAAGACGCTGGCGGGACTCTTCGAGTTGCTCCACCACCACCGAGAGAAAGTAGACCGCCCACGGGGTGATGAGCAGACCGAAGAAGATAGAGCGGATAACGTCGATGCTTTCAACCTGGCCATGCAGCACCATGGTGACCGCCATCTGTACCACGATGGCCAGCACCACCAGCGCAAGAGCCAACAGCATTGAAAAGCGGACCAGACCCAGCTTCATCATCAGGTCGACATAATACTGCGCCAGCATACGAATTTGCTTCATAGGGGATTCCTTCACGACAACTCCGCACAATAATACTCAATTCTGAGCAATGCGCTGTAAGTTGTGCAAAAAATGCGGGAAGGAGCCGATATGACGGCTGGTCGCCAAGGCGAACCAGCCGCTAAAAAGAGGCATGGTCAGGAGGAGGCTAGCGCTTGCTTAGCGCCTCCCAGAGACCTTTGAGGTAGGTCACCCCGAGTGCGCGATCGTATAAACCATAGCCCGGGCGTCCGGTCTCTCCCCAGATAAAGCGGCCATGATCCGGGCGTATATAGCCGTCGAAGCCGTTGTCGTGCAACGCTTGCATCACCTTGTACATATCCAGGGAGCCGTATTCTGACGGATGGGCGCACTCGTAAAAGTCTTTATCCTGCATCAGTTTAATATTGCGGACGTGGGCAAAATGGATCCGCTTGCGGCGGGTAAACTCAGCCAGAATAGCGTATACGTCGTTATCCGGATCTTCGGCAATCGAGCCGGTGCAGAGGGTAATGCCGTTGGCGGGTGAATCGACAGCCCGGCAGATCCAGTCCAGATCGTCGCGGTTTTTGACCACCCGCGGCAGGCCAAATATCGAGTACGGCGGATCGTCAGGATGGATCGCCATTTTCACGCCCACCTCTTCGCAAACCGGGATCACCGCCTGCAGAAAATAGACCAGGTTCTCCCGCAGCTTGTGGTCATCCACCGCGCTATATTTGGCAAACAGGGTCTGCACTTCCGCCAGCCGTTCCGGCTCCCAGCCCGGCAACGCGAAGCCGTTTGAATTCTCCAGGACCTCCTTCACCACGTCTTCCAGCCGCTTATCGATATCTTTCTTCTCAAAAGCCATCGTTAACGAGCCATCCGGCAGGACGTAGTTCATATCCGTCTTCATCCAGTCAAACACCGGCATGAAGTTATAGCAGATGACTTTGACGCCGAAGCGGGCAAGGTGGCGAATGGTCTGCTGATAGTTGGCAATATAGCGGTCACGGGAAGGGAGGCCGATTTTGATGTCGTCATGGATGTTGACGCTCTCTATCACCTCCATTTTCAGGCCAGCGGTATGGGCCTGGCTGACCAGACGCTCAATTTTATCCTCCGGCCATACCTCGCCGACCGCGACGTCATAGAGCGCGCCGACCACTCCCTCCACGCCGGGCACCTGGCGTATATGCTCTAATGAAACCTTATCTTCCTCTGGTCCAAACCAGCGCATTGTCATCTGCATCGTCATCACCTGCTCAACATAGTTTAATTTCACCCTACTACCATACCAGTAATCATAATTGATTGAGCCTTAACTGTCGTGATGACGATCACATTCCTGCTGACCGGCTCGTCGGTAAGGTCGCTTTCGCGGCATTCATAATTTTTCTCAATTTATTTCAATAGATTAATCATTCCCGGGCTTTTTCTGACGACCTTCGCCAAATGTGATCCAGAGCTAGTTATGATCAATTGCATACTTGTATGGTAATAAAAATAACGCTATTTGTTCAGAAAACAGACAAGGGAAGAAACAGAAATGAGAAGCGTCGTTGTCAAAGAGCCAGGCCAACTGAACATCGAATCCCGTCCGGTTCCCGCTCCGGGCGCCCACGAAGTCCGGGTGAAAATCGCCTTTGCCGGGATCTGCGGGTCCGATGTGCATATCTATCAAGGCCATAACCCCTTCGCGAAATATCCCCGCGTTATCGGCCATGAATTCTTCGGCATCATTGATGCCGTCGGCGAGCAGGTCTCTTCGGCACGCATCGGCGAGCGCGTCGCGGTCGACCCTGTCGTCAGCTGCGGCCATTGTTATCCCTGCTCGGTGGGGCGGCCGAATGTCTGTGCGCAGCTCCAGGTCATCGGTGTTCACCGCGACGGCGGATTCAGCGACTACGCCTGCGTGCCGGCGAAAAACGCCTGGCGCATTCCGGAGGCCATCAGCGATCGTCAGGCGACGATGGTTGAGCCTTTTACCATTGCGGCAAACATTACCGCCCAGCTGCAGCCCACGGCGCAGGATATCGCCCTGATCTACGGCGCAGGTCCGATGGGTCTGACGGCGATCCAGGCGCTGAAAGGGGTGTATGGCGTTAAGCAGGTGATCGTAGTGGACCGCATTGCCGAACGTCTGCAGATGGCGCGGGACAACGGCGCCGATTTGACGCTGGATAACACTCACCAGCCGCTGGCGGAACAGCTGGCGCAGCGGCAGATAGCCCCCACGCTGATCATCGATGCCGCCTGCCATCCGGCGATCCTTCAGGAGGCCATTCTCCTCGCCTCTCCCGCCGCACGCATCGGCATACTCGGCTTCTCCGGCGAGCCGTCCACCCTGACCCAGCAAAGCATCACCAGTAAAGAGATCTCCATTTTCTCCTCCCGGCTAAACAGCGGGCGTTTTCCGCTGGTTATCGACTGGATGGAGAAAGGCCTTATCCAGCCTGAGGCGTTAATCACCCACTGCATGCCGCTGGAGCAGGTAAAAGAGGCGATGGAGATTTTCGCCAACGATCGGAAAACTTGCTGCAAGGTATTGCTGCAGCTGGGTTAAATGCTAAATAACGGGCGACGTGAATATTGATATCCGTCGCGCCAGAGCTCAATAATATAATCATCATGGTGTCATCATGGGAAAAAATATCCGCTGGATTATCGTCCTGTTATTATTTTTAGTATATATGATTAATTATCTGGACCGGGTGGCGTTATCCATTACGGTACCAATGATTGAAAAGGATCTGGCGCTAAACGCTGAACAATTTGGTATTATTTTCGGCAGTTTTTTCTTCGGCTATGCGGTATTTAATTTTATTGGCGGTCTGGCCGTAGATAAGTTTGGCGCAACGCTGGTCCTGGGGCTGGCGGTGGGGATGTGGTCGCTGTTTTGCGGCTTAACTGCCTTTGCCACCGGCTTTTATTCCATGCTGATGCTGCGAGTCCTCTTCGGGATGGCTGAGGGCCCGATTTGCGCGTCGGCGAACAAGATGATCAACGGCTGGTTTCCCAAGAAGCAAGCGGCCACCGCCGTGGGGCTGCTCAGCGCCGGCTCTCCGCTGGGCGGCGCGGTTGCCGGCCCCATCGTCGGTTATCTGGCCCTGGCATTCGGCTGGCGCCCGGCGTTTATGATTATTTTCGCCATCGGCATTGTGTGGATGATAGTGTGGTTTTTTATTGCCGCTAACTCGCCGGAAAAACATAAACATGTCAGCCGGGAAGAGCTCATGCTCATTAATAATATGAAGCAAGAGGAGTCTGCGCTGGAATCAACTGAAAATCAAACCGCCCACTCGCTGGGTTATTATCTCAAACAACCTATTATACTGGTGACGGCCTTTGCCTTCTTTTGCTACAACTATATTCTGTTTTTCTTTCTCAGCTGGTTTCCGTCCTATCTGGTTCAGCAGCACCATCTCGATATTAAACAGATGAGCCTCACCACCATGATCCCATGGATAGTCGGCTTTGTCGGTCTGGCGCTGGGGGGCTATATTTCCGATAAAATTTTTAAACTCACCGGACGCCTGCTGCTGTCACGCAAAATTGTGCTGGTGGTATGTCTGCTGATGGCCGCCATCTGTGTGGGGCTTGCCGGTACCGTCAGCAGCGTCGTTCCTGCCGTTCTGCTGATGTCGGTCTCCATCTTTTTCCTCTATGTCACCGGAGCGATCTACTGGGCGATTATCCAGGACGTGGTGCATAAATCCCGCGTTGGCGGCACCAGCGGCTTTATCCACCTTATCGGCAGCGTCTCCGGCATCGTGGGACCGATTGTCACCGGCTATATCGTACAGTCTACCGGTAAATTCGACAGCGCCTTTGTCCTCGCCGGCACTATCGCCGCGCTCGGCGCCCTGCTGGTGCTGTTCGTGATCAAAACGCCGCGTGTGACGATGAAAGCCAGTCAGGCTTAGTTGACAGGAAAGCCATGCCCGGCGCAGCCATCACGCCGGGCATCCTCTTAGACTATTTCGCCGACTGGGGCGCGACCCAGCTGCGGCCCAGCGCCGAACCCTGAGCGCCCTGCTCATTCAGATAGCGATCCAGTTCAACCATTCCGGTCCAGCGATTTTCGCACCACAGCGGCGCGAGCAGCGTCGGCCGACGGGCGCTGGCCGATATGCGATGGTAGATCACCTCCGGCGGGGTATGGCGGATCATCTCCCCGGCGGTGACGGTATACGCCTCCAGTTCGATGCCATCGAGACGACCGGCCTGCCATGCTTTTGCCATAATGCTGCCTTTCACAATATGCAGCGGATGCAGCTTTATGCCATCCACGCCGGTGGTCACGACCCGCTCCACCGTCTCGAGGCCATGCTCCTGGCTCTCCCCGGGCAGGCCGACGATCAGATGCGCGCATACCTTCAGTCCGCGCTCACGCGCCAGACGCGCGGTGCGCTGGTAACAGGCGAAATCATGCCCGCGGTTAATGCGATGCAGGGTCTTATCATGGGCGGTCTGCAGCCCCAGCTCCAGCCAAACCTCATACCCCTGCTGGTGGTATTCACTGAGCAGGTCGAGAACCGCCTCCGGCACGCAGTCCGGGCGGGTGCCAACGCAGAGGCCAACGATATTCGCCTCGCTGACGGCCTGACGATACATCGAGCGGAGCACCTGCACTTCAGCAAAGGTGCTGGTATAGGCCTGAAAGTAGGCCAGATAACGCTTTGCCCGGTTAACAAGCTGCGCCTGATGGGCGAGCTGTTCGGCGATGGATCGATGCTGCTGCGCTTCATCCGCAAACGAGGCCACGTTACAGAATGTGCAACCGCCACGGCCCAGCGTGCCGTCGCGGTTCGGGCAGCTAAAACCGCCGTGCAGCGTTAGCTTATGGACCTTTTCGCCATAGCGGCGCAGAAGATCCCCACCAAACATATTGACTAATTTCTGTAACTGCATAATCTGATAGACCGGCCTCAACAAAGGGGGCCAAGCCTGCCACTTTTCGTCACCGACGGCGATGACCTGGATCAATCGTCAGCGCGGCGAATCATCTCATTGCATAAACAATCATGATTACTGCAATTTCATTCACACGCAGGGTAATGAGTTTTCCTTATATTTCATCATCGCGCGGCCCTAATCTGCTTTATGGTAAAAAACAGTATTAATGTCCATCACACACATTTACAGCAGTCAAATATGCTAATAATGAAATGTATTTCAGCGTAGATCGGTAATGCAAAGCCGCGCGCACAGTGAGACAGATCACACTAGCCTTACCCTCTGCAGGCGTATCCAAAGCATAAAAAATGGCATTATTTATTTTAAAAACAACAAGTTAATACCTGCATAGCACATTTTTGTATTAATAAGATTGCCATTTGACGTAAGTGTGGATTCCCGATAAGTTGGGAATCCGCTGGAAGCTTTCTGGATGAGCACTCTGCTCATCATATTTATGCAGTAATTGAGATTCCCTCTTAACAGCAAGTCCTCAAACTTGTGTACCGATGCGAAAAGGATTTAAAGAGGGCGAATGCGAGGTGCAAACCCCGTCGCCATGCTCTTTCTGTGCCTGTGCGCAATCGGTATCGGAGGGGGTCCGTAGAGCCTGGGGAGGTTCACTGATATGTTGTACGACAAATCCCTTGAGAGGGATAACTGTGGTTTCGGCCTGATCGCCCACATAGAAGGCGAACCTAGCCACAAGGTAGTGCGAACCGCGATACACGCACTGGCCCGCATGCAGCACCGTGGCGCAATCCTTGCCGATGGTAAAACCGGCGACGGTTGCGGTCTGCTGCTGCAAAAACCCGATCGTTTCTTCCGCATCGTTGCCGAAGAGCGCGGCTGGCGTTTAGCCAAAAACTACGCCGTTGGGATGCTGTTCCTGAATAAAGATCCTGAACTGGCGAAAGCGGCGCGCCGCATCGTTGAAGAAGAACTTCAGCTTGAGACCCTGTCGATCGTCGGCTGGCGCGATGTGCCGACCAACGAAGGCGTGCTCGGTGAAATCGCCCTCTCCTCGCTGCCCCGTATTGAGCAAATCTTTGTTAACGCCCCGGCCGGCTGGCGCCCGCGCGATATGGAGCGCCGTCTGTTTATTGCGCGTCGTCGCATTGAAAAACGCCTGCAGGAAGACAAAGATTTCTACGTTTGTAGCTTGTCCAACCTGGTCAACATCTATAAAGGTCTGTGTATGCCGGCGGATTTGCCGCGCTTCTACCTGGACCTCGCGGACCTGCGCCTGGAGTCGGCTATCTGCCTGTTCCACCAGCGCTTCTCCACCAACACCGTACCACGCTGGCCGCTGGCACAGCCGTTCCGCTACCTGGCGCACAACGGTGAAATCAACACCATCACCGGCAACCGCCAGTGGGCTCGCGCCCGTACCTATAAGTTCCAGACCCCGCTGATCCCGGACCTGCACGACGCTGCGCCGTTCGTTAACGAAACCGGCTCCGACTCCAGTTCAATGGACAACATGCTGGAGCTGCTGCTGGCCGGCGGGATGGACATCGTGCGCGCCATGCGTCTGCTGGTGCCGCCAGCCTGGCAGAACAACCCGGATATGGATCCGGAGCTGCGTTCGTTCTTCGACTTTAACTCCATGCATATGGAGCCATGGGACGGCCCGGCGGGCATCGTCATGTCCGACGGTCGCTACGCGGCCTGTAACCTCGACCGTAATGGCCTGCGCCCGGCGCGCTACGTCATTACCAAAGATAAGCTCATCACCTGCGCCTCTGAAGTCGGCATCTGGGACTACCAGCCGGACGAAGTGGTTGAAAAAGGCCGCGTGGGCCCGGGCGAGCTGATGGTTATCGATACCCGTGCCGGACGCATTCTGCACTCGGCGGAAACCGATGACGATCTGAAGAGCCGCCATCCGTATAAAGAGTGGATGGAGAAAAACGTTCGTCGCCTGGTGCCGTTTGAAGATCTGCCGGACGAAGAGGTTGGCAGCCGCCAGCTGGACGA
The DNA here is from genome assembly GCF_040065235.1 of Klebsiella sp. GB_Kp047. NCBI lineage: Bacteria > Pseudomonadati > Pseudomonadota > Gammaproteobacteria > Enterobacterales > Enterobacteriaceae > Klebsiella > Klebsiella sp. GB_Kp047. Next base: position 52,285 of record NZ_JBEAJG010000028.1, on the reverse strand, counting down.
CGATCTGCTGGCCAGCTACCAGAAACAGTTTAACTACAGCGCGGAAGAGCTGGACTCGGTGCTGCGCGTGCTCGGCGAAAATGGCCAGGAGGCGGTCGGCTCTATGGGCGATGACACGCCGTTTGCCGTCCTTTCCAGCCAGCCGCGCATTATCTACGATTACTTCCGTCAGCAGTTCGCTCAGGTGACGAACCCGCCTATCGATCCGCTGCGTGAAGCGCACGTCATGTCGCTGGCCACCAGCATCGGTCGCGAAATGAACGTCTTCTGCGAAGCGGAAGGCCAGGCGCATCGTCTGAGCTTCAAATCTCCGATCCTGCTGTACTCCGATTTCAAACAGCTGACGACGATGGAAGAAGAGCACTATCGTGCCGACGTCCTCGACATCACCTTCAACCCGGCAGAGGCTTCCCTCAGCGAGACGGTGAAGGCCCTGTGCGACAAAGCGGAGCAGATGGTACGCGATGGTACCGTGCTGCTGGTCCTCTCCGACCGTAACATCGCCAAAGACCGCCTGCCGGTGCCGGCGCCGATGGCCGTTGGCGCGATCCAGACCCGTCTGGTCGATAAAAGTCTGCGCTGCGATGCCAACATCATCGTTGAAACCGCCAGCGCCCGCGATCCGCACCACTTCGCCGTGCTGCTGGGCTTCGGCGCGACAGCTATCTATCCGTACCTCGCCTATGAAACGCTGGCGAAGCTGGTCGACAGCAAAGCCATCGATAAACCGTACCGTGCGGTGATGCTGAACTATCGCAACGGTATCAACAAAGGTCTGTATAAGATCATGTCCAAGATGGGGATCTCGACCATCGCCTCCTACCGCTGCTCGAAGCTGTTCGAAGCGGTCGGTCTGCATCGCGATGTCTCCGACCTCTGCTTCCAGGGCGTGGTCAGCCGCATCGGCGGCGCCGGCTTCGACGATTTCCAGCAGGATCTGCTGAATCTGTCGAAACGCGCATGGCTGGCGCGCAAGCCGCTGGCTCAGGGCGGTCTGCTGAAGTACGTTCACGGCGGCGAATATCACGCCTACAACCCGGACGTGGTGCGCACCCTGCAGCAGGCTGTGCAGAGCGGTGAGTACAGCGATTATCAACAATACGCGAAGCTGGTTAACGAACGCCCGGCGGCCACGCTGCGCGATCTGCTGGCGCTCAACCCGGGCGAAGATGCCATCAGCATCGACGACGTGGAGCCGGCGAAGGAGCTGTTTAAACGCTTCGATACCGCAGCGATGTCGATCGGCGCCCTGAGTCCGGAAGCGCACGAATCGCTGGCGGAAGCGATGAACAGCATCGGCGGCTTCTCCAACTCCGGTGAAGGCGGTGAAGACCCGGCGCGCTACGGCACCAACAAAGTGTCGCGCATCAAGCAGGTGGCATCCGGCCGCTTCGGCGTCACCCCAGCCTATCTGGTCAATGCCGACGTTATCCAGATCAAAGTCGCCCAGGGCGCGAAGCCGGGTGAAGGCGGTCAGCTGCCGGGTGATAAAGTCACCCCGTACATCGCTAAACTACGCTATTCGGTACCGGGCGTGACGCTGATCTCCCCGCCGCCGCACCACGATATCTACTCTATCGAGGATCTGGCGCAGCTGATTTTCGACCTCAAGCAGGTTAACCCGAAAGCGATGATCTCGGTCAAGCTGGTTTCGGAACCGGGCGTGGGCACCATCGCCACCGGCGTAGCCAAGGCTTATGCCGATCTGATCACCATCGCCGGCTACGACGGCGGCACCGGGGCAAGCCCGCTCACTTCAGTGAAATATGCCGGCTGTCCGTGGGAGCTTGGTCTGGTGGAAACCCAGCAGGCGCTGGTCGCTAACGGTCTGCGTCACAAGATCCGTCTGCAGGTGGATGGCGGCCTGAAAACCGGCCTCGATATCATCAAAGCGGCGATCCTTGGCGCGGAAAGCTTCGGCTTCGGCACCGGCCCGATGGTGGCGCTGGGCTGTAAATACCTGCGTATTTGTCACCTGAACAACTGCGCGACCGGCGTGGCGACCCAGGATGACAAACTGCGTAAGAACCACTATCACGGTCTGCCGTTCAAAGTGACCAACTACTTTGAATTTATCGCCCGTGAAACCCGCGAGCTGATGGCCCAGCTGGGCGTCAAGCGACTGGTGGATCTGATTGGCCGCACCGATCTGCTCAAAGAGCTGGATGGGTTCACCGCCAAGCAGCAGAAACTGGATCTGGGTAAACTGCTGCAGACCGCAGAGCCGCATCCTGGCAAAGCGCTGTACTGCACCGAAAATAACCCGCCGTTCGATAACGGCGTGCTCAACGCCCAGCTGCTGCAGCAGGCGAAACCGTACGTGGATGAAAAGCAGAGCAAAACGTTCTGGTTCGATATCCGCAATACCGACCGCTCCGTGGGGGCCTCGCTGTCCGGGTATATCGCCCAGACCCATGGCGACCAGGGACTGGCGGGCGACCCGATCGTCGCTCACTTTAGCGGCACCGCGGGCCAGAGCTTCGGCGTGTGGAACGCCGGCGGCGTGGAACTGCATCTGACGGGCGACGCCAACGACTATGTCGGCAAAGGCATGGCGGGCGGTCTGCTGGCCATTCGTCCTCCGGTGGGCTCCGCTTTCCGCAGTCACGAAGCCAGCATTATCGGCAACACCTGCCTGTACGGCGCGACCGGTGGTCGTCTGTACGCCGCAGGCCGCGCAGGTGAGCGTTTCGCGGTGCGTAACTCCGGCGCCATTACCGTGGTGGAAGGCATCGGCGACAACGGCTGTGAATATATGACCGGCGGCATCGTCTGCGTGCTCGGTAAAACCGGCGTCAACTTTGGCGCAGGGATGACCGGCGGCTTTGCCTATGTCCTGGATGAAGATGGCGACTTCCGCAAGCGCGTGAATCCGGAGCTGGTGGAAGTGCTGGACGTTGACTCTCTGGCCATCCATGAAGAGCACCTGCGCGGTTTAATCACCGAGCACGTACAGCTTACCGGTTCGCAACGCGGCGAAGAGATCCTCGCCAACTGGCCGGCCTTCTCCGCGAAGTTTGCGCTGGTTAAACCGAAGTCCAGCGATGTTAAAGCACTGTTGGGTCACCGTAGTCGTTCCGCAGCTGAGCTGCGGGTGCAGGCGCAGTAAGGGGTTAAGATGAGTCAGAACGTTTATCAATTTATCGACCTGCAGCGCGTTGATCCGCCAAAGAAACCGCTGAAGATCCGTAAAATTGAATTTGTGGAAATTTACGAGCCGTTTTCAGAAGGCCAGGCCAAGGCGCAGGCAGATCGCTGCCTGTCCTGCGGCAACCCGTACTGCGAATGGAAGTGCCCGGTGCATAACTACATCCCGAACTGGCTGAAGCTGGCCAACGAGGGACGTATTTTTGAGGCGGCTGAGCTGTCGCACCAGACCAACACCCTGCCGGAAGTCTGCGGGCGCGTTTGCCCGCAGGACCGCCTGTGTGAAGGCTCCTGTACGCTGAACGATGAGTTCGGCGCGGTGACCATCGGCAACATCGAACGCTATATCAACGATAAAGCATTCGAGATGGGCTGGCGTCCGGATCTCTCCGGCGTGAAACCGACCGGTAAAACCGTCGCTATCATCGGCGCTGGCCCGGCGGGCCTCGCCTGTGCCGACGTCCTGACCCGTAACGGCGTCAAGGCGGTGGTGTTTGACCGCCATCCGGAAATCGGCGGCCTGCTGACCTTCGGTATCCCGGCGTTCAAGCTGGAAAAAGAGGTGATGACCCGCCGCCGGGAGATCTTCACCGGCATGGGCATTGAGTTCAAACTCAATACCGAAGTGGGCCGTGACGTGCAGCTTGACGACCTGCTGAAAGAGTACGATGCGGTGTTCCTCGGCGTTGGCACCTATCAGTCAATGCGCGGCGGGCTGGACAACGAAGACGCCCAGGGCGTCTACGACGCGCTGCCGTTCCTGATCGCCAATACCAAGCAGATCATGGGCTTTGGCGAAACCGCCGATGAGCCCTACGTCAGCATGGAAGGCAAACGCGTGGTGGTTCTCGGCGGTGGCGACACCGCGATGGACTGCGTACGCACCTCCGTCCGTCAGAATGCGGCTCACGTGATCTGCGCCTATCGTCGTGACGAAGAGAACATGCCGGGTTCAAAACGCGAAGTGAAAAACGCGCGTGAAGAAGGCGTGGAGTTCCAGTTCAACGTCCAGCCGCTGGGTGTGGAAGTGAATGCCAACGGCAAAGTGTGCGGCGTGAAGATGGCGCGCACCGAGATGGGCCAGCCGGATGCAAAAGGCCGCCGTCGCGCGGAGATCGTTCCCGGCTCTGAGCACGTGGTGCCGGCAGACGCCGTCGTCATGGCGTTTGGCTTCCGTCCCCACAGCATGGAGTGGCTGGCGAAGCACAGCGTCGAGCTGGACTCCCAGGGCCGCATCATTGCCCCGGAAGGCAGCGAGAACGCCTTCCAGACCAGCAACCCGAAAATCTTCGCCGGTGGCGATATCGTGCGCGGTTCCGACCTGGTGGTCACCGCGATTGCCGAAGGACGTAAAGCGGCGGACGGGATCCTGAATTACCTGGAAGTGTAATGCGAATACCCGGATAGCGGTTTTATCCGGGTATGGGACTCAGGCCCGATGGTTAATCCCATCGGGCTTATTTATGCGCTTAACAAATTTGCGCTGACTTTAATCACCACTTTTTTTATCTCTGCGGGCTCGGTTATTACGCATCCTGGCTTATGCGGTTCACCCGGCATAAAGATCGCGAACATACCTGGCGTCAGAATGACCGACTGTTCGCCATCAATCGCGTTGCACAGCTGATAATCCTCCTCAACGTGCATCTCCTCGCACTGCATTGCGGAGCCGGCTACGCCGAAAAAAATCTGCTCTTCGCCCGCCAGTAATATCTGGATATCGATAAACTTCGTATGTAGTTCAGCCTTTTTATCTGCCGGTAACTCCGTCATAAACTGCATCACATTCATAAAGACATTATCCCCTTGAAGTTCAACGCTTCCGGGAGAAAGACTCGATAAATCATGATCCAGGGCGAGGGATATCGCCTGTTGTAGCCCCGACGACACGCCAGCCAACAATGGATTGTTTACATCACCGATTATCATGGCTTCTCTCCTTGCCCCATAGCGCCGCTCCCAGCAGGCCAGCATCATGGCGATAGTGTGCTGCGCATAATGGAACCTGGTAAATAGCCGGTTCTTGCGCCAGATAGTCCCTCACCAACGGTAAGTACCCATCCGCCAGGCCAATACTGCCGCCAACGACCACGCACTGGCAATCGGTCAACGCTTTAAGATCGGCAATCATCCGCGCCAAAGTTTGTGCCGAGTGCTGAATGAGTAAACGCGCCTGCGGGTGGCCTTGCGCCGCAAAAGTAAAAATAGATTTCGCATCCAGTCCGCAGAGATCGTCAGTTGCCGCCGCGGCGATTCCCCGTCCGGAAGCAATAGCCTCTACGCAGCCGACGCGACCGCAGCCGCAAAGCGGTCCGTCAGGATCGGCTAACGAGTGCCCCAGGTGTCCGGCCAGGCCTCCGGCCCCGGTAAGTAAAGTACCGTTGCTCACCACGCCGCCGCCAACCCCGGTAGAAACGGTAATAAACGCCATATCGCTGACCTTATCAGCCATCGCCTGGTATTCCGCCCAGGCTGCCGCCTGAGCATCATTTATCGCCAGCGTTGGCAGACCGGTTATTTCGCGTAACGTTTTTACCAGCGGGAAGTGCATGAGTCCGCCAAGATTCTGTGGATTAATTGCAATCAGGTTTCCTTCACGAATAATCCCGGTCGAGGCTATCGCGACGCGCTTTGCCCGCATGCACAGAGGCCTGACAAGCGCCTCCAGCGCCGTGTTCAGAGCATCCGCTGTTTTGCTGGCAGGAGTGGGTAGCTCGCGACGATCGCAGAGCAGCAGGTCATCCGTTACCAGCGCCGCAGCAAGCTTCGTACCGCCAATATCTATCGCCAGCGTCGTCATGACTTCGTCTCTTTTAACGCCGTGTTATACCACTGGCAAATATGTTCCAGGCGGGTAATCGCAGAACCAACGGTCACCGCCCACGCACCGTGGCGTATGGCTTCCGCTGCCTGAGCCGGTGTGTTGTAGCGCCCTTCCGCATTCACCCTGCAGCCGGCCTCCGCCAGCGCTTTCACCAGCTCCAGATCTGGTTCATCCGGGGTATACGCCATGGTATAGCCCGACAGCGTAGTGCCGATGATTTCCGCGCCAAGAGCCTGACAGGCCAGGCCATCCTCAAGAGAGGAGCAGTCGGCCATCGCCACTAGCTTATGCTGGTGGATACGCGCCAGTAGCGTTGCCACTGGAACAGGGCGCGCTCGCTCTGTGCCATCAACGGCGATAATATCGGCGCCAGCCTGCATCAATGCATCGATATCTTCCAGATAGGGCGTGATCCTTACCGGCGAATCATCCAGATCGCGTTTAATAATGCCGATAATCGGCACCTTTACCTGCGCGCGTACCGCGCGCAGATTCTCTACGCCTTCAATGCGCAACGCGACCGCCCCGGCCTGCTCTGCCGCCAGCGCCATCGCGGCAACGATCTCCGGCTTATCCAATGGGCTGCCGGGTACCGGTTGACAGGAAACAATAAGACCGCCGTTAGCGCTAATGCGTAAATCCAATTCTTTAAGCAAAGACATACTCGCTCCCTGATAAATATGCACACCCGGCACCGCAGCCGGGCTGTTGTTATCTGGTCTTAACTAAACCGCTTTTGTTACCACCAAAAGGCACCGCTCCGATTAGAGGTTTACCATCGATCGCATCATGAGTTCGTATCGCTTCCGGCCGAATCCAGCGCTGTACGCGGGACGGCATATCCAGCCCAATCAGCAGGATTACAACGAAGGTCAGACCAAAAGAGAGCGATCCCAACGCGGTACCCAAATCCAAACGCTGGGCAATTAAGGCACCCAGCACCGGCGCAATCGCGCCTCCCAGCGCCCCCACGTTGTAGGTAAAACCAAGTCCAGCCGCCCGCTGATCGGTATCGAAATAGCCGCCAATCAGTTTTGGCAAGATCCCGGAGATCCCCTGCCCTAACATCTGCTGGAAAAACAGAAGCAGGCCAAGAACCCAGATGTTTGTGCCGCCAATTGCAAAGACCGGAATAATCAACAACTGTGAAGCCAGCAGGCTGTAAACATAGGCCTTGCGGGTGCCCAGCCAGTCCCCGAGAAATCCGCCCACACAGCAGCCAACCGCCGCGCCAAACCCGCTGAAAAACAAAATCTTTGCCACCGTCGTCGGGTCATAGGCCAGCTCGGTTTTCAGATAAGTCGGCAGCAGCGCCTGAATTGGCCATGAATAAAGGAAGGCGAAAAGTACCACCACCATCAGCATCACGCCCGTAGGCCAGCGTTTACCGCTGCTCTGCACCATAAAGCTGATAAATATCACCGCGCACATTACGCCCAGCAGCAGAACGATACCTGCATTTTGTAAGCCACCGGCAAAACAGAACCATAGGGCAGTCGCCGCCACGATGGTCATCAGGATGTTAATAACCCGATGCTTGCCGCGATAAAGCAGATCGACCATAGTCTGTACCGGTTCTTTGCCTTCATGATTCTCTTTCCAGTCTTCGGCTTCCGGAATATTTTTCCGCAGCCAGAGGGCAAATACGATGGGAACAATGCCGATGAAAAAAAGCGCGCGCCAGCCCCAGACGGGTACCACCAGGCTATAAACCTGTGCGGCGATAACTGCGCCAACGGAAAACCCGGAAATCAGAAAACCGCTGGCCTTATTGCGTAGATGCCTCGGCCAGCTTTCGATAACGTAAGTGGCGCTGGAGCCGTACTCTCCAGCCATTCCCATACCGATAACCAGACGCGCGATAAACATTGTTGTGTAACCCGGCGCAAAACCGCAGGCCAGCGTACCGAGAGAGAACAGAATAATGCTGGTCACCATCGCCAGGCGTCGACCATAGCGATCGCCCATCGCGCCAAGCATCAGACCGCCAAACCAGCGAGAAATGAAAGCCGCTGAGATGAGACTTGCAGCCTGCACGGTCGTCAGGCCAAAATCCCCCTGCACTTCGGTGAGCACCAGGGCGATTAATACAAAATCAAAACCATCAAGCAGATACCCGAGCCAGGCGGCGGAAAAAGCCCGCCACTGGGGACGGCTAAGATGGCGGTACCACGGGATGTTCTGGGGCAGTGTACTCATTTTACTCTCCCGACGATGTTTGTTGTCGCGCCAGGGGGCTTCGCTTGCCTGGCCAGGAAAGAGCAACCGCAGGCCGGAAAGCACTGTCGCCACCCGGCTACCGATCAGCCGTGTTCCTGCATTAGCTGCTGCGCCAGCGCTTTCAGCTCCGGCAAGAATTTTTCGTCTACCGGTGCAAACGGCTTACGGCATAGCGGCACAGAGACCACATCCATATAGTGCAATACGGTTTTCAAACCACGGAATACGCCGGTTTTAATCAACAGGTCGATTACCTTGTTGCACTCACATTGCAGCTGCTGTGCTTTGGCAACATCACCCACTTTCAGCGCCGCGACCATTCCCTGGTAACGCCAGCCCATGATGTTGTAAGTACTCCCAATACCGCCATCAGCTCCTGCCAACAGACCTGAGGCAAATATCTCATCGTAACCGTTGTACAACACCAGATCCGGATGAGCCCGTCGGATCTGTTCCATCTGGAATAGATCGCCTGAAGTCTGCTTTAGCGCACCGACGCCAGGCAGCGTCACCAGGGTATTGATTTGATCGAGGGTCAGCTTCACGCCGCTTAGCGCCGGGATGTTGTACACCACCATCGGCAAGCCATCAGCCGACTCAATAATGGCCTGATAATGCGCGCAGTGTTCTTCGAAACTAAACGGATAATAGAACGGCGTGACGGCGGAGACAGCATCGTAGCCATAACCTACCGCAGCCCTTGCCAGTTGCTGGCTTTCGAGGGTACTCACGCAGCCGACATGGGCGATAAGAGTCATTTTGCCTTTCGCCTCTTCCGCTACGATCTCCAGCACTTCCTGACGCTCTGTGCCGCTCTGGACAAAGGCTTCACCGGTAGATCCTCCAACATAGAGTCCATCAACACCCTGGCGCAGATTAAATCGCACCAGTCTACGCAGGCTCTCTTTATCCAGTTTTTGCTGCCCATCGAACGGCGTAAGCAACGCCGCCATAACCCCACGTAAATTGACCGCCATATCTACCTCTTTGTGAATTCTTAATGATTAACTATGTACCTTTATACCTGTTATACCAGATCAAATAAGCAGCAGAGTAATAGAGAACGCTTATAATGCGATCTACTTCACTAAACGATCCTCAGGATCGTGAGGATAAACTACGAGATCAGGCTTTCTGACCTAAGGCGTGCCAGGTGGCGGATACGCTATTGAGGTGGGTCTGGAGGGCGCGATCGGCTTCGTCAGGATCGCGACGACGAATAGCATCAACAATAGCGATATGCTGTTGATAGCTGACGCTGTTATGTTCGTGCAGTTCGCGCTCGGGCACCGTTGGCCGGGCGGCGATTAGCCAGTCCAGCAGGGCCACATGGATAGCCATAAAGATTGGATTACCGGGGATCTCCGCAAGCACGCGGTGAAATTCAACGTCAGAGCGGATAAACAGCGCATTGTCATCCAGCGATTGACTGTTGATCTTTAGCGCTTGCGTCAGCTTTTCCAACTGCTCATTGCTGGCGTGTTCTGCGGCATAGCGAACCAGACTGGACTCAAAAAACAGACGCAGCTGTTCAAAATGCGCGATACCGCCAGGGTGAGACAAAAAGTCTTTCGCCATGCCGGAAAGCTCGCCAATGATGGTGTCCGCTGAAGGCCGGGAAACGCGAGCGCGTTCGCCGTTGCTGATCTGCACCAGTCCCTTACGCTTCAGCGCCGCCAGCGCTTCACGAACCGAAGGACGTCCAACGTTAAAAAAGGTCATCAGCTCACGTTCGGACGGCAGCTGTTCACCCTCCGCAAACTCCCGGCGCCGGATCATCTGCTCCAGCTCTTCTTCCACCATTTCAGACAGTTTTTTGCGCGCCAGAGGACGGCGGCCAAGGCTGTTGCCAATGGAGGACGGGGTATCTTCGGCTTGTGGATCAAATGCGCTCATAGGGACCATTGCGTGATTTGTGACAGCATGTGACGGCTGTTCCATCTTAACACAAGAATTTTGCAGAGAGCATAAAACAGGCCCCGAAGGGCCTGGTAAGGATTATTTCACGACGCGCAGCGCCGGGCGGCCACCGCGCGGCGGCGGCGTGTCGTCAGGATCGTCGTCGTGATTGTCCGGCTTATCGCCATCAATCACCGACATCACCGTTTCGCTTTCACTCTCAGGCGCGACGTCATCATCGTTGAGGCTGCTGACGTCTTCGTCATAGGCCGCTTCCGGTTCAAACATCGTGCCAGCGCCGTTCTCACGGGCATAGATGGCGAGTACCGCAGCCAGCGGGACAGACACGTTGCGCGGCACGCCGCCAAAGCGCGCGTTGAAGCGCACTTCGTCGTTCGCCAGCTCAAGATTACCTACCGCACGCGGAGCAATATTGAGAACGATTTGCCCGTCGCGCGCGTACTCCATCGGCACGAGCACGCCCGGCAGTGTGACATCCACCACCAGGTGCGGCGTCAGCTGGTTATCCAGCAGCCAGTCATAAAACGCCCGCAGCAGATACGGGCGACGCGGCGTCAGCTGTGATACATCCATTATTTAGCCCCGACCGAGGCGCATTTCACGCTCGGCTTCAGTTAAAGAAGCGAGGAAGGAATCACGCTCAAATACGCGAGTCATATAGCCTTTGAGCTCTTTCGCGCCTGCGCCAACCAGCTCCACACCGAGAACCGGCAAACGCCACAGCAGCGGCGCCAGGTAGCAATCCACCAGGCTGAACTCATCGCTCAGGAAGTAAGGTTTCTGGGTGAAGACCGGCGCGATGGCCAGCAGTTCTTCACGCAGCTGCTTACGCGCAGCATCAGCTTGCGCTGCGGTACCGCTCTGGATGGTGTTCATCAGCGAATACCAGTCCTTCTCGATACGTTGCATATACAGACGGCTTTCGCCACGCGCCACCGGATAAACCGGCATTAACGGCGGGTGCGGGAAACGCTCATCCAGGTATTCCATAATGATGCGGGATTCCCACAGAGTGAGCTCACGATCCACCAGCGTCGGTACGCTTTGATTCGGGTTGAGGTCAATCAGATCCTGAGGCGGGTTGTCCTTCTCCACGTGCTCTATCTCAAAACTGACACCCTTCTCGGCCAGCACAATGCGGACCTGATGGCTATAGATGTCAGTAGGACCAGAAAACAGCGTCATTACCGAACGTTTGTTGGCAGCGACAGCCATGAAAACCTCCAGGTATATTCAGAATTTTGTACTGCTGCCAGCCACTCATGGCCGGCCAGATGTAAAAACCCCATTAGCGCGATGTCACCTTCGTTCACGAATAAAACAAAAAATGAACAATCACCAGCATTTGGGCAGAAAATTGGATGATAGTTTACCAGATTTTGAAGACGTTGTGGTGAGGGGATTCTGGAAATGCTGAAAAAGTGGCGAGAACCGGCGGTAAGCTTGTGGATAACAGTCGTTTTATCCATAAAAAAACCCGCCGAAGCGGGTTTTTTCGCAAATTGTTCTGCGTGAGCAGAAAACAATTAACGTTTGGAGAACTGCGGACGACGACGTGCTTTACGCAGACCGACTTTCTTACGTTCAACCTGACGAGCGTCACGAGTGACGAAGCCAGCTTTACGCAGTTCAGAACGCAGGGACTCGTCGTACTCCATCAGAGCGCGGGTGATACCGTGACGGATCGCACCAGCCTGACCAGAGATACCACCACCTTTAACAGTGATGTACAGATCCAGTTTCTCAACCATGTCAACCAGTTCCAGCGGCTGACGAACTACCATGCGGGCAGTTTCACGACCGAAGTACTGTTCCAGAGAACGCTGGTTGATAACGATTTTGCCGTTGCCCGGTTTGATGAAAACGCGAGCTGCGGAACTTTTGCGGCGACCAGTGCCGTAGTATTGATTTTCAGCCATTGCCTATAATCCCGATTAGATGTCAAGAACTTGCGGTTGCTGTGCCGCGTGGTTGTGCTCGTTACCCGCGTAAACTTTCAGTTTACGGTACATAGCACGACCCAGCGGGCCTTTTGGCAGCATGCCTTTAACCGCGATTTCAATCACACGCTCAGGACGGCGGGCAATCATCTCTTCAAAGGTCGCTTCTTTGATACCACCGATGTGGCCGGTGTGGTGGTAGTACATTTTGTCTTCGCGCTTGTTGCCGGTAACAGCAACTTTTTCTGCGTTCAGAACGATGATGTAATCACCGGTATCAACGTGCGGAGTGTATTCCGCTTTGTGCTTACCGCGCAGGCGACGAGCCAGTTCAGTAGCCAGACGGCCCAGAGTTTTACCGGTCGCGTCAACAACATACCAGTCGCGTTTTACGGTTTCTGGTTTAGCTGTAAAAGTTTTCATTAAAAGCTTACCCAAATAATAAGTTACACGTTGGTGAACACCCAAACGTTTAGTCAGTTGAGGTTCACACGACATTGTCCAGCAAACCTACCCCTTCGAATAGCCTATGCCGGCACATAGAAAGTTTCGGGAAAAAAACCTTCTCGTAACGTGGGGTCGCAAGATTATAGAGAAGTCGGGGTCAAAGATCGACCCCTTTATGAGATTTTTCAGGCAGCTCCCGGGGCGGCCCTGCGGCCCTGAATTCGCCGGGAAAAGTGTCCTGTCAGGGCATATGCGGGCGCTTGAGGTACTCTTCGCTCTGCATCTCCTGCAGGCGCGACAGACAGCGCTGGAACTCAAACTTCAGCCGCTCTCCCTGATAAATGTCGTACAGCGGCACCGCCGCGCTGACCACCAGCTTCACGTGGCGCTCATAGAACTCATCCACCAGGGCGATAAAGCGCCGGGCTTCGCTCTCCAGCTGCGCGGTCATCACCGGCACGTCGAACAGCATCACGGTGTGGAACAGGCGGGAGAGCGCAATATAGTCATGCTGGCTGCGGGCATCCACGCACAGCGTGGCGAACGACGCCGCCAGCGTCTGGTTTTCCACGCCGAGGGTCGGCAGCTCGCGATGGTTGATCTCCAGCGTCGGCCCGGCAGCGCGCGGCGCGCCGGCCAGCGCCAGCCACAGTTTATCCATCTGTTCGCGGGTGTCGTTATTCAGCGGCGACAACCACAGGTGCGCTTGGGTCAGGGTACGCAAGCGATAATCGATGCCGGCATCAACGTTCATAATATCGCAATGCTGCTTGATGGCGTCGATAGCGGGCAGAAAACGGGCGCGCTGTAGACCATTGCGATAGAGCTCATCCGGCGGAATATTGGAGGTCGCCACCAGCGTGATGCCGCGGGCGAACAGGGCTTTCATCAGACCGCCCAACAGCATGGCGTCAGTAATATCGGAGACAAAAAACTCGTCGAAACAGAGCACGTCAGTTTCCGCTTTAAAGCGGTCGGCGACAATCTCCAGCGGGTCGCTATGGCCCTGCAGGGTGGTCAGCTCTTCATGCACCCGCAGCATAAAGCGATGGAAATGCAGGCGCTGCTTACGCTCGCCCGGCAGGCTCTGGTAAAACAGGTCCATCAGCCAGGTTTTCCCTCGCCCCACGCCGCCCCACATATACAGGCCGCGGACAGGCGTCGCCTCGGCTGCTGGTTCGCGCTTACCCAGCAGTTTGCCGAATTTCGCGCGCAAACCGCCGCCTGACGCGACGGGCGCGGGCTGAGTCTGCAGCTCCTGGTAAATGGTATCAAGGCGGCTCACCGCTTCTTGTTGGACGTCGTCGGGTTGATGGCTGCCCTCTTTCAGGGCTGAAAGGTAACGCGATGTTGGAGACAGGCTTTGCATGATCTAATTGTTATTCCTTGAAAACCGTGATGTCGAAGCTCACGATTGACGAAAAAAAGGCCGTTCTACACTACGCGATGATACGCCAGGATTCCACTTCTGTGGAATTAGCGGTTATAGTGGCACTATCGGGCGCAGGCGGAGAGCCTAAGAGCCACCCTACGGAACCACAATACAACGGGAGATGTTCATGACCTGGGAATACGCGCTAATTGGGTTAGTCGTCGGTATCATCATTGGTGCCGTCGCCATGCGTTTCGGCAACCGCAAACTGCGCCAGCAGCAGGCGCTGCAGTTCGAACTGGAAAAGAATAAAGCCGAGCTTGAAGAGTACCGTGAAGAGCTGGTCAGCCATTTTGCGCGCAGCGCCGAGCTGCTGGATAACATGGCGCACGACTACCGTCAGCTGTATCAGCATATGGCGAAAAGCTCTAACAACCTGCTGCCGGATTCCATGGCAGACGCCAACCCGTTCCGCAACCGCCTGGCAGAGTCTGAAGCCAGCAACGATCAGGCGCCGGTCCAGATGCCGCGCGACTACTCCGAAGGCGCATCCGGTTTACTGCGCGGTGGCGCAAAACGCGATTAATCGATCGCCTCTGCTAAAATATTCTCCGGGCGCGCCCATCGCGCCCGCTCCTTCCCCCACTTCCCGGCTACAATTTAAACCAGTCCCCACATTGTTACCTGCGCAAAAATTCAATAACATCAGCTTGTTCAGGACATTTTTCCATACACCTCAGATTACGAGAGCCAGCATCTAATGAAGAAACAGACTTTGCTGTTGAGTGCGTTAGCGTTAAGCATTGGGTTATCGTTGTCGGTTCTGCCTCCGGCAGCAGCATCCTTACCGACTCAGGTGCCCGGCCAGGGCGCGTTACCAAGCCTGGCGCCGATGCTGGAAAAGGTCCTGCCGGCGGTAGTCAGCGTGCAGGTGGAAGGCACTGCCTCGCCGACGCTCAATATGCCGGAAGAGCTGAAGAAATATTTTGGCGATAACGCCCCGCAAGAACAGGCGCAGCCGTTCGAAGGGCTCGGGTCCGGCGTCATCATCGACGCAGCGAAAGGCTACGTGCTGACCAATAATCACGTCATCAATCAGGCGCAGAAGATCAGCGTCCAGCTGAACGATGGCCGTGAATTTGATGCCAAACTGGTCGGCAGCGATGAACAGAGCGATATTGCGCTACTGCAGCTGATTAAGCCGTCAAACCTGACGCAAATCGCCATTGCTGACTCCGATAAACTGCGCGTCGGCGACTTCGCCGTCGCCGTCGGCAACCCGTTCGGCCTTGGCCAGACCGCCACCTCCGGCATTATCTCTGCCCTTGGCCGCAGCGGCCTGAACCTTGAAGGGCTGGAGAATTTCATCCAGACCGATGCCTCCATCAACCGCGGCAACTCCGGCGGCGCGCTGTTGAACCTCAACGGCGAGCTTATCGGGATCAACACCGCGATCCTGGCGCCGGGCGGCGGCAGCATCGGCATCGGCTTCGCCATCCCGAGCAACATGGCGAAAACCCTCGCCGACCAGCTCATTCAGTTTGGCGAAATCAAGCGCGGCCTGCTGGGCATTAAAGGCATGGAAATGAGCGCCGATATCGCCAAGGCGATGAACCTCAACGTTCAGCGCGGCGCCTTCGTCAGTGAAGTGCTGCCAAACTCCGGATCCGCCAAAGCGGGGATCAAATCCGGCGACGTCATCGTTAGCCTGAACGGCAAACCGCTGAACAGTTTTGCCGAACTGCGCTCGCGGATCGCCACCACCGAGCCGGGGACCAAAGTCAAACTGGGCCTGCTGCGCGATGGAAAACCGGTCGATGTCGAAGTGACGCTGGATAAGAGCACCTCCTCCACCGCCAGCGCTGAGCTGATTATCCCGGCTCTGCAGGGGGCCTCGTTCAGCGACGGTCAGATGAAAGATGGTACCAAAGGGGTGGTGATCGATAATGTCGATAAAGGCAGCGCCGCCGCCCAGGTCGGCCTGCATAAGGATGACATTATCATTGGCCTTAACCGGGAACGTATTCATTCGATTGCCGAACTGCGCAAAGTGCTTGAAGGCAAACCGCCGGTCATCGCCCTGAATGTGATCCGCGGCAACGAAAGCATCTATCTGCTGCTACGCTGATTGTCTTCCCGGACATCGCCGCCATGTGCGATGTCCGGACAACTCATGCTATGCTGCGCCTGACCATTCATTAACGATATCTGCATCATGCCTGGAAAGTTATTACGTTCAGTACTCATCGGTTTGCTTGTCGGGGGCCTGCTGTTGGCCTTGATGCCTTCGCTGCGCCAGTGGCAGCTGGCGCCGACCACTCAGAACGATACGGCAGACGACTCCCCTGCGAGCTATAACGCCGCCGTACGCCGCGCGGCGCCCGCCGTAGTGAACGTCTATAACCGCGCCCTGAACAGCACCAGCCATAATCAGCTGACGCTAGGCTCCGGGGTGATCATGGACCAGCGCGGCTATATCCTGACCAACAAGCATGTGATTAACGATGCCGACCAGATTATCGTCGCGCTGCAGGACGGCCGGGTCTTCGAAGCGCTGCTGGTAGGCTCCGATTCCCTGACCGACCTCGCGGTGCTGAAGATCAACGCCACCGGCGGGCTGCCGGTGATCCCGATCAACCCGAAACGCACGCCGCACATCGGCGATGTGGTGCTGGCGATTGGCAACCCCTATAACCTGGGACAGACCATCACCCAGGGGATCATCAGCGCCACAGGGCGCATTGGCCTCAACCCCACCGGGCGCCAGAATTTCCTGCAGACTGACGCGTCGATCAACCACGGTAACTCCGGCGGGGCGCTGGTGAACTCCCTCGGCGAGCTGATGGGCATTAACACCCTCTCCTTTGATAAGAGCAACGACGGCGAAACGCCGGAAGGCATTGGCTTTGCGATCCCGTTCCAGTTAGCGACCAAAATTATGGATAAGCTGATCCGCGATGGCCGGGTGATCCGCGGCTATATCGGCATTAGCGGCCGGGAGATCGCCCCGCTACACGCGCAGGGCGGCGGGATCGATCAGATCCAGGGGATCGTGGTTAACGATGTCGCGCCGGACGGACCGGCCGCACAGGCGGGGATCCGCGCCAACGACGTGATCATCTCCGTGAATGACAAACCTGCGGTCTCTGCACTGGAAACGATGGATCAGGTGGCCGAGATCCGTCCGGGATCGGAAATTCCGGTGGTCATCATGCGAGATGATAAGAAAATCACGCTCCATATCGCCGTTCAGGAATACCCGGCCACCAACTAAGCGGCTCTCCGGCTGGGGGCTACGTTATTCGCTAGATGCCGGATCGGCCGGGAATCTGACCAGAAACCCGGTCACCATGAATGCAAGGCAATAAAAAGCCGGAACAACGGTTCCGGCTTTTTTGCACGTGCGAGGTTACTTGTTAACGAAGTCTTCACCGAGCGCGATATCTTTCTTCAGGGTGTCCAGCATGCCTTCCAGCGCCTGTTGCTCAAAGGCGCTGAGTTTGCCGATAGACTGACGCTCTTCCACGCCGTTTTTCCCCAGCAGCAGCGGCTGGGAGAAGAAACGCGCATACTCGCCGTCGCCTTCCACGTAGGCACACTCCACTACACCTTTTTCTCCCTGCATGGCGCGAACCAGAGAGAGACCAAAACGGGCAGCCGCCTGGCCCATCGACAAGGTCGCCGACCCGCCGCCCGCTTTCGCTTCCACGACTTCAGTACCGGCGTTCTGAATACGTTTAGTCAGGTCGGCAATTTCCTGATCGCTAAAGCTGACGCCGGGGATCTGCGACAGTAAAGGCAGAATGGTGACCCCGGAGTGACCGCCAATGACCGGGACTTCCACCTCGGTTGCCGATTTACCTTTCAGCTCCGCCACAAAGGTATTGGAGCGGATGATGTCCAGCGTAGTCACGCCGAACAGTTTGTTTTTATCGTACACGCCAGCTTTTTTCAGCACTTCGGCGGCGATAGCCACGGTGGTATTCACCGGGTTGGTGATAATGCCGATGCAGGCCTGCGGGCAGGTTTTGGCAATCTGCTGCACGAGGTTCTTAACGATACCCGCATTCACATTAAACAGGTCTGAACGATCCATGCCGGGCTTACGCGCTACGCCCGCGGAGATCAGCACCACATCAGCGCCTTCCAGCGCTGGGGTAGCATCTTCACCGGAAAATCCTTTAATTTTTACATCTGTGGGGATATGACTTAGATCTACCGCCACGCCCGGCGTAACCGGAGCGATGTCGTACAACGAGAGCTCTGAACCTGAAGGCAGTTGGGTCTTAAGTAGTAGGGCAAGCGCCTGGCCGATACCACCGGCAGCGCCAAGGACTGCAACTTTCATCCTAAACTCCTTATTATGGTTAATTTAGTCTTTCGTTATTCCGTCGCCTGGACCTTAATTCACAAGATGAACAATTACAATGATTATGGCTGAAGAATGCATGATTGTGCGTAGCAATAGAACAGCGGCGCACGTTATGCTTCCTGACTGACCATCCAGCAAAGCGAAGTACCGGATCGACTATTGGTTACAATACACCCAGCCAGTTGCGCAAAACAACACCAACTCAATAACATTTCATTTACTTTTACATGGCTTTAAGCGTTGTGATGAGAACATGTTCCTTATACGGTTTTTTTGCTAAAATATGCCCCCTTCATAACATTATTGACCTATCCCTTCGCGGATTATTTGCATAAAAATTCACGGTTATGCATAATGATGTTGATTTTACCACCATAATCTGGGTGACTTATGCGAAGTTCGGCAAAACAAGAAGAACTGGTTAAAGCGTTTAAAGCGCTGCTTAAAGAAGAGAAATTCAGCTCGCAGGGAGAGATCGTTCAGGCGCTGCAGGAAGAGGGCTTCGAGAATATCAACCAATCGAAGGTTTCCCGCATGCTCACCAAATTTGGCGCGGTTCGTACCCGTAACGCCAAAATGGAAATGGTCTATTGCCTGCCTGCCGAGCTTGGCGTGCCGACCACCTCCAGCCCGCTGAAAAATCTGGTGCTGGATATCGACTATAACGATGCCGTCGTGGTGATCCATACCAGCCCCGGTGCAGCGCAGCTGATCGCCCGTCTTCTCGACTCGCTGGGCAAGGCGGAAGGTATTCTTGGCAGCATCGCCGGGGATGACACCATCTTCACCACGCCAGCGCGTGGTTTCACAGTGAAAGATCTGCACGACGCTATCCTGGTACTGTTCGAACAGGAACTCTGAGCATTCCCCTCTGGCAATCGTCAGAGGGTGGATTACTCCCTCTTCTCTCTTCCCCTTTCAACTCAACAAAAATTTAACATTTTGTGTGATTTAGCCTGTCTATACGTTCTTTTACGTAAGGCAAACGCCTAAAACGCACAAAAGATCAAAATCGTATACCTTTATGATTTTATTAGAAATAAAACTTATCTCCGTCTACGACTTGTCATTTTTAATTCTTATCGGTTATAAAAAGCGCAATCCATTGTAACTATTAACGCACAAAACAATTAGCATGGTATTAATATTTTTGGTGATTAGTGTATACTTGTTTTTGTGATGAGGGTCACGAAACAAAGACCCTCAACAAAAAGATTCGACGAGGTGAACATCATGAAAATCAAAACCACTGTAGCAGCTCTCAGCATCCTGTCCGTCATGTCGTTTGGCGCTTTCGCCGCTGACGTTATCAACAGCGAGCAGGCCCAGGGCCGCGAGGCCATCGGCACAGTATCCGTCGGCGCGGTAGCATCATCCCCGATGGATATGCATGAAATGCTGAACAAAAAAGCGCAGGAAGAAGGAGCTTCTTCTTACCGCATTATCGAAGCCCGCACTGGCGACCACTGGCATGCCACTGCTGAGCTGTATAAATAAGTTTTAGATCGTCAACGATTAACCGACAAAAATTCTCTACCGCGGCCCGGCCCCATTCATCGCCCGCCGCGGCGAAACAAAGACTGGAGTAAAGATTATGAAACGCGCAATGATCATCGCATCCCTTGGCCTGGCTTCCCTTCTCTCTTTCGGCGCAAGCGCGGCCGTTCAGCAAGTGAACGCGGAACAAGCACAAAACCTGCAGTCCATGGGCACCATCTCGGTTTCCCAGGTAGGTAGTGCGCCAATGGACATGCGTCAGGAACTGGCCGCTAAAGCCGAGAAAGAAGGCGCCAGCAGCTACCGTATTATTGAAGCACGTACCGGCGATAGCTGGCACGCCACCGCTGAGCTGTACAAATAAACCCTCGTCGTCTTATTTCGACGACTTGCCCCCGCCTGCCGGGGGCTTTTTTATGCCTGCCGGGCGTTAAAACGTAACTCCCCCTCCAGCTCTTCCTCTGCTTCATCAAATAATAAAATTAATGCCCCAAAGCGCCGACGCTGCTTGTCATTTAAATGGATGAACTCAATGTCCAGCGGCAGCGGCAGCAGCCCACCGGTCACCGCGTCCCATAGCGAATCAAGGTTGTTGACCTTATCCTGAGCCAGCTCGAAGGTCCGGGAGAACTCCCGATAGAAATCCTGTTGCTCGGCGATTTCGTCAAAATCAAACGTATAGGTGGTCATGACAGCCCCTCCCGCTTCTCTTCCTGTCGCCGTTAAGTATAGCGATAAAAAAACCGACGCCTGGGCGTCGGTTTATGGGTTAACTGCTGGTCAGCACATGCTGGTACTTGTGCAACATCTCAACCAGTCGCCGTACCGGCTCGGTCACCTGCGGCGAAGCCTCCCAGACCCGCAGCTTCTCCTGATAAACATCAAGCTCCGCCAGCAGCCGGGTAAAGTAGCGCCGACGCTTATCATCGCTCCCGGCGGAGATGACATGATCCGCAGTACGTCGCAGCTGGCGATGGAACGCCGACAAATCCTCGTTCACCGGCACGGGCGCATCGCGCAGGCGCTGGTGGGCAATGATTAACGTCAACGCCAGACGGAAACGGGCGACATCGCCGGGAAATTTGTTGAGCAACAAAAACAGCTGCTGATAGAGCGCGGGCAGATGATTCTCTTTGCGACGCGCCGAATTGGTGGTCAGCGAAGAGACCGCCGCTGAGACAAACTGGTTCAGCAGCACCCGACCGGTTCTTGCCCGGGAGTTATCCCTGACAATCAGAATCACCATCAGGGCGAGGAAACAGCCGACGATCTGCCCCAGCGCGCTGTCGAGGAACTGACTGAACTGGAATTGCATCGGGTTATCCAGCACCAGAATGTTGATGGTGCTCGCCAGCGCCCCCAGCGATCCGAGGCGCCTTTTCTGCACTTCGATACCGATAAAAAACGCCATCGCCGCCAGGCTGATACAGAGCAGCAGCATACTCTGCTGCGTCGCCGGCATGATCACCAGAAAGTACAGGGTACCCAGCGGTAACGCCGCCAGAGTACCGTAGAGGAAGTCTATCGCCACCATTCTCGGGTTAGGTAGACGCATCGCCAGCGCGGTAACCACGGCAATCATTACCATCGCCCCGCTGCCTGAGGTCCAGCCCGTCCACAGCCAGAACAGCGTCCCGAGGATACAGGAGACGGAGGTACGCCAGAAGTTCACCATCGCGTGGTGACGCTCGGCGGACTCCACTTTAACCACCGTTTCGCCGCGCAATACACCGTCTTCGATGCGGCTGATTTTGGTATTGCCCACCACGCCACGCTTAAGCAGCAGGTAACGGGTGGCTGCGCCTACCCAGCTGTAGATGGTGACCGGCGTATTATGCTCGCCTTTCCAGGTCAGGAAGCGACGCATACGCTTCAGCTGCTGGTGAACATCCTGCACTGTCTCAACCGGCTCAGCAAACAGCTCGCGGTAGTCGTCCGTCACCATTTCCGGTCGCGAGTTCTGAATCAGGTAGGTTTCGCAAGCCTGGGTGATAAGCGTTAGCGAGAGGGTATTGATCGCCTTCAGGCGTTGATTCGCCTTAGCCCAGCGAGAGGATTCCATAATCAGGTTACTGCGCATGCCTTCCAGCGCCGTGGTACGACGCACCAGCGCTCCCCAGGCCTGATCCACTTCCTCTTTTTCGCCGTGCGCAACGCATAACTGCATCAGCTTATACTGGGCAATCAGCAGGTTATCCAGCTCAAGGTCGATCTCTTTTTTAATCGAACGCGGGGAGAAAAGCAGATCGGCGACGATGGCGCTGACAATCCCGATGACAATTTCGCTGCAGCGCTCAACGGCAAACTGCGGCGCCAGCATCGGATCGGTGTGGATGGTAATAATGATAATCAGCGCGGTGTAGCCGGCCAGTCCCCAGGCATAGGAGTTTTCGACCTTGACCAGCGACGAAACCCAGGTACAAAACCCGGCCCACAGGCAGCATACCAGCATCATCAGCAGAGGGGCGCGGATCATCAGGATGATGATAACCAGCGCCGCAATACAGCCGATAAAGGTCCCGGCAATACGCAACATGCCGCGATAGCGGATCGCACCGGAGTACGGCTCTCCCCCGGCGGCAAAGGCCGGGCCAGCGGCGACGATTGCCGCGGTCAGCACCGCCCAGCGCGGCGTTTCGAGCTGAAAATGGAAGCCGACGAACAGCGCCAGCACCACCGCGCATGCCAGCTTAATAGCAAAGCGGAGATGCTGGGGAGCAATAGTGTATGTCCCCATAGCGATTAACCGAATTCGCGCAGGCGCATAGCCAGTTTCTGGAAGAAGTTGGCCTGGCTGGTATCACGGTCTTCTTTACCGGTGATCACCACCGTCGCCGTGGTGCCCGATGGCCACAGATTCCCCTGCTGGTGGTCAAGACGAATACGTACCGGCACACGCTGCGCCAGACGCACCCATTCAAGGTTGGAATCCACCGAGGCCATCCCTTTCGAGTCGCTGCTGCTGCTGGCGTTGGTTACCCCCGCAGCGATACTGTCCACCGTGCCTTTAATGGTTTTGCTGCTGCCAAGCGGGGTAATTTCCGCCCGGTAGCCAGGACGGACGCCTTCCAGTTTGGTCTCTTCCAGATAGGCCATGACGTAAAATGTATTCTCTTTCACCAGCGCCACCGCCGTGGAGCCGCGGGTGATAAATTCCCCGGTATAGACGTTAAGGTTGGTTACCCAACCATCCGCAGGGGCACGAATCTCCGTGCGCTCCAGGTCCAGTCTGGCCAGGTCGCGGCTGGCCACCGCTTTCGCCAGCTGATGCTCAACCGTCTGCAGCACATTGTTCGCCTGGTCAATCTCTTCCCGCGACATCGCCTGGACGCCAAGCTTATTACGCCGACCGGCTTCGACACGTTTTTCCTGGGCTAACGTCTGGTAGTAGGCGACATCGGCTTCCGCCTGCGCCAGCGCTTTTTGGTAACGAGGCTGGTCAATAACGAACAATACCTGGTCTTTCTTAACCAGTTGGTTATCCTTGACGTTTACCTGGGAGATCAGCCCGGAGACGTCGGGGGCAATGGCCACAATGTCGGCGCTAAAGCGCGCATCCCGCGTCCACGGCGAGGCGGTGTAGTAAACCCAGGCGCGGAAAATCGCTACGAAGGCCAAAATGACCAGTATCACGGTAATAGCAGTACGGAGGATATTTCTTGTTAGTGTTTTCACATCAACCTCAAACGAACAAGCGCGATATCAAATAAAAAAGGCAGCAATATAGCGCCGTATTAAACAGTGCAGGGTGCCAGACAAAATCGTAAATGCCGGTCGGAACCAGCAATCGGTGCACCAGCCAGAAGATGGCCAGCGACAACAGCAACTCGAAGAAGATCGGCGGAAACGATAAGCCGAAAATCACGATGACAGGAAACAGACTCATGATGACCTTGAATAAGAAGCGTACAGGTAGTGAGCAGATGCGTTTATTATGTAGCTAACAATATATTAACGTAACGATTGCCGCATTATCTACAATGTGTGATCTAAATCACTTTTAAGCCAGAGTGAATAATGGAACGATTAAAGCGCATGTCCGTTTTCGCCAAAGTGGTCGAATTAGGTTCCTTCACCGCAGCGGCCCGCCAGCTTCAGATGAGCGTTTCCTCAATCAGTCAGACCGTCGCCAAACTGGAAGATGAACTGCAGGTGAAGCTGCTCAACCGCAGCACCCGCAGCCTTGGCTTAACGGAAGCGGGTAAAATTTACTATCAGGGCTGCCGTAGGATGCTGTTTGAAGCGCAGGATGTCCATGAGCAATTATACGCATTTAACAACACCCCCATCGGGACGCTGCGTATCGGCTGCTCTTCAACTATGGCACAGAATGTTCTGGCGCGCATAACGGCGAAAATGCTGAAAGAATACCCCGGGCTCTCCGTCAATCTGGTCACCGGCATACCTGCGCCGGACCTGATCGCCGACGGTCTTGACGTGGTGATCCGCGTGGGTGCCCTGCAGGATTCCAGCCTTTTTTCCCGCCGCCTGGGATCAATGCCGATGGTATTATGCGCCGCGAAAAGCTATCTGGCGCAGGCTGGCAATCCGGAGAAACCGGCCGATCTTACCGGGCATGCCTGGCTGGAATATAGCGTGCGGCCGGACAATGAGTTTGTCATTATCGCGCCGGAAGGGATCTCAACCCGCCTGACCCCACAGGGGCGCTTTGTGACCAACGACCCCATGACGCTGGTGCGCTGGCTGACCGCCGGGGTGGGTATCGCCTATGTGCCGTTGATGTGGGCGATCGAAGAGATCAATCGTGGTGAGCTTGAGATCCTGCTGCCGAGCTACCAGTCCGATCCGCGGCCGGTTTACGCCCTGTACACCGAAAAGGATAAACTGCCGCTGAAAGTGCAGGTCTGTATCAACTATTTGACAGAGTATTTTGTCGACGTGGCGAAGATCTATCAGGGGATGCACGGGAGAGGGATCGCCCGCTGAAGCGGTTCCCGGCGACGCCGGGAACCCGGTCAGGATCAGGCGGTGCCGCCGACGGTAAGATTATCGACCTTCAGGGTCGGCTGGCCAACGCCCACCGGCACGCTCTGGCCCTCTTTGCCACAGACGCCGACGCCGTTATCCAGACGCAGATCGTTACCCACCATCGAAATCTGCTGCATGGTCTCAATCCCGGAGCCGATCAGGGTCGCCCCTTTCACCGCCTTCGTGACCTTGCCTTTTTCGATCAGATAGGCCTCGGAGGTGGAGAAGACAAACTTACCGGAGGTGATATCCACCTGCCCGCCGCCGAAGTTAGGCGCGAAGATACCATAGTCCACCGACTCGATAATCTCCTGTGGCGTGGACTGGCCCGCCAGCATATAGGTGTTGGTCATACGCGGCATCGGCAGATGGGCATAGGATTCACGGCGGCCGTTGCCGGTCGGCGCGACGCCCATCAGACGCGCATTGAGTTTATCCTGCATGTAGCCTTTCAGGATGCCGTTTTCGATCAGCACATTGTATTGACCCGGCGTGCCTTCATCATCGATAGCCACTGAGCCACGACGATCGACGATGGTGCCGTCGTCCACGACGGTGCACAGTTCAGAGGCGACTAATTCCCCCATATGACCGCTAAAGACCGAGGTGCCGCGACGGTTGAAATCGCCTTCCAGGCCGTGACCGACCGCTTCGTGCAGCAGGACGCCAGGCCAGCCGGCGCCGAGCACCACTGGCAGCATTCCCGCTGGGGCGGCGACCGCTGAGAGGTTAACCAGCGCCATGCGCACCGCTTCTTTCGCCCAGGCATCGGCCCGCACTTCGCCCTCCTGAGAGGCAAGGAAATAGTCATAGCCAAAACGCCCGCCGCCGCCGCTGCTGCCGCGCTCGCGTTTGCCGTCCTCTTCCACCAGTACGCTGACCGAGAGGCGCACCAGCGGACGAACGTCCGCGGCCAGAGTGCCGTCGGTGGCGGCCACCAGAATCAGTTCATAGACGCCGCTCAGGCTGGCCGAAACCTCCTGCACACGCTGATCCGCCGCGCGAGCGACTTTGTCGACCCGGCGAAGAATATCCAGCTTCTCTTCCCGGCTCATACTCTGCAGCGGGTCGATGCTGGTATAGAGGGCGCTGTGCTCTACGGTGCCGAGGGTCTGTACTTTGCCATTGCCGGTCTCGCGCACAATGGTCCGCGCCGCCTGGGCGCTCTGCTCCAGCGCCAGCTTGCTGATCTGGTCAGCGTAGGCAAAGCCCGTTTTTTCGCCGCTGACGGCGCGCACGCCTACGCCCTGGTCGATATTGTACGACCCATCTTTAATGATGCTGTCTTCCAGAACCCAGGATTCGTGATAGCTCGACTGAAAATAAAGATCGCCGTAATCGAGGCGGCGCTCGGTCAGTTGACCAAGAATGGCAAACAGGTCCTGATGATTCAGGCCATTTGCCGACAGTAATTGTTCACTTACCAGGTTCAGACTCATCGTTATGCTACTCGTTTGTTGCCGCCTGACAGGCGGAAATACAGAAGGCTATCTATTGAGATTGCGGCAATTCCCGGCAATCGTCAAATCATTGCTTTTTGTTGCTGCGCGCCTGGCGCAGCACTTCATTGATCTGCGGCTGGTCAATCGGGCCGGTGATGCGATAGCGCAGTATCGAGACTTTGTTCCACAGCGGCCCCAGCACCTTGCTGGCGGCAAACACCGCCGCGCCGACAATCGGGTTGACAGCAAAAGCCGCCGCCACGCCGACGGTCGCGGAGATCTCCGGCGCTACCACCGCCTGCAGATCCAGCTGGCGACGCACCAGATCGACCGACCCTTTCATGGCAATGTCCGCCTCCAGACCATCCACCAGCGTATCATCGGTATGCAGTACGCCATCCTTAATCCATGCCGTACTGTTAATCGAGTCAAAGTAAAAACCTTCGCTGAAGGTATCGCTGAAGTCGAAGCGCAGTTTGCGCAGTAGGGCATCGACGCTCAGCAAACGCAGCAGCTGGCCTGCATGTCCGGTACTCAGGTCGGTAAACTGCCCCTTGCCGAGGTGGCTTTTAATGATCCCATTGAGCGAGGCGACATCGGGTGACCAGGGCGGCGCGCGCCAGTGGAGATCGTAGTCGATATCAAACGGCGAATCCTTCACCGGTGTGGAAACGCCAAAGAAATCCGCAAATTCATCCGTTTTATTGCCATGCAGTCTGCCTTTCAGCGAGGTGCGCACCCCGGAAGGGGCGTTAACCCACACGCCGTCGGTCGTCAGCCGGCCAAACCCGGTATCCACCAGGCCGTTGGAGAGCGTTAAGGTATCGCCCTTGATCGTCACATCGCCGTCGATGCGGCCATATTTTTGCCCCCACAGCCAGCATTCCGCGCAGCGCAGTTGCAGATCGGGCCAGCCGTGGAAATCCAGCCGCGTCTCCGCCTGAGAAGTCACGTTCTCCGTTCCGCCCTTGCCGCTGGCGCTGGCCGGGTTGAAATAGAGATAACGCACATTTGCCAGCCACGGGGCATTGTCGCGCATCGTCAGGGTGGCGTTGATCTCACGCCCCTGCGCCTCAACCTGCGAGCCGCCGGCGACCGGCTGCGACATCAGACTGACGTTGTTCCATTGCTGGCCGGCCAGCGCCAGCGACGGCGTACGCAGCACAATGCGCGGTGGAAAGAGGACGCTGCTGCTGACTTCATTCGCCGCGCCCTTCTGGAACAGCGCCAGCCACTGCGCGCCATCCATCGGCGGCAGATTGAGTTCAACGCCGGGCTGGTCGGGCAGCGGAGAGAGGCCTTTGCTATCCGTCGTGAGGATCGCTCTGTCCAGCGTCAGCTTACGGTTCAGCAACCAGCGGCTGTTGATATGATTCTTCGCGCCAACGGATCCGGTCAGGTCGAAGCTGCTCAGACCGCCGGCGACGTTAATTTTGACCGGCAGGGGTTCGCCAGCGGACTTGTTGACCGGTGAAGGTAAGTGACTGCTCACATTCTTCAGATCGCCATTGATATCAACCTTATAGCTGGCATTGCCATGGTACGGCAGTTCGATAGCGACCTTGCCATCCCACGAAACGCTACCGCTCAGCGTCTCATTAACCGCTTTCGGCAGCAGCCCGGTGCGCGACGGCTGCCAGCTGGCGTTCATCCCGACATCCACCAGAAACGCTTTTTCGCCTTCGCGGGTGGAAAAATTGAGGTTCAGCGGCTGATTAAACCAGGTCGCGCTCAACGTTTGACTATTGAGATCGCCATTCACAAAGCTGAAATTACCGCTCAGGTTCTGCAACGTAGTATCTAATGGCTTGATAAACAAGCTATTATTCTGCAGCCGTACATCGCCTTTCGCGGTGGTCATCTCGCCATCGAGGGGGATATTCAGATGTAAGCGAGCGCTCACATCCCCATTCAGCTGCAGGGAATCCAGCGCTGCCCCGAGCGAGGCTTTCAATGGCGTGGTGTTGAAATAAGGGCCCACCTCTTTGCCCGGGCCTTTGATGTCAGCATCAATCAGCAGTTTTTCCTGCGCATAATCCGGGATCACGGCATCGAGATTGCTGGCGGTCACATTGCCGAGCATCGCTTTATCCGCCCGCATCCACAGGCCGCTGTTGATAAAATTGAGGTCGATATTCAGCCCGGTCAGCGCCGGCCAGTCCGGTTGAAAAGCGAAAGTGGCATTCTTCAGCGGGACGTAAACCTGGAACTGGCCTTCATTGTGCGGATACGGGAACAGATGTGGGTTACCGCCATACACCAGCGTCGCATCGCGGGCCTGCCCGGCTTTAATCGCGCCGCTGAGATAGTCCACCAGCGCTTTGCCCATCAGGTTTTCCGGGAAGTAACGCCACGCCTGGCCGCCATCGTTGGTGCTGATCCCCGCCAGAATGCCCAGCCACGGATCGTCCCCCTGCGGTTGCAGATAGCGGAAGCCGCCGCGGGCGCGTACCCCCGTCGCCTGCACGTCAATATCGCGGCCATCAAGCATAAAGCCTTTGTCATTTTTCACCCAGCTGAGGGTGGCTTCGCCAGCGGCGATCTCCAGCGGGGCCCGGAAAACTCCGGCATACGGCATCTGCGCCTTCGTCATGCGGGCGCGCAGTTCCCCGTGCTCCACGCTGCCATTCAGGCTGCCGGAAAAGTGTTCCGCTCCCGGCAGGAGTTTCCACTGCTTCCACGCCAGATCGCTCCACTGCGCCTGAAAGCGCGTTTTCTCCGTCGCCTGCAGGGGAATATCGAGAGCCAGCAGATTGATTTTGCCGCTGGGCTGCGTGGTGCGCCAGAGTTCGCCCAAAGAAGGCGCCAGCTTATCGGCAAACGGCTGCAATCCGCTCAGGCCACTGAGCGCTAAATTGCTGGCGCGAATACGTAATTCATCGCTACGCTGATGACCGTCGCCACCGACATCCTGCCCCGGGATCCACGCCATCGCCAGCGCGCCGCTTGGCCACGGTTTATCGTCGATCGCGATCCGCGTATCGGGAATATAGAAGCCCCAGCTCTGCTTGTCGTGAGAGAGATGCGCCGTCAGGTTATCCACTGACAGATGATGAACCTCGCTATCCCCTTGCCAGCTGGCGCCCCCTTTTTTCAGCCATACGTCGCCGCTGGCTACATCGCCTTTTTCAATAGTCATCCAGCCTTCGAGGCTGAAGCGGGCGCTTTTCAGCGCGATATTGTCCTGCATCCAGCGGCCCAGCCAGGGTTTGACGTCAATATCGTCAGCCTGCAGCCAGACCCGGCCTTTATTCAGCAGGCCATCCTCATCGCGGAGATCCATCCGCACCTGCATGACGCCATGCTGGCCGGTGAGACTGGAAAGGCTGAGCTGCCCCTCGGCGCGGTGACGGTTCCTGCCGTTAAGCCAGGTCAGCTGCGGGACCGCCAGCTCCGCCCGCTGACCAGAAATGGTCAGGAAGCTCAGATGGCTGTCGCGCAGAGTAAAGTGGTCGAACTGACGTAAAAAGAGATCGCTGATGCGGTCGGTTTTCAGACTTTCGCCGCCGTCATTGGTCTGAATCGGGGTATTGGTATGGACCTGCAGCTGCCAGAAGGTGAGATCGCGAAACTGCCAGCGCATATGCAGCAGACTTTGCCAGACGTCCAGCGCCAGGGTCACGCGCTTGACCGCCATTGTCCCGCCATCCTTCAGCCCAACATGAATATCGCGGACATCTAATGTTGGGCCAAAAGTTTGCCAGCTGGCGGCGATCTGCGAGGCATCCACCGGCGTGCCGGTGAGGGCGGAGATTTTCTCCAGCAGCTGCGGACGCCAGGCGTCGAGCTGCGGCAACACGAGACGCAAGCCACTCACCAGCAGCGCGACGATAACAATCAATGTTGCCACGGTGAGCAATAAAATCCCGGGCAGTCGCCTCACGCCTCTCTCCTTGTCAGCCGCACAATGACGCGGTGTCTTACATCATAACCACATCGAACTGCTCTTGATTATAGAGCGGCTCAATTTGTACCTTCACCTGCTTGCCGACAAAGATCTCCACTTCAGCCAGCGCATGCGACTCTTCCCCTTTCAGGGTTTCCGCCACCGCAGGGGAAGCATAGACCAGGAAGCGATCGGAATCATAAGCATGATGCACGCGAACGATCTCACGCATAATCTCATAGCATACCGTTTCCACGGACTTTACCGTTCCGCGTCCGTGGCAGGTCGGGCATTCGTTGCACAGCACATGCTCCACGCTTTCGCGGGTGCGTTTCCGCGTCATCTCCACCAGACCCAGCTGGGAGAAACCGTTGATGCTGGTCTTCACCCGGTCTTTGCTGAGGGCCTGCTCCAGGGAGTGCAACACCCGCCGGCGATGGTCTTCATTGTTCATGTCGATGAAATCAATGATGATAATGCCGCCGAGGTTACGCAAACGCAGCTGGCGGGCTATCGCCTGGGTGGCTTCGATATTGGTATTGAAGATAGTATCGTCAAGATTGCGGTGCCCAACAAACGCCCCGGTGTTGATATCGATGGTGGTCATCGCCTCGGTCTGGTCGATGATCAGATAGCCCCCGGACTTGAGCTCGACTTTACGCTCCAGCGCGCGCTGAATTTCGTTCTCAACATCAAAGAGATCGAATATCGGCTGACGGCCGCTGTAGTGTTCCAGCTTGCTGGTCATTTCCGGGATATATTCGGCGGTAAATTCCAGCAGCGCCTCATAGGTCAGCCGCGAGTCGACGCGAATACGATCGAGATGCGCATCGGCAAAATCCCGCAGCACGCGCTGAGCCAGGGCCAGCTCGCCGTACAGCTGATAGCGGGTCTGGTTGCGCTTTTTGCGCTCCATCACTTTGGTCCATACGCGCTTAAGATAGGCGGCATCGGCGGCCATCTCCTGCTCGTGGACCCCTTCCGCGGCGGTGCGAATGATAAACCCGCCCTGCTCGTCGCAGTACTCTGCCACGACCTTTTTCAGCCGCTCGCGCTCGGCTTCGCTTTCAATCCGCTGAGAGACCCCCACATGGGAGGCGCCTGGCATAAAAACCAGATAGCGGGAAGGCAGGGTAATATCGGTGGTCAGACGCGCGCCTTTGGTACCGAGCGGATCTTTAACCACCTGAACCATCAGGTCCTGGCCCTGACGCACCAGCTCCGAAATATCGCGCACGGTAAACTGCTTTTGCTCCTCACCGGCAACGCATTCGGTATGCGGCATGATATCGGAGGCGTGGAGGAACGCCGCCTTATCCAGACCAATATCTACAAAAGCCGCCTGCATTCCCGGCAGCACTCGGCTAACACGACCTTTGTAGATATTGCCTACTATTCCGCGTCGCGCTTCACGCTCAATATGGATTTCCTGCAGAATACCGCCATCAATATACGCAACGCGCGTTTCGGATGGCGTTACGTTCACTAATAATTCAGCCGTCATCTTTATCCCTTTTCTTTACGCAGTGAGTTAAAGTTACTGAGCAACTCATACGTTTCCACCAGCGGTAAGCCGACTACGGCGTGATAGCTGCCATTAATCTTCCTGACGAAGCAGCCACCCAACCCTTGAATACCGTATGCACCTGCTTTATCTAAAGGCTCGCCGCTGGCCACATAATCGGCGATATCCTGCTCGCTGAGCGTTCGGAAGGTCACTTCCGTGACCACCAGACAATCCAACGTCTGCTGCTTATCCGCCAGCGCCACCGCGGTCATGACCTGATGGGTTTGGCCGGAAAGCAGGCGCAGCATCGCTGCAGCGTGTTCGGCGTCGCGCGGTTTTTCCAGCACTTCGCCGTTCAAAATAACAATCGTATCCGCTCCCAACACCGGCAAATCCCGCGATGCCAGCGCCACTCCGGCCTGCGCCTTTTCACGCGCCAGACGGACGACATAGTGCTGTGCGCTCTCCTGCGGCTGGCGCTGCTCCTCGATACCAGGAACCAGACGCTCGAACGCGAGACCAAGCTGAGTCAGCAGTTCCTGCCGACGCGGGGAACCAGAAGCAAGATACAGAGTTGTCATATCAACCTTATTGCACTGCAAATTGCTGACGCACTTTACGCATCAGCAGGAAGAGCCATGGCCAGAGGATACCGTTTACTACACTACTCCAGAATACTTCCGGACGGAAAGAGACGTTGATCACTAAAAACTCTGCCCAGAAAACAATGATATCCACGGCGAGGGATAACAGCATGACCACCAGCGCCTGTTGCCACAGCGCCAGGTTACGGAACAGCTGATACTTCAGCGCCACCAGATAGGCGACGATGCTTAAGGACAGCGCGCGAACGCCCAGCGTCGAGCCGCTGATGAGATCAAGAATAGCCCCCATCACGAAGCCCGTCCCCACGTTCACCCGGTGCGGCAGCGCGAGGATCCAGTACAGCAGGATCAATAATACCCAGTTGGGCCGGAAAACGCTGATGTCCGCCGGCCAGGGCATAATTTGCAGCAATAGCGCGATAAGAAACGAGAGCCAGATAACCCAGCGTCCCTGGCTACGGTAACTTGCCACTATTGCCCCCCTGCAGGCTGCGACGGCTGAGACGGCGTCAGCCCGGTGGCGGGCGCCGGCATCTGCGGCCCCATCGCATCCGGCGCAGGCAACACCTGCGGCATCATCTGCATCAGGCGTTCGTTAGCCACGCGATGAACCTCTTCCGGAGTCATCGGGTTAGCGCCATTGCGATCGGCGCCCCACAGCAGCAGCAGATAGCGCAAACGCTGCAGACCGGCCGTCGGACGCGCCTGGATCACCGTGTAGGCGCGCTGGGTGTCCAGTTTCACTGAAGAGACAACCCCAACCGGGTACCCTTCCGGGAAACGGCCGCCAAGACCGGAGGTCACCAGCACATCGCCGACGCGAATATCGGTATTGGCCGGCAGATGCTCAAGCTGGAGGTCGTCGGTGCAGCCGTTACCGGCGGCAATGACGCGAATGTCGTTACGCAGGACCTGGATCGGCAACGCATGGGTGGCATCACAGATCAGCAGTACCCGGCTGGTCATTTTCGCTACCGCCACGACCTGCCCCACCACGCCTTTATCGCTGATAACCGGCTGGCCTTCGTAGACGCCGTTGACGCTGCCCTTATCGATAACCACCTGATCGCTGTAGGGGTCGTTGACCGTTGAGATGACCTGGGTCACCATTTTTTGCTCGTCCTGGCGCAGCGGCGAGCCAAGCAGTTCACGCAGGCGTGCGTTCTCCTGCTTGTACTGGCCCAGCATCAGCAGATCGCTGTTTTTCAACAACAGCTCCTGACGCAGCGCGCGGTTTTCCAGTTCGAGCTGGTCACGGGTAGCCAGCGTCTGCGATACGCTGTCGAGCAGTTCCCGGGGACCATTAGAGACAAAGTAGAAAGGGCTGACGGCTGTATCCATGTACGTTCTGATTTGACTGAACGTACCCAGGCGGCTGTCGGCGATAATCACGCCAAGCGCCACCAGCACCGCCAGAATAAGGCGAATCTGTAGCGAGGGGCCACGGCTAAAAATTGGCTTCATAGGCTATGCGTATTCTCGTGTCAGTAAAGACCTGGGGCAGCGCGTAAGCCACCCCGGACCTTCAGGCTGACTACTCTTCGCTAAACAGGTCGCCGCCGTGCATGTCGATCATTTCCAGCGCCTTGCCGCCGCCACGCGCTACGCAGGTCAGCGGATCTTCAGCAACCACGACTGGAATACCGGTTTCTTCCATTAACAGACGGTCCAGGTTGCGCAGCAGCGCACCACCGCCGGTGAGAACCATCCCGCGCTCGGAGATATCAGACGCCAGTTCCGGCGGGCACTGCTCAAGGGCAACCATGACCGCGCTCACGATGCCGGTCAGCGGCTCCTGCAGCGCTTCAAGAATTTCGTTTGAGTTCAGGGTGAAACCGCGTGGCACGCCTTCCGCCAGGTTACGGCCGCGCACTTCAATTTCACGCACTTCATCGCCCGGATAAGCCGAACCGATTTCATGTTTGATACGCTCAGCGGTCGCTTCACCGATCAGGGAGCCGTAGTTACGACGCACGTAATTGATGACGGCTTCGTCGAAACGGTCGCCGCCGATACGCACGGAAGAAGAGTAAACCACGCCGTTCAGGGAGATAACCGCCACCTCGGTGGTACCGCCGCCGATATCCACCACCATGGAACCGGTCGCTTCAGAAACCGGCAGGCCAGCGCCGATCGCGGCCGCCATCGGTTCTTCAATCAGGAACACTTCGCGAGCGCCTGCGCCCTGCGCGGATTCACGGATAGCACGACGCTCAACCTGGGTGGCGCCAACCGGCACGCAGACCAGTACGCGCGGGCTCGGGCGCATAAAGCTGTTGCTGTGCACTTGTTTGATAAAGTGCTGCAGCATCTTTTCCGTCACGAAGAAGTCAGCGATAACGCCGTCCTTCATCGGGCGAATCGCCGCGATATTACCCGGGGTACGGCCGAGCATCTGCTTCGCTTCATGACCCACGGCGGCGACGCTTTTCGGCGATCCGGCACGATCCTGACGAATGGCCACCACGGAAGGCTCATTCAATACGATGCCTTGTCCTTTTACGTAAATAAGGGTATTCGCGGTACCCAGGTCAATGGACAGGTCATTGGAAAACATGCCACGAAATTTTTTTAACATACTAAGGGATAATCCTGAAAGCTGGGGCGGAAAACAAAATCCGCTTACTTTACCAACCACACGCAGCAGCGACAAGGCGCAAAAATCACCTGCTGCGGTGAAAATTAGTGCAGTTCATTTCCTTTGTTACAAATTTTTCCGACTCCGTTCATTGCTGAAATCTTCAGCAGCGCTCCACGCCTGAATTTGTAACCTGTCAAAGGAGGGTCACTGGCATTTACATTGCGATGATCCGGCAGGTAGACAAGCACACCCCCTTCACGATGGCGCGCGTTATTCTACGTGAAATCACGCTAAACGGCAGATCAAACCGAGTATCTTTGCGAATATTTTTTCACATTTGTGTCAAGTGGCTGTGAGGCGGCAAAAAATTCCCCCTGCCCGCCCGTGACACCGCATTGGGACAGTACCAGCCACTCGCTGCGGCTGCGTACGCCCGTCGCAAAAACTTGCATAGGCATGCCTTTACAGGCTTCCACCAGGCTTTGCACCAGCAGCTGGTTCTCGCTGCGCTTTTCGATGTTGCGCGCCAGCCCCGGATGCAGTTTGATCAGCTCCGCATCCAGCTGCTTGATCCAGCTAGTTCCCACCAGGGTTAACCCTGCCTGAACCACCGCCACCCGAACGCCAAGCGCGTTAACCAACCGCATAACCGGCTGCAGACGGCCGATATATTGACAAACATCTGCCTCAGCAAGTTCAAAAATAATCCGCTGACGCTGCGATTTTTCGCACTGCATCAGAGCATCACGCAGCCAGCGCTGGAATCGCGGACGGATCAGCGACTCCACCGACAGCTGGAGCGCCAGATTCTCCTCGGGCCAGAAGCCTAAAAATGGCAGCAGGCGCGTCACCTGCAGGCGGTCATACTCCTCCGCCAGGCCAAACTGCAGCACCATCGGCATATACTCGGCGGCGATCACCTCTTCCTTACCGTCGTACATCCGCGACATCAGTTCACGGTGATGCACCCGGCCATCGCGAGTGACGGCGGGTTTCTGATACAACCGCGGCCCGCCGCGGCTCAGCATCTGTTCGATCAGCGTCCGCCAGCGAACGTTGCCGCGGCCTTTCTCCGGAAGGGTATCGTCATAGACCGACCAGCTGTTGCTGCCCTGCAGCACCGCGTTGCGCGTTGCTGCTTCAGCATGTTCCATCACTTGCGCCGCCGATTGTCCACTGCGGAAAGAACAGATGCCGATATGCATCATATCGTCACGATCGAGAATGCGCGTCGGAGGCAGCGCGTCCATGGCCTTCAGCAACAGTCCGGCGATGCTATCCGCCTCTTTTAACGTGCGGTGCGGCAGCAGCACGGCGAAGTCGCTACGGTGATAGCGGGCCAGCAGCGCGCCAGGGTAACGCATAATAAAGGTAGAGAGCAGGTTGATTAGCGTGAAGTAATGTTCTTCGGCCGCCGCTCGTCCCCAGTTGTCCCGCAGCAGATCAAACTCCGGCAGACGGATCATCATCACGATGCCGTACGCCCCCACCTTCTCCTGATCTTCCAGCAGCGTGGCCAACTGATTGTCAAAAAACAGGCGATTGTTCAGCCCGGTTTTGGAATCCTGTGCCGCATAGGAGCGAATCAGCGTATCCATCCGGCTGCGCTGATCGCTGGCGAATTGCAGCTCCGACAGCAGCATATCCAGCGCGCTACTGGTGCTGGCAGGCCATTCATAGACTGACCCGCGCACCTGCGGCCCGCGCTCGCCGCTCAGGATGCGCGTGGAACGAAGCTCAAGCAGCTCCTGACCTGCCAGCTGGCGGCGTATCCAGCGGACGGCGAAGAAAATAATCACCACCATGAAGCCGATGGAGATCGACAGCGGGGCGGTGATTGACAGCGAACGGAAATAGTTCACCATCGGGTCAACGTAGACCAGATGCAGGGTGATACCGGGATGTTTCAACGACGGGACCGTGATCTCACGGAATTGCTCATGACTGCCCAGCGGGCGGTAGCTGTCGGTTCGGGAGTGGCTGTAGAGCGGTTTACCGTTAAGCATGAAATCGATATGCACGATCTCTATCGGCGTCATCAGCTCATCCAGCTGCGGCTCAAGCTTATCAAAAGAGGTGGTGATGAGCCGGTTATCCAGCATGGTCGCCACCGCCTGAACCCGGTTTTCGACCTTGTTCTCAATGCCGTTGTAAAAACTCAGCGAAGCGCCAATCAGCGTGACAAAGATGGTCAGGCTAGTTAGCAGCGTGATAAAGGCTGAGAACTTCGTCGTTAATCGCATCCCTGTGTTAACTCCGCGAGTGAATGACTGCCCGATGAACCATCAGGCTCCCGTGCCGGCGCGCGCCTTGACGCTAGCATTAACCTTTTAAAGCGCGACGCATACTATCAAAGATGGCGAGTCTGGCAATGGAATGCGTATTATCGGCGAAAGTATGCCGATAGCGAGTATAGTCGGCAGAAAAAATTTGCCAAACGCCGCCCGCCTGCGGCCTGCGCCAGAAGCGCTTTAATTTTAGACGCTGGATGGCAAACCCGCGCCAGCGGCGCACATTATTGCTAATTTTCCATCCTGCCAGCCTCCCGCCCGCTTTTTTCCCCTGCTAAAGATGCCGGGTCAGGCGCGTTAAAGGAAACGTCTTGCGCCACTTTCCGATGATTCCTGGACGACCGCGCCCCAGCTTCGGCGGTGGCGAATGCGCCTAATGTGCAATTTTTCGTGACATATTCGCGATTCATCGCCGCCTCCGTCATGCTTAGGGAAACGCATGACGGAGGACACCATGAAAAGAAAAAAACTGACGGAAGCCGACGTCACGGCCGAATCCGTTTTTATGCTCCAGCGGCGCCAGGTGCTGAAAATGCTGGGCATCAGCGCGACCGCCCTTTCGCTTCCCGCCGCCGCACAGGCCGACCTGCTGGACTGGTTTAAAGGCCACGACCGTCCGCCAGCCCCGGCGGGCAAGGCCCTGGACTTTGCTAAACCCGCTGAATGGCAGGCTAACCTGACGCTTACTCCGGAAGATAAAGTCTCCGGCTACAATAACTTTTATGAATTCGGCCTCGATAAAGCCGATCCGGCGGCGAACGCGGGTAGCCTGCGCACCGATCCCTGGACGTTGACCATCGGCGGTGAGGTGGCGAAGCCGCTGACCCTTGACCATGACGATCTGACCAAACGCTTCCCGCTGGAAGAGCGTATTTACCGTATGCGCTGCGTGGAAGCCTGGTCGATGGTGGTCCCCTGGGTCGGCTTCCCGCTGCATAAGCTGTTGGCGCTGGTGGAGCCCACCAGCAACGCGCGCTATGTGGCCTTCAAAACCCTCTATGCCCCGGATCAAATGCCCGGGCAGAAAGATCGGTTTATCGGCGGCGGGCTCGCTTACCCTTACGTGGAGGGGTTGCGGCTGGATGAAGCGCTGCACCCGCTGACGCTGCTCACCGTCGGGGTGTATGGCAAAGCGCTGCCGCCGCAAAACGGCGCGCCGGTCCGCCTTACCGTGCCGTGGAAGTACGGTTTCAAAGGCATTAAATCCATCGTCAGCATTGAACTGACCCGCGAGCGGCCACCGACCACCTGGAACCTCGCGGCGCCGGACGAATACGGCTTCTTCGCCAACGTCAATCCGCACGTCGATCACCCCCGCTGGTCACAGGCTAGCGAGCGGTTTATCGGTGCCGGCGGCGTGCTCGATGTGAAACGTCAACCGACGCTGCTGTTTAACGGCTATGCCGACGAGGTGGCGTCGCTGTATCGCGGCATGAATCTGCGGGAGAACTTCTAGTGCGTTTCACCGTCAAACAGATCGCCTGGTTGAAGGTTTTACTTCATCTGGCGGGGTTTTTGCCGCTGGTCTGGTTATTCTGGGCCGGGCACCAGGGCTACTTTAGCGCCGATCCGGCCAAGGATATCCAGCATTTTACCGGCAGGATGGCGCTGAAGTTTCTGCTGGCGACGCTGCTGGTCTCCCCGCTGGCGCGCTACGCGAAACAGCCATTATTGATTCGCGTTCGCCGCCTGTTAGGTTTATGGTGTTTCGCCTGGGCGACCCTGCACCTGACCAGCTATACCCTGCTGGAGCTGGGCATTAACAATCTGGCGCTACTGGGCTCGGAGATTATCAACCGCCCCTATCTGACGTTAGGCATGGTCAGTTGGGCGATCCTGCTGGCGCTGGCAGCGACGTCGACGCAGGCGATGCAGCGAAAACTGGGCCGCCGTTGGCAACTTTTACACAACTTCGTCTATCTGGTGGCGATCCTCGCGCCGATTCACTACCTGTGGTCAGTGAAGATCCTCTCACCGCAGCCCATCATTTATGCCCTGCTGGCAGTCGCGCTCCTGGCATGGCGTTACAAGAAGTTTCGCCAGTGGTGGCGCTGAATCCGGTAATGTGCAGTTTCCCGCAGATCCTTTATCAACCGCGACTCTTTTTAAGATAGCGGTTGATAATCTTCCCTGATAAGACCAGTATTTAGCTGCCAATTGCTACGAAATCGTTATAATGTGCGACTTTGGCTTTCCTGACAGGGTTTTCTGACCCTGAAAAGGTGACAAGGGCGCATTGAAGGTATATGTTGTTTTTTACCCGAAAATGGCAGGAGATCGCCACACGATGGCAGACAAGTTTCACATTTTGCTTTTGAATGGTCCAAACATTAACATGCTCGGTACCCGCGAGCCAGAGAAGTATGGATCTCTCACGCTGGCTGAGATTGTTAACCATTTAACATCTGAAGCAGCGGCGCTGAATGTGAGCCTGGATCACCTGCAGTCCAACGCGGAGCATGCGTTAATCGACCGAATTCATCAGGCTAAAGACAACGTGGACTATATCCTGATTAATCCGGCCGCGTTCACGCA
This sequence comes from Klebsiella sp. GB_Kp047, assembly GCF_040065235.1. NCBI lineage: Bacteria > Pseudomonadati > Pseudomonadota > Gammaproteobacteria > Enterobacterales > Enterobacteriaceae > Klebsiella > Klebsiella sp. GB_Kp047. Next base: position 12,710 of record NZ_JBEAJG010000028.1, on the reverse strand, counting down.
TACCAGCGTAGCAATCCGTGACGCGTTGCTTGCCGTGAACATCCCGTTTATCGAGATTCACCTGAGCAATGTGCATGCACGCGAACCCTTCCGCCAGCATTCGTATCTGTCAGATATCGCCGCTGGCGTTATCTGCGGACTGGGGGCGGACGGCTATTCATACGCTTTACAGACGGCGGTAAAACGCCTGTCACAATCACACTAAACAAAGAGTACGGAACCCACTCATGGATATTCGTAAGATTAAAAAACTGATCGAGCTGGTTGAAGAATCAGGTATCTCCGAACTGGAAATTTCTGAAGGCGAAGAGTCTGTTCGCATCAGCCGCTCTGCACCGGCCGCAAGCTATCCGGTTATGCAGCAGGCTTATGCTGCGCCGATGATGCAGCCTCAGGCACCTGCCGCCGCGGCTGCCGCGCCAGCTGCAGCAGCAGAAGCGCCGGCAAAAGCGGAAATCAGTGGTCACATCGTACGTTCCCCGATGGTTGGTACTTTCTATCGTACGCCAAGCCCGGACGCGAAAGCGTTTGTGGAAGTTGGCCAGAAAGTTAACGTGGGCGACACCCTGTGCATCGTCGAAGCGATGAAAATGATGAACCAGATCGAAGCCGACAAAGCCGGCGTGGTGAAAGCCATTCTGATCGAAAGCGGCCAACCGGTAGAATTCGACGAGCCGCTGGTAGTTATCGAGTAACGAGGCGAACATGCTGGATAAAATTGTCATCGCTAACCGTGGCGAGATCGCACTGCGCATCCTGCGTGCCTGTAAAGAACTGGGCATCAAGACCGTTGCTGTGCATTCCACCGCGGATCGCGATCTAAAACACGTATTGTTAGCGGATGAGACGGTCTGCATCGGTCCGGCTCCGTCCGTAAAAAGCTATCTGAACATCCCGGCTATCATCAGCGCCGCTGAGATCACCGGCGCGGTAGCAATTCACCCGGGGTATGGCTTCCTCTCTGAGAACGCCAACTTTGCTGAGCAGGTTGAGCGCTCCGGCTTTATCTTCATCGGCCCGAAAGCCGACACCATCCGCCTGATGGGCGACAAAGTGTCCGCGATCACCGCCATGAAAAAAGCCGGCGTCCCGACCGTACCCGGTTCTGACGGCCCGCTGACCGACGACATGGACGCTAACCGCGCCCATGCCAAACGCATCGGCTATCCGGTGATCATCAAGGCCTCCGGCGGCGGCGGCGGTCGCGGTATGCGCGTTGTGCGCAGCGATGCTGAACTGGCCCAGTCCATCTCCATGACCAAAGCGGAAGCCAAAGCGGCTTTCAACAACGACATGGTCTACATGGAGAAATACCTGGAAAACCCGCGTCACATCGAAATTCAGGTGCTGGCGGACGGTCAGGGTAACGCTATCTATCTGGCTGAACGTGATTGCTCCATGCAGCGCCGTCACCAGAAAGTGGTCGAAGAAGCGCCGGCGCCGGGCATCACCCCGGAACTGCGTCGCTACATCGGCGAGCGTTGCGCGAAAGCCTGTGTCGATATCGGCTACCGCGGGGCGGGTACCTTTGAGTTCCTGTTCGAAAACGGCGAGTTCTACTTCATTGAAATGAACACCCGTATCCAGGTAGAGCATCCGGTAACTGAAATGATCACCGGCGTTGACCTGATCAAAGAGCAGCTGCGTATCGCAGCCGGTCAGCCGCTGTCCATCAAGCAGGATGAAGTGGTGGTTCGCGGCCATGCGGTGGAATGCCGTATCAACGCCGAAGACCCGAACACCTTCCTGCCGAGCCCGGGTAAAATTACCCGTTTCCACGCGCCGGGCGGCTTTGGCGTGCGCTGGGAGTCCCATATTTACGCCGGTTACACCGTACCGCCGTACTATGACTCCATGATCGGCAAACTGATCTGCTACGGCGAAAGCCGTGACGTGGCGATTGCCCGCATGAAGAATGCGCTGCAGGAGCTGATCATCGATGGCATCAAGACCAACGTCGATCTGCAGATGCGCATTATGAGCGACGAGAACTTCCAGCATGGTGGCACCAACATCCACTATCTGGAGAAAAAACTCGGCTTGCAGGAAAAATAATTCTGCATTCTCAGCAAAAGGCCGGATTTTCCGGCCTTTTTTCTTTTTCTCTCTCCTCATCTATACCATGCGGTACAATCCCCGCTTTCTTCATCCTCAAGGGACAAAAAATGGACAAACGCTTTGTTCAGGCCCACAAAGAAGCGCGCTGGGCGCTGTGGCTGACCCTTCTCTATCTTGCCGCCTGGCTGGCCGCCGCCTATCTGCCGGGGGTGGCTATCGGTTTTACCGGCCTGCCCCACTGGTTTGAAATGGCCTGCCTGCTGGTTCCGCTGCTGTTTATTCTGCTGTGCTGGGCGATGGTCAAACTGGTTTTTCGCGACATTCCTCTGGAGGACGATGATGCAGTTTGAGGTCATTATTCCCCTGATCGCCTATCTGGTGGTGGTGTTCGGCTTATCCCTTTACGCCATGCGAAAACGAGCCTCAGGAAACTTTCTGAATGAGTACTTTCTCGGCAGCCGCTCGATGGGCGGCTTCGTGCTGGCCATGACGCTAACCGCCACCTATATCAGCGCCAGCTCATTTATCGGCGGACCCGGCGCCGCCTATAAATACGGCCTGGGTTGGGTGCTGCTGGCAATGATCCAGCTTCCCGCCATCTGGCTGTCGCTGGGCGTACTGGGAAAAAAATTCGCCATTCTTGCGCGCCGTTACAACGCCGTCACCCTCAATGACATGCTGTTTGCGCGCTACCAGAGTCGTCTGCTGGTCTGGCTGGCCAGCCTGAGTCTGCTGGTAGCCTTCGTTGGCGCCATGACCGTCCAGTTTATCGGCGGTGCCCGCCTGCTGGAGACGGCTGCGGGTATTCCCTACGATACCGGTCTGCTGATCTTCGGCATCAGCATCGCGCTGTATACCGCTTATGGCGGCTTTCGCGCCAGCGTGCTCAACGACACCATGCAGGGCATGGTGATGCTGATCGGCACGATCGTGCTGCTGGTGGGGGTGATCCACGCCGCCGGCGGGATTGGCCATGCGGTAGAGACCCTGCAGTCGATCGATGTCAAGCTGGTGTCCCCTCAGGGGGCGGAAGATATCCTCTCACCAACCTTTATGGCCTCGTTTTGGGTGCTGGTCTGCTTCGGCGTGATAGGCCTCCCGCATACCGCCGTGCGCTGTATCTCCTACAAAGACAGCAAAGCCGTGCATCGCGGCATCATTATCGGCACCATCGTGGTGGCGATCCTGATGTTTGGCATGCACCTGGCCGGCGCGTTAGGTCGGGCGGTGATCCCTGACCTCACCGTACCGGATCTGGTGATCCCGACGCTGATGGTCAAAGTGCTCCCGCCCTTTGCGGCAGGGATCTTTCTGGCCGCGCCGATGGCGGCGATTATGTCGACGATCAATGCCCAACTTCTGCAAAGTTCCGCTACGATCATCAAGGATCTGTATCTGAATTGGCGTCCGGATCAGGCGACTAACGAAAAGCGGCTAAAACGCATGTCCGCCGGCATTACGCTCCTGTTGGGTGTCCTGCTGCTGCTCGCGGCCTGGCGACCGCCAGAGATGATTATCTGGCTGAACCTGCTGGCCTTCGGCGGCCTGGAAGCCGTCTTTCTGTGGCCGCTGGTGCTGGGCCTGTATTGGGAACGTGCCAACGCGGCTGGCGCGCTGAGCGCGATGATCGTGGGTGGTGTACTGTATGCCGTACTTGCCACGCTGAAAGTGCAGTTTCTCGGCTTCCATCCGATCGTTCCCGCGCTGCTGCTGAGTTTACTGGCGTTTGTGGCAGGGAATCGTTTCGGCCGTCCCGCACCACAGCCACCTATTTTAACTACTGATAAATAAAGAGTTTTGCTATGCCATGGATCCAACTGAAACTAAATACCACCGGCGCGAACGCTGAAGATCTTAGCGATGCGCTGATGGAGGCCGGATCGGTCTCGATCACCTTCCAGGATACGCACGATACGCCGGTATTTGAGCCGTTACCCGGGGAAACCCGGCTGTGGGGCGACACCGACGTGATTGGCCTGTTCGATGCCGAAACCGATATGAAAGCGGTCGTTGCCCAACTGGAGCAGCACCCGCTGCTGGGCGCCGGATTCGCGCATAAGATCGAGCAGCTGGAAGATAAAGACTGGGAGCGGGAATGGATGGATAACTTCCATCCGATGCGCTTCGGTGAGCGGCTGTGGATCTGCCCGAGCTGGCGCGACGTTCCGGATGAAAATGCCGTCAACGTGATGCTCGATCCGGGTCTGGCCTTCGGTACCGGCACGCACCCGACGACATCCCTGTGCCTGCAGTGGCTCGATGGACTCGACCTCAACGGAAAAACGGTCATTGATTTCGGCTGCGGTTCCGGCATCCTGGCGATTGCCGCGCTGAAGCTGGGAGCCGCAAAAGCGATCGGCATTGATATCGACCCGCAGGCTATTCAGGCCAGCCGCGATAACGCACAGCGTAACGGCGTCTCTGAGCGTCTGGAGCTCTATCTTCCTCAGGACCAGCCCGAGTCGATGAAAGCCGACGTCGTGGTCGCCAATATCCTGGCTGGCCCGTTACGTGAGCTGGCGCCGTTAATCAGCGTCCTGCCCGTTTCAGGCGGTTTGCTGGGGCTTTCCGGCATCCTTGCCAGCCAGGCGGAGAGCGTCTGTGAAGCCTACGCCGATCTCTTCACCCTTGACCCGGTGGTCGAGAAAGAGGAGTGGTGCCGGATCACCGGCCGGAAAAACTAAGTGCAATGCGGCCTGTGGGCCGCATTTTTGTTTCCAGTAGCCACCAAATAATGCCAGGAAATGAGAGGCAGATCGCACTACAGAGCACTTTTTTGACTATAAAAACAGCGTTTTATATCGCCTGGTAGCGAGTTTGTCTAAGAAAAATCGAGAAGTTTTATGATTTTATAAATGGACACAAATTATCCATCAGCCATTAAATCAATGATTAATATAAGTATTTATTCATCCCTTTTACGTTAGTCCCGGATTCATTGATCTGCAACAGAGGATTGCTCAAAGTTTGGCCTTTCATCTCGTGCAAAAAATGCGTAATATACGCCGCCTTGCAGTCACAGTATGGTCATTTCTTAACTCATGCGCATCGGACACCACCAGCTCAGAAATCGCCTGATCGCAGCGCCCATGGCTGGCATTACTGACAGACCATTCCGGACGCTGTGCTACGAGATGGGAGCGGGTTTAACCGTTTCCGAGATGATGTCCTCTAATCCACAGGTGTGGGAGAGCGACAAGTCCCGTTTACGGATGGTGCATATTGATGAGCCCGGTATTCGTACCGTGCAAATCGCCGGTAGCGTGCCGGAAGAGATGGCTGCCGCCGCGCGGATTAACGTGGAAAGCGGCGCCCAGATTATTGATATCAATATGGGATGCCCGGCGAAAAAGGTGAATCGCAAGCTTGCAGGTTCAGCCCTCTTGCAGTACCCCGACCAGGTGAAGTCGATCCTGACGGCGGTCGTGAATGCGGTGGACGTTCCTGTGACTCTCAAGATTCGCACCGGTTGGGAACCGGAACACCGTAACTGCGTAGAGATTGCCCAACTGGCCGAAGAGTGTGGCATTCAGGCTCTGACTATTCACGGACGCACCCGCGCCTGCTTGTTTAACGGAGACGCTGAGTACGACAGTATTCGGGCAGTTAAGCAGAAAGTTTCCATTCCGATTATCGCGAATGGCGACATTACTGACCCGCTTAAAGCCAGAGCTGTGCTCGACTATACAGGGGCTGATGCCCTGATGATAGGCCGTGCAGCTCAGGGAAGACCCTGGATCTTTCGGGAAATCCAGCATTATCTGGACACTGGAGAGCTGCTGCCCCCGCTGCCGCTGGCAGAGGTCAAGCGCTTGCTTTGTGCGCACGTTCGGGAATTGCATGACTTTTATGGTCAGGCAAAAGGGTACCGAATCGCGCGTAAACACGTCTCCTGGTATCTTCAGGAACATGCTCCAGATGACCAGTTTCGGCGCACATTCAACGCCATTGAGGATGCCAGCGAACAGCTGGAGGCGTTGGAGGCATACTTCGAAAATTTTGCGTAATAGAAATAAAGAGCTGACAGAACTATGTTCGAACAACGCGTAAATTCTGACGTACTGACCGTTTCTACCGTTAACTCTCAGGATCAGGTAACTCAAAAGCCCCTGCGTGACTCGGTTAAACAGGCACTGAAGAACTATTTTGCTCAACTGAACGGTCAGGATGTGAATGACCTGTATGAGCTGGTACTGGCTGAAGTTGAACAGCCCCTGTTGGACATGGTGATGCAATACACCCGTGGTAACCAGACCCGCGCTGCCCTGATGATGGGCATCAACCGCGGTACGCTGCGTAAAAAACTGAAAAAATACGGCATGAACTGATACTAGTCAGTTGCTTGCTTGATATAAAAGGCGCTCTTCGGCATGGGGAAGCGCCTTTTTTATTACCTGCGACAGCGGGACACATCACTGATTCACCGCCCGCAGTACCGGCGCCTCCGATACATGAGCAGCACAGACTACCGCCATAACATTATCCACCAGCGCAGGCGCCTGCTGATAAAGATCGAAGCGTTGCGGATCGAGCAGCCAGTTTTTAATCAGCCCGGAAAAGGCGCTGTGTAAAACAATTAATATCACTTCAATATTTGTTTCGGCTGGCAATATATTGTTACGCACACAGCACTGAAGCATGCCGCCAATCAGCGAATAATTAAAGCCAATCCGCTGGCGAATTTCGTTTTCCGAAAGCATATCATTGGCAAACTCGCAGCGCTGATAAAGAATTTGCATCAGCGCGCGCTGGCGAGGATTCGCAGCAATATAGCGGAGCCCGGTAATAAACCGCTCGCGCAATGCATTTAACGGCTCCTGTTCATTCTCTGTCGCGAGGCTATGCTGAATCAAATCCCTGAGCGGTGGCTGCTGCTGCCACATTTCATTAAACAGCTCAGTCTTACTGGCAAAATGCCAGTATACGGCGCCGCGGGTCACTCCCGCCGCATCAGCAATATCCGTCAGGGTTGTGTTGGTCACTCCCCGCAGGGCGAACTGCTGGATCGCGGACTCAATCAGGAGCTGCCGCGTGCGTAGCGCCTCTTCTTTCGTTTTTCTAGCCATACAAGCCCCTTCCCGTCAGACAGGTTATTCAGGATTTTCTGAAGATCGCTTAACCTAACATTTGTCATGGAATATTTTTTAGCAAAAATGCAGACAAGTTAATTCTGAAGCTGTCGCCAAATAAATTACCCAAAAGAATATTAATAAATAACCCATTCACTGAATTGATGTCTATTTATTAAGTTTTACAATTGAGGTAAATAGCAAAAAAATCCTGCGCGCTTTTTTGTTTTTGCGTGCCTTGCTGATTGCTCAAAAATAAGTATCCCTTACATCCAGCGGCGTTTATTTGTAGGATGGCAAACTGCTTTTTAATTCCCTCTTTCTTTCACAGATTCGCCGCCGAATTTGGCACGTAATCTATAAGGAACCGCCATGACAACTCACGCCAGAGTGACACTTTTATCCGGTTTAATTATCTCGGCCTTATTGCTTACCGGCTGCGATAATTCGGACAACCCGCAACCCCATGCCCAGGCGCCGCAGGTGACGGTCCATGTCGTGAACAGCGCGCCGCTGTCGGTCACCACCGAACTGCCAGGCCGAACTTCAGCTTTTCGCGTGGCGGAAGTCCGCCCTCAGGTAAGCGGTATCATCCTGAAGCGTAACTTTGTTGAAGGAAGCGATGTCGAAGCAGGCCAGTCGCTCTATCAGATCGATCCGGCAACCTACCAGGCGGCGTGGAACAGCGCCAAGGGCGATGAGGCAAAAGCCGAAGCCGCAGCCGCCATCGCCCACTTAACGGTGAAACGCTACGTTCCGCTGCTGGGCACCAAGTATATCAGTCAGCAGGAATACGATCAGGCGGTGGCCACCGCCCGCCAGGCCGACGCTGACGTCATCGCCACCAAAGCCTCCGTGGAAAGCGCCCGCATCAACCTGGCCTACACCAAAGTGACCTCTCCCATTAGCGGACGCATCGGTAAATCGAGCGTCACCGAGGGAGCGTTGGTCACCAACGGTCAGTCGGATGCCCTGGCTACCGTCCAGCAGCTCGATCCGATCTACGTCGACGTGACGGAATCCAGCAATGACTTCATGCGCCTTAAGCAGGAAAGCCTGCAACGCGGCGGCGACACCAAAAGCGTTGAGCTGGTGATGGAGAACGGTCAGGCCTATCCGCTTAAGGGTTCGCTGCAGTTCTCCGACGTGACTGTCGATGAAAGTACAGGTTCAATTACCCTGCGCGCTATCTTCCCTAACCCACAGCATGTCCTGCTGCCGGGAATGTTCGTTCGCGCCCGCATCGATGAAGGCACCGATCCGCAGGCCATCCTGGTGCCGCAGCAGGGGGTGACCCGTACGCCGCGGGGCGATGCCTCCGTCATGCTGGTGAATGACAAAAACCAGGTTGAAACCCGTCAGGTGGTAGCTTCCCAGGCCGTGGGCGATAAGTGGCTTATCACCAGCGGGCTGAAGCCGGGCGATAAGGTGATTATCAGCGGCTTACAGAAAGTCCGTCCAGGCGTCACCGTTAAAGCAGAAGCGGAGCGTGCGGCACCGGTCGGACAATAAGGATACCCAGCCATGTCTAAGTTTTTTATCCATCGACCAGTCTTTGCCTGGGTGCTGGCGATCATCATGATGATTGCCGGAGGTCTGGCCATTCTGCAGTTGCCGATAGCGCAGTATCCGACGATAGCGCCCCCTGCGGTGGCGATCTCCGCTACCTATCCTGGTGCGGATGCCCAGACCGTGCAGGACACGGTCACTCAGGTTATTGAGCAGAACATGAACGGTATCGACAACCTGATGTATATGTCGTCGACCAGCGATTCCGCCGGCTCAGTAACCATCACGCTTACCTTTAAGTCCGGCACCGATCCGGATATCGCCCAGGTGCAGGTGCAAAACAAACTGCAGCTGGCCACCCCGCTGCTGCCTCAGGAAGTCCAGCAGCAGGGAATTAGCGTAGAAAAGTCCAGCAGCAGCTTCCTGCTGGTGGCCGGCTTTATCTCTGATAACCCGGTCACTACCCAGGACGATATTTCCGACTATGTCGCCTCTAATGTTAAAGATCCCATCAGCCGCCTCAACGGTGTGGGCGATGTCCAGCTGTTTGGCGCACAGTACGCCATGCGCATCTGGCTGGATGGCAACCTGCTGAACAAATACAACCTGACGCCAGTGGATGTCATTAATGCGCTGCAGGTTCAGAACGATCAGATCGCCGCCGGCCAGCTGGGCGGTACGCCAGCGCTAAAAGGCCAGCAGCTCAATGCGTCGATCATTGCCCAGACGCGGCTTAAAGATCCGCAGGAGTTTGGCAAGGTCACGCTGCGGGTCAATGCCGATGGCTCTGTCGTCCATCTGAAAGATGTCGCCCGCATTGAGCTGGGCGGAGAGAACTACAACGTCGTCGCCAGAATTAACGGTAAGCCCGCCTCTGGTCTGGGTATTAAGCTTGCGACCGGCGCCAACGCGCTGGATACCGCCACGGCGATTAAAGCGAAGCTAGCCGAACTGCAGCCTTACTTCCCCCAGGGAATGAAGGTGGTCTATCCGTACGATACGACCCCTTTCGTTAAAATCTCTATTCACGAAGTGGTCAAAACGCTATTTGAAGCGATTATTCTCGTCTTCCTTGTCATGTATCTGTTCCTGCAGAACATGCGCGCAACGCTCATTCCGACCATTGCCGTGCCCGTCGTGCTGTTGGGCACCTTCGCCGTACTGTCGATGTTTGGCTACTCCATCAACACCCTGACGATGTTTGGCATGGTGCTGGCGATAGGTCTGCTGGTCGATGACGCTATCGTCGTAGTGGAAAACGTTGAGCGCGTGATGGTTGAGGAAAAACTCTCGCCAAAAGAAGCGACGGAAAAGTCGATGTCGCAGATCCAGGGGGCGCTGGTGGGTATCGCCATGGTGCTCTCTGCGGTATTCGTGCCGATGGCCTTCTTCGGCGGTTCCACCGGCGCGATTTATCGCCAGTTTTCGATCACCATCGTTTCCGCCATGGCGCTCTCCGTGCTGGTTGCCCTGGTCCTGACGCCAGCGCTCTGCGCCACGTTGTTAAAGCCGTCCTCGGTCGAACACCATGAGAAAAAAGGCTTCTTCGGCTGGTTTAACGCCCGCTTTGACCAGAGCGTTAACCACTACACCAACAGCGTCAGCGGTATTTTGCGTGGAACCGGCCGTTACCTGGTGATCTATCTGCTGATCGTCGTGGGAATGGCCGTGCTGTTTATGCGTCTCCCGACATCCTTTCTACCCGATGAAGACCAGGGGGTCTTCCTGACCATGATCCAGCTGCCCTCCGGCGCCACCCAGGAGCGGACACAGAAAGTGCTGGATACCGTGACCGACTACTATCTACATAAGGAGAAGGCTAACGTCGACAGCGTCTTTACCGTGAACGGCTTCAGCTTCAGCGGCCAGGGGCAAAACTCCGGCATGGCGTTTGTCAGCCTGAAACCCTGGGAAGCGCGCAGCGGTGATGAAAACAGCGTGGAGTCCATCATCAAGCGAGCCACCGTGGCCTTCAGCCAGATCAAGGACGCCATGGTTTTCCCGTTCAACATGCCTGCCATTATTGAGCTGGGTACCGCCACCGGCTTCGACTTTGAGCTGATCGACCAGGGCGGGCTAGGTCATACCGCCCTGACGCAGGCGCGCAATCAACTGCTGGGCATGGTGAAACAGCATCCGGATCAGCTGGTGCGGGTACGGCCTAATGGGCTGGAAGATACGCCGCAGTTCAAACTGGATGTCGACCAGGAAAAAGCGCAGGCGCTGGGCGTATCGCTCTCCGATATCAATGAAACGATATCAGCCGCGCTGGGCGGGTACTACGTCAATGACTTTATTGACCGTGGTCGCGTCAAGAAAGTGTACGTCCAGGCTGATGCCCATTTCCGTATGCTGCCGAGCGACATTAACAATATGTATGTTCGTAGCGCCAATGGCGAAATGGTCCCGTTCTCCGCCTTCGTCACTTCGCGCTGGATTTATGGCTCGCCGCGTCTGGAACGCTACAACGGTTTACCCTCCATGGAAATCCTCGGTGAAGCCTCGCCGGGTAAAAGTACCGGGGAAGCCATGGCGCTGATGGAAGCGCTGGCCAGTAAGCTGCCGAGCGGCATTGGTTACGACTGGACCGGGATGTCTTACCAGGAACGCCTTTCCGGCAACCAGGCTCCCGCGCTTTATGCCATCTCGCTGATTGTCGTCTTCCTGTGCCTGGCGGCGCTGTATGAGAGCTGGTCGATTCCATTCTCAGTCATGTTAGTGGTTCCGCTGGGGGTGATCGGCGCGCTGTTAGCCGCCACGCTGCGTGGGCTGAATAATGACGTGTACTTTCAGGTAGGCCTTCTGACCACGATCGGTTTGTCGGCGAAGAACGCGATCCTGATCGTCGAATTCGCCAAGGATCTGATGGAGAAAGAGGGGAAAGGGATCATTGAAGCAACCCTGGAGGCATCGCGGATGCGCCTGCGACCCATTCTGATGACCTCTCTGGCTTTTATTCTCGGAGTCATGCCGCTGGTGATTAGCCATGGTGCCGGCAGCGGGGCGCAGAATGCGGTAGGTACCGGCGTCATGGGCGGGATGCTAACCGCGACACTGCTGGCGATCTTCTTTGTTCCGGTCTTCTTTGTGGTCGTCAGACGACGTTTTACCCGGCACGCTGAATAACCCGGCCTGGTTTTAAAGGCGCCCCCTGCGGGCGCTTTTTTTTCGCCAGGCATATTAGCAACCCGCTCAGCTTCCCGCTATCTGACAACCTCTATCGCATGCGGCAGCGCGGGGAGACGATCTTTCTCTCCATCTTTTCTGCATATTCCCCTGCTTATCTTCACGATATTTACGTGGCTCATATATTGAGATGATTTCGGCATCCGGGCCGGACAATCCGCGGTGATAAAATAAGCCATTCCGTTCTGCACTGGCTCTCAGTACAACCCTGCGGATTATCCAGAGGTAATATCATGAAAAAGTATTTAATCGTGGCGCTGCTGGCCTCTCTGCTGGCAGGCTGTGCCCATGACTCTCCCTGCGTGCCGGTTTATGACTCGCAAGGCCGCTTAGTCCACACCAATACCTGTATGAAGGGCACAACAGAAGACAACTGGGACACGGCAGGCGCGATCGCCGGGGGAGCCGCCGCGGTAGCCGGCCTCACGTTAGGGATCGTCGCGCTGACCCGTTAATTCACCCCCGACCAGCAGATACTGGGGCTAGCGTCGAACCTGTATCTGCTCTTCTGCGCATCATCCACATGACAACCGGGCAAATAAACTCTCTGTCCCTTGCTGCATTACGAGCAAATCGACTTTGACGGGTTTCCCCCTGGTGGCAGGACTGTTTATCAACAGATAACAGATAACACAAAAGCAGAAGGCCCAGTCGAAAGACTGGGCCTTCTGCTTTATTTGATGCCTGGCGATTCCCTACTCTCACATGGGGAGACCCCACACTACCATCGGCGCTACGACGTTTCACTTCTGAGTTCGGCATGGGGTCAGGTGGGACCGCCGCACTATTGTCGCCAGGCAAATTCTTTACAACGTGCCGAACTTTAACCTAAAAAGTGGTGCTGATACCCAGAGTCGAACTGGGGACCTCACCCTTACCAAGGGTGCG